>JYNY01000232.1 GCA_000954095.1 Candidatus Omnitrophus magneticus | reverse complement strand
CAATCCTGTCCGGTAAACGTCTAAAAAAATAAAGGGAATCACTCCAAAAATGTTAAAATGGGTAAAATGGAAACACGCTAAAACGCCCATAAAACAAGGAGGATTCCCTATATGGCTAATTATAGCACGGTTTTTAATCAACTTTTAGCATTAATTCCGCGATATCATTTTGAACGTTTTGTAAATTCTTTTAATGGCGACCGTTATGTTAAGACTCTTAAATTCTGGAACCAGCTTGGATCTTTACTATACGCGCAAGCCTCCGGGAAAAAATCTTTGAGAGAAATTGTAAATGGACTAGAAATAAATAATTCTAAGTTATACCATTTAGGATTATCGCCTGTTAAACGTTCTACGTTAGCAGATGCGAATAAAATAAGAAGTTATCAAATTTATGAATCATTATTTTACAAGATACTTTCCCAATGCAAAGATTTAACTCCGAAACATAAATTTCGTTTTAAGAATCCGCTATATACGATTGACGCTTCCACAATTGATGTATGTCTGGCTACATTTTCATGGGCGAAATTCAGAACTAAAAAAGGCGCTGTAAAAATACACTGCTTATTTGATCATTCAGGAGATATTCCCGATTTTGCAGTGATAACTGAAGGGAATATTTCTGATATAAGAATAGCTAAGGATAAATTAAATATTAAACCGGACAGCATATATTGTTTTGACCGTGCGTATACAGACCTTGAACTATGGAGTAATATTGACTTTTCTAAGAGTTATTTTGTGACTAAATTAAAAAACAATCTAAAATATACAGTTCTCGGACAGCATCTAGAGGCAATGAAAGACGGGATATTGTCTGATGAAAAAATAAAACTAGAAAATAAAAAATATGAAAAGAATTTAAGAATGATAAGATTTTTAGATGAAAAAAGTGACGAAGTAGTTAGTATTGTTACCAACAATTTTAAACTGTCAGCTAAAACGATCGTACAAATATATAAAACAAGATGGCAAATAGAAATATTTTTTAGATGGATAAAACAGAATTTACAAATAAAAACATTTTTGGGAACAAGTAAAAATGCGGTGATGAGTCAAGTCTGGATAGCGATGATATATTATTTACTTTTGACATATATAAAATACCAATCTAAATATGAAAAATCGTTATTTTATTTGCATAGGATAATAAAAGAAGCATTATTATCAAGGTTGACATTGATAGATCTGTTAAGCGCAACACCAGCCAGAATTTCTGATTTTAAAATTAAGGAATTTCAACTAGTTTTTTGGTGAAATAGTTTTATCGGACAGGATTGGTGTTCTATTGATAGATGTTTTGATATATTATTCCAAGAAATCTGTGAACCGTAAGTAGTGTTTATTCCTTTAAATATTTCATATAAATAGTTTTCGTTTTTATTATGTTTTAAAATGTCTCCGATAATCCACTGAATATAAATATCGAAGATTGCTTTTGAAATAGTTTTTTTTATAAGGTATTCAGAGATAGCGGGTAAGTATCCTCCGTGTAACAAGTATTCTTGTAAATATTCTGTAAGACGGCCATGAAATTTTTCGTAGTTTGTAATTTCGGTGTTGAGTGGCGTGTTTTTTATCGTGTCGCATAAAGTTGATAATTCAGGAGCTCTCAACAATACAACTTCTCTGAAAGAAAGAGGATCCTCAAGGCTAAAATAAATTCCATACCCAAGGCGCAAGAAAATTCCATAGCGATAAACCAATAAAAGTATTTGCTTTATTATGATGTTTATTTGAAGGTAGAAGGGGGATCCCCCTTCTAAAATTTTTATTTTTTTAACCTTCCATCCCTATTTATAGTTAAACTATATACGGGGGTGGTTAATATGTTAGGAGTTGCCATGTATATTACTATTAAATCTTTACTTGAAAAAGGTCTTAACAAATCTCAAATAGCGCGTGATGTTAAACATGATTGGAAAACTGTTGATAAGATAATTAAACGTATTAAATCTAATCAAAGTTTTCCAATCAAAAAACCTCATCCTCAAAAACTCGATACCTATCGAGAACAAATTATTGAGTGGATGGAACAAGGATTAAGCGGGATTTTGATTTATCAAAAACTGCGTGAAATTGAAGTAAAAATATCTTATTCAGCTATTAAACGCTTTTTAGCAGGTATTAAAAGGAAAGAAAATATATTTGTTCGCATTCATACAGAACCAGCAGAAGAAGCTCAAGTTGATTTTGGGTATATTGGCCTCACTACTGATATCAACGGGAAACGTCGTAAAACTTGGGTATTTAACATGAAACTGAGTTATTCTAGATTAGATTATTATGAAAAAACTTACGATCAAACAGTTGAAACTTTTATAAATTGTCATAAAAATGCTTTTAAATATTTTAGTGGCATACCTAAAACTGTTCGAATTGATAATTTAAAGGCAGCAATATTAGAAGCTAATTTTTATGAACCCATCTTTCAACAGCTTTATAAAGATTTTTCTGCGCATTATGGATTTACATCCATTCCGTGCAGAATTTATCGCCCCAACGATAAAGGTAAGGTAGAATCAGGGATAAAATATTTTAAAAACAATTTTGTATTAGGCCGGCAATTTAAAGATGGTGATGATTTAGACCGTCAGATTTTATATTGGCTCGAAAACACTTGCAATCGCAGAGTTCACGGCACTACTCGGAAAATCCCTAAAGAAGTTTTTCATGCCGAAGAAAAACATTTATTATTGCCGCTTCCTCTAAATAATTTTGAAATCGCTAAAGTCGGCACAAGAAAACTTTACCATGATTGCCATGTATTTATTGATTACAATTATTATTCTGCTCCTTTTGAATATGTAGGTAAAATACTTGAGATCGAAAAAACTAAATCTTTTGTCAAAATCTATTATGAAAATAAATTAATTGCTACTCATCCAACTATATCTGGTAAAGGTCTTTTCTCTACAAGCAACAGTCATTATCCAAAATATAAACTTTATTCCGAAACAGAATATCAAGAAAAATATCAAGCTAAAATGCACAATATCGGACCTTTTGCTGAACAAATGTTTTTTGCTATTTTAAAAGACTCGCCTAATCTTTGGTCAAGGAAAGTACAAGGAATAATATCTTTATTAAATACATATCCCGGCGGTGTCGTTGATTCTGCTTGTAAAAGAGCTCTTGCTTATCAAGTTTACAGTTACAAAATTATTAAAAAGATTTGCTCTAATGGCTCTTATTCTTTACCTGTCGAATTTGCAAAAGAGGAGGCGCTTGAATATGAATTCGCTTAAAAATAGATTAAAAGATTTTAAATTATCTGGAATCTGCAATTCTCTCGAAGAACGCTTGTCTTTAGCAAAACAAAAAAGTATGGGTTATTTAGAGTTCTTAGAACTATTAGTTGAGGATGAATATAATACTCGTAAAGATAATAGTTATAAAAAGAGATTCTCTCAAAGTAAACTGTCTTCTTATAAAACTATTGAAGATTTTGATTTTGCTTTCCAACCCTCAATTGATAAACGTTTAATCAATGATTGTTCTACTTGTTCATTTATTAGTGAAAAAAGAAATATCGTTTTTATCGGCAAACCGGGAACAGGCAAAACGCATCTCGCGATTGCTATCTCTATTAAAGCCTTAATGAAAGGATTTAAAGTTTTGTTTTCTTCTTGTTCTGAATTGTTATATACCTTAAATGCTTCTAAGGCGGATAATACTTATTTTAAAAAATTAGAATATTATTTATCTGCTGACTTATTAGTCCTAGATGAACTGGGTTTTAAAAAAATACCAAGCTATAGCGCTAATGATTTTTTTGAAATAATCTCTCGTAGATATGAAAAAGGATCTTTAATTATTACTACAAATAAAACTTTTGAACAATGGACTGATATTTTCGATGACCATAATTTGGCTTCTGCTATTCTTGACAGGATTGTTCATTACTCTACTATTATCAACATATCAGGTCACAGCTATAGAGCTAAATCCTTAAAAAAGGGAGGTGATTCTAACTAGTTTTTTTTGTATTTACACTATGGAATTTTCTTGCGCCTTGACTATGGATTTTTCATTGACTTTGAGGTCAGCGTCAAGAATTTGTTCTGTTATTTCTTTAAGCATTCTTTTAAAAAGTCCGTTTTTTCCTGTAAGTTCCTCAATGGTTTTACATTTTTTTAATTCTTCATCAATATTAAAAGAAATCTGCATAAAAAACCTCCTGTGTAAAAGTTAATAAAACATAGCAGACATTTTACCAGTCCGCCCGGTATGGGGCAAGCCCCATACCACCTCCCTTACTACATTATCTATTTACACAAAAGATTATACACTCCCGAAAAATCGTTATTTTATTTACATAGAATAATAAAAGAAGCATTATTATCAAGGTTGACATTGATAGATCTGTTAAGTGCAACACCATCTAGAATTTCTGATTTTAAAATTAAGGAATTTCAACTCGTTTTTTGGTGAAATAGTTTTATCGGACAGGATTGATTTTGAGTTGTTAAATCAAGTTACGCAAGAACTCTATTTTTATACGCTGATTGATATATTTTTGGTATCTTTACAAAATGGACATTGAATTGGATGAAGATCGGATTGGTTTTTTTAGTTAAACTGAAAAAAATAAGGCTGTTTTTATTTTAAAAAACAGCCTTATTTTTGAATAAATGTTTTATTCAGGAAATTAGAATCTATCTCTTTGTTCTCTGTTCCCGCCTCTAAATCCGCCTCTGGAACCGCCGCCACCGAATGGTCTACGTGGAGGTCTAGAACCGCCGTTTCCGCCGCCGTTATTTTCACGTGGGCGGGCCTCATTAATAACTAAGGCTCTGCCTTGGAAATCTTTGCCATTTAAATCTGTTTGAGCTTTTTCAGCTTCTTCAGGTGTTGACATTTCCACAAAACCGAAACCTCTGCCATTAATAACCGCTGCTTCTTTTACTTGTCCGTATTTTCCGAACAACTCATTCAGTTCAGCGCTTGTAACTGAATATTTTAAATTTCCTACATACAACTTACTGCCTTCCATTCTCTCTTCCTCCTGTTTTAAATAAAAAAAATAACAACATTACATCTTTACTTTGAGATATGAAAAATCAAATCGAATTATGGAAATGACGAGATTTTTTAGAACGGATATTTTTAGAAGGATATTATTATCGGCAGTATACATAAATATTCTTTTAGCTGGACTTGCTTTTGGGAAGATAGCTAAATATTTTCGCTCTATCACTTTCTCTATCGGTTTCTTAAGCCGAATCACTTTAACCATTTTTACAACAAGATTACACACATCTCTTGTAATTCAATTATTATACACTATTATTTTTATAAAAGCAACATTTTTTTAAAAATAATTTTTTTGAAAGAACCGATTACCACCATGAGTTGCGTCTATTGATGGCTTTTTCATAAAGACGGGAATATTGTTCCGCGCTAGTTTGCCATGAAAAATTCGCGGACATCGCGAGTTTTTTCATATTTCGCATATGTTCCGGTCTATCATAATAGGTGCTTACAGCCCATCCGATAGTGTAATATAAAGCATACGGGTCTATCGCGTCAAAACAAAATCCTGTGCCTTCACCTGTTTGTTCATTGTATGACCATACCGTATCATTCAATCCGCCTGTTTTTCTTACTATAGGAAGTGTTCCGTATTTCATGCTATAAATTTGATTAAGCCCGCAAGGTTCATAAAGAGAAGGCATTAAAAAGAAGTCAGCGCCGGACTCGATAAGATGTGCTTTGTAGTTATTATATCCAATCCACGCGCCTATTGTTCCCGGATGTTTTGCGGGAAGACCGCCGAAGAAATCTTCTAAATTTTTTTCTCCGCTTCCGAGAAAAACAAATTGTGCCAGCATCTCAGTTACTAATTTTTCTATTATTGGTGCTAAAAGTTGTAATCCTTTTTGTGGAGTAAAACGAGCGACAATGCCAAAAATAGGCACATTGGGAGATTCTCTCAGCCAAAATTCGCGTTGAAGGGCTTTTTTGCATTCAGCTTTACCGGACATGTCGTCCAAGGAATATTTAGCAGGGATAATAGTATCTGTTTCTGGGTTCCAGCAGTCATAGTCAACTCCGTTTAAAATTCCGTGTAAATCTTCATGTCTTCTTTTAAGATACGGGCCGAGTCCGTTTCCTCCCGGTTCTGCCAAAATTTCACGGGCATATGAAGGGCTTACAGTGCTGATGGCGTCCGCGAAAAAAAGCGCGCCTTTCATGAAATTTATATAACCAAAATTTTCAAATTTTGATTCTGTAAAATGTTCATTCCCAATTCCTAAAAAGCGTAATGAATTTGGATGGAAAATTCCTTGATAGGCGATATTATGGATAGAAAATACAGAGGCAGTATTTCTAAAAAATGAATCATACGCATGCCATGTTTTTAGATACGGCGCTAAAAGCGCGGTTTGCCAGTCATTTGAATGAGCGATATCGGGTTTGAAATTTATATCACGGCATAATTGAAGTGCCGCTTTACATAAAAAACCGTATCGTTCCGCGTTATCGTAATAGGCTTTTTTACCGTCATCGTAAATGCCGGATCTGCCGAAAAATTGTTCATGTTCTATGAAATAAACAGGGATATCATCAATTTTGCTTTCGAAAACAGCGCACCATACAAGGCAGTTACCCATTTGAACACCCATAGGTGCTATAACTGGTTTAAGATTATATTGATATTTATCTATACTCCAATATCTAGGAAGGACTACGCGGACATCATGCCCCAATTTTTTGAGTGCTTTCGGCAAAGCGCATGAAACATCTGCTAAACCGCCGCTTTTAACAAACGGAAAAACTTCACTTGATACAAAAAGAATTTTTTTACTAGTGATGTATTCATCGCTGAACATGCAGCAACCTCCCATATAAAAATTTCATAAAAAAACAGGCCGAGTTTTAGCGGTAATTTACAAGAAGAAAAATAATAAATAAGTATACAATCTTAATTTTACAAAGCAAATTTTGTATGAAAATTTTTATAATTTTTTGGGTTAAATTTTTGAGAAGTAATTAAGGAAGAATGTGGGGAATAGGAATGGTGTGCTATTTTTAAAAGTGGTGCCAAGGGAGGGAATCGAACCCCCCACACAAGGATTTTCAGTCCTCTGCTCTACCGACTGAGCTACCTTGGCACCAAAAGTTTTGTCAGTATCATGCGAAAAAGAAGTGTAGCATTTTATGCAACCAATAATGTATTAACTAAATGAGCGGGTTTATTATACATTATTTCCTTAAAACGGCAAGAAAGTTTTTTGTGAAATATTATTGTTTGGTATAAATATTATTTACGGGTTAATTATTTTTTTGTGTAAAGGTTATAATGTTCCTTGTTCCGCAAAACTGTAGTATCCGTTATTTCCTATAATAATGTGGTCTAGGACAGGTATTTCCATTAATTTGCCGGAGTCTGATAAATCTTTAGTAAATATTTTATCTTCTTCGCTGGGTTGAGTATTTCCTGATGGATGATTATGCACGCAAATAATAGATACACCATGTGATTCTATCGCGGAATGAAATATTTCGCGTATTATGGGAATTGCTCTATTTACTGTGCCTGTTGTTAAGTCTTTTATTTTTATTATTTTGTTTCCGGCGTCTAAAATTATAATTTTAAAAACTTCCTTCGGCATGTCGCGCATTCTAGAATTAAGGGCGGTAACAACAGTTTTCGCGGATTGTATTTTTTCTCCCCGTTTAATTATATTTTCCTCCTGAAATCTTTTTGCTATTTCAATTACAGCTTTTATTCGGGCTATTTTTGCCGGGCCTAACCCCGCGAAATTTTTTATTTTTTCAAAATTCGCCATACCGATGTTTCTAAAAGTGCTAAAATTTTTTATAATATCACGGCTTAAGTCTACCGCGTTTTTTCCTTTAATACCTGTTCCCAAGATAATAGCTAATAATTCGGCGTCAGTAAGTATTTCTCCGCCGGATTGTAAAATTTTTTCTCTGGGCTGTTCATTTATCGGCCAGTCGGCTATACAATTATTTTTTGTGATTTCGCGGCTCATTTTTATAAAAATTATATTACTTCAGAAAAAAATATTCCTAAAATTTGACGATGCTGATTTTATTGCCTATATTTATATAGACACGAAAAAAATATTTTTTCTTTCAAAATAAATTTGAGAAGATAATATAAGGATTTTTATAACACTTAATAAGGAGTTTGTTATGCTTAGAACGCAGCTTTTAATACCTAAATGGCTTGATACGTATATAGAAAAGACTTCTAGGCTTTCTAATCTCAGCAAGGGAGAGGTTATGCGCGCTATGATGTGCCTAAGCATACTTAATGCCCTTAAAATTGATAATTTTACTGTCCCGAATTTTGATAAAATAACTTCTATTTTTGAAAATCTTGCAAGGCATTCAGACGCATTTGATTCAAAATCAATAAAGGATATTCATGACGATTTATTTTTCGAAACAAGAAAAACAATACAAACAAGGTTTGAAGGCCTTTTTGATGATGAGATAAATATCGATTAACTTCTGTTTTAAAAAAAATATTTTTTAAATCCGCTATTATTTTACAAATAGATAAAAATAATTTTCTCCTCACTATTCATTGCAAAAGCCTTTTTAATATGTTAATATTTTTCTGAAATATTTTTGAAATCAAGAAGTCTATATGGATTTCAGGTTTTATTTTCAGGAGGTTTTAAGATGAACGAGAAATATACCGCGAAAGATATTTTAGAAATGGCTATTCAGGCAAAGGCTAAAGGTATAGATTTGTATTTATCCCTCGCGCATAATTGTTCAAATTATCATGTCGGTAAACTTTTCATGGAATTAGCTAAAGATGAGCAACATGACAAAATGGAACTTACTAAGTGGCGTAATAATGAAATTTTTAAAAAACAAGAGGAAGCGTATCCCGGAGAAAGGTTAATGTTTTTAAAATCTTTAGCTGACCAGAATACCTTTAATTGTGACGCTGTTCTTAAAAAACGGCTTGAAAATACAATAAATGAAGAAGATGCCCTTAAGGCGGGTATTAATTTTGAAAAAGATTTTATGTTATTTTTGCATGATTTAAAACGGCATCTTGCGTCTAAAGACAGTTCTGTGATAGATACTCTTCTTGATGGGGAAGTCAACCACATACGGCGCATGTTTGAAATAAAGGACAAGATAGATAAGGGTTTGATTAATTGATTTTAGGTCTTTTAAGGTAATTAAAGACTTAAGAAGCTGTGAAGATTTATGTTTTAAGGTTTGTCAGCTAAATGTTATCTGTTTAAAAATATCGCCCCGTCCGTATCCATTTTTTATTATTAAAAATAGTTCTTCTTTTAATTCGTCTTCTAATATTTCAGGTTTTTTATTAGCGAACGGCGTTCCGGGTAATGGAATAAAATAATGAAGATTTACCCGAGCGCTGTGATTTTTTGTTATTATTTTTATCATATTTAATGTTTCAAATCTGTCTTCTTTTGTTTCTCCCGGAAATCCAAAAAGAATATCCACAATAGGCATGAATCCCGCATCTTGTAATATTTTGATAGATGTAATAGTGTTTTCCGCGGAATGAGGACGATTCATTAGTTTTAAAACATTGTTACTGCCACTTTGCCCTCCCAATAATATTTTTGTGTTTTGCGCATGTTTTTTTATTAGTATGGCAGATTCAGGACATTTAATTAAAGTTAAAGGTGAAATTTCTGATGGAAACGAACCAAAATTAATTTTTAGACCCACATCCTTTAACGCGATAAATAATTCTTCTATTTTTTTTAAATTTACTTTTTTGTTTTCCATTCCATACGATAGAGCGTCTGAAATAATAAATGATATTTCTTTTCGGCTGTTATTTTTTATATATCCCGCGAATCTTTTGATATATTCTATGCTTCTTTCTTTTATTCCGCTGAATATCCTTGGTGTTTGGCAGAACCCGCAAAAGTTTAGGCATCCTCTTTGTATTTCCATGGGAGTAATAAAATTTATTTGATAGGCAAATGGAGGATACGAGTCAAAATTATTGAGAGGTATAGGAAAAATAATTTTTTCTTTTGGTATGTTAGCGTCTGCGAGTGTTGTTAGAAATGAAATTAATGATTCTTCTGATTCTCCTATAAAGCAGTTATCAGCACCAGAGTTAATGATGTCTTCCGGCATTGCCGTGGAATGCGGCCCGCCGCATATAATAATAATTTTATTTTTAAATATACTTTTTATGTTTTTTATTTCTGAGGATACTTTTTTAAATTCCGGTGAACAAAATGAATATGCTAGGACTGAAATAGAGGTATTATCGTGGGTTTCTTCGAAGATTTGTTTTAATGTTTCTACTATTTTAATAGAAAATTTTTCACAGGGTAATCGTTCTAGTAAGAGTCCCATAATCGCGGAAATAGTGTAATGATTATATTTCAGCCATCTGAATAAAATTTTTATTTTTTTATTTTTTTGTATTAACATTTTTTATAGTTTGCGGAATGCGTATGAATTTTTTTTGAATTAAAAGTTAAAATATTTAATGAAATGGCGCTGGTTTTATGGTAATATTTTAACAATATTTTAGAAATTAACCATTTAATAAAAAAGGAGAGCGTATGCAAAAAATAAAATCTGTTTATTTTAGTGTCATAGTAATATTTTTTTTAGGAGTTAGTTTATTATTCAGTAGCCCTTTGGCTATAGCTGAAAATGCTAAAGAAAATACTGCTAATAAAGTGCCAGCTGTACTACCAGCGCAAATGCCGCCCAAACATACTGATATGATGGATTCATTAAATCTTACAGCGGAACAACAGCAAAAAATTAAAGCTCATCGCACAGCAATACGTTTAGATATGCAAGAACTTTATAGAAATTTAGGAGAAACTCAGAACAATCTTTTTAATGAGATTCAAAAGGCTACTTCCGATAACAGTGTGATTGCAAGCCTTACTAATCAAATTAAAGATATCCAAGCAAAGATAGTTGATAAAAGAACAGAAGATTTATTAGGGATGAAATCTATTATTAATGCTGAACAATTTAATAAATTTATGGGATTTTTAACTAATAAAAATGGTGCGGTTATGCAGGCTCCGACGGCACCTAAACCTATTGCGAAAAAAACAAATTTATCATCAGGAAAACCAGTAGCGAAATAATTTTGAGTTTGTTTGTGTTTGAATTCATAGAAATTATGGGCTTTGGTGGTGGTCATTTCTGATTTTATTTAATCCTAAATCAGGGTTAAATAAAATCAGAATAAAGCCCAAGTAGGTGATTTTTGTGGCGGGTAGTAAAATTTTTTTGGTTGAAGATGATGAACATATAGCTCGCCTGATTAAATATAACATAGAAAAAAACGGCGATAGTTGTTTTACGTATGAGACAGGAGAAAAACTTCTTGAAATCCTTTCTGATAACACGCCTGATATTGTGGTTCTGGACGTAATGCTTCCCGGAAAAGACGGTTTTGAAATCATAAAAGAAATAAAAAAAATAAAGTCATCTTTGCCTGTTATTATGCTTACCGCGCGAGGTGAAGAAATAGACCGTATCGTAGGGTTAGAGTTAGGCGCGGATGATTATATGGTAAAACCGTTCAGCCCTCGCGAATTAATGCTTAGAATCAAGACTATTTTAAAAAGAACAAAAACGCCTGACAGCCTTTCTTTAAATGTTGAAAAAAATTCTTTTCAATTTAAAGATTTAATTATAGATATCCCTCGCCATAAAGTTACTACCGGTAATAAAGAAATAGTCCTTACTCATATGGAATTTAAGCTTCTTTTGACGTTAATGCAAAGAGCCGGCCGGGTTCAATCGCGTGACCGTTTGTTGAATGATGTATGGGATTTAGGTCGAGATGTTACCACTAGGACTATTGACACGCATGTTAAACGGCTTAGGGAAAAACTTGGGACAAGCGGGCGCTTTATTGAAACTATTAGAGGGCTGGGATATAGATTTGCCGAGGCGGGGAAGTGAAAATATATCAAAAAATATTTATCAGTTTCAGCCTGATATTTATATCGATTTTAGTTGTTGTGTCTTTTTATCTATATGGCAATTTATCTAAGTCTGCTTATGAAAATATAAAAATTAATCTTTTAAAAAATCTCAATCTTGCCAGTCTTTTTGTTGAAGTCTTTTATTCAGTCGAATCTCAAAAAATAAATTCTATAAAAAATATTGAAATTACGAATACTGCTATTTTGGGTAGAATTACTTCATTTGATGCGCTCGCGGACAAAATAGGCGAAACTTCCGGCGCCCGCGCGACAATTATCGATATTGATGGTACTGTTTTAGGCGATTCTTTGCTTACTATTGACCAAATAATGCGCGTGGAAAATCATTTATACCGTACGGAAGTTCAGTCTGCTATTCATACTGGATTCGGAGAGAGTAAAAGATTTTCTACCACAATAAAAAAACATATGCTTTACAAGGCGAAACTTGTTACCGGTAAAAATTTTTTTGGTATTATTCGTTTAGCGAAACCGCTTATTGAAATAGAAGGTCTGGAAAATGATATAAAAAAAATTATTATACCTGCGGGGTCTTTGGGAATTTTATTGGCAATATTATTGAGTTTCTTAGCGGCATTATTTCTTACTAAATCTTTACGCGAGATATCAAACCTCGCGAAAGATTTTGTGAAAGGAGATTTTACGACAAAATTTTTTATGCCCCAAAAAGATGAAACAGCGCATCTCGCGAAAGCGTTTAATCTTATGGGGGACGAAATAAAAGTTAAAATAAAAGATATTACAATGGAGCGTTCTCGTTTAGAAGCTATTTTTTTAAGTATGTTTGACGGAGTGATGGTTTTTGACGAGCAGGGAAGAATTACGCTCATGAATTCAGCTCTTACTTCTGTTTTAAATATAACTGAATCTTATGAAGGAAAATTGCCGATAGAAATTATACGCAATATTGAAATAAGGGAATTGTCTGATAAAATACTTTCTTTTAAAGAAGGAGTCATTTCTCAAGAAATTATCATTCATAATGTTCAAGAAAAAGTTCTTTTAATTCACGCGACGCCGCTTGTAATGGAAAATGTTATAAAAGGCGGAGTCATGGTATTTCATGATATTACTAATTTGAGAAAATTAGAACAAATAAGAAAAGATTTTGTCGCGAATGTTTCGCATGAATTGAAAACTCCTGTCGCGTCCATTAAGGGATATGCGGAAACTTTGATAGACGGCGCTTTAAACGATGAAAAAAACGCGCGAAGTTTTTTAAATGTTATTCTTAAGGAGTCAGACAGGCTTAATAAGTTAATTGATAATATTTTGGAATTATCAAAATTGGAATCAGGAAAAAATAAAATTAAATTTATTGCGGTAGATATGCGGAATATCGCGGAACAGGTTATAAATGCTATTAGACAGCAATCGGAACAAAAAAATATATCAGTTACTCTCAATTCTTCTCCGGCTGTTTATTGTAAAGCAAAGGGCGATGAACAGGCTTTGTATAGCGCGCTATTTAATTTGGTAGATAATGCCGTTAAATATACGGAACGAAACGGTTTTGTGAGTATTTTTATTTCTAAAATAGAAGGTTTTATCAAAGTATCCGTGATAGACACAGGGTGCGGTATTCCTGAAGAATTATTGTCCCGCGTGTTTGAAAGATTTTTCAGAGTGGATAAATCGCATTCTCGTAAAATAGAAGGAACAGGGCTCGGTCTTTCAATTGTAAAAAATATTATTCAGGCGCATGGAGGAAGTGTCATGGTGAAAAGCGTGGTAGGCGAGGGCTCTGATTTTTCTTTTATAATTCCTAAGGTGTAATACCGTAATTTATGATGGTCGCCGTTTCTAAAAAATTTATTTTTTGAGTATATTAAATTTTTCGTATATTGTATAATATAGAGCTTAAATTTTTGTTGTATTTTTATAGTAAATAATAAGTTTCAGTAAAGGAATAGGAGTTTTTATGGCAAAAAAGAATGAGAAACTTATAGTTCAGAAGTATGGCGGCAGTAGCGTCGCGAATCCTGAGAGGATTAAGAAAGTTGCCGAGCGCGTGAAGGAGTATAAAAAAAAGGGGTATGATGTTGTAGTCGTTGTATCCGCTCTTGGGGATACGACTGATGACCTTTTGGAACTTGCTTCTAAAATAACACAGAAACCTTTAGAGCGTGAGCTTGATATGCTTATGTCTACAGGCGAACAAATTTCAGTGGCGCTTTTAGCGATGGCATTACATGAAATCGGAACAAGTGCTATTTCTTTTACAGGCGCTCAAGTAGGTATTTTGACTGATTCTGCGCATACAAAAGCGCGGATAATTGATATATCCGCTAAACGAATTATTGAAGAAATTAAAAAGGGGAAAGTTGTTATTGTCGCGGGGTTTCAAGGCGTGAATTTGAATCAGGAAATAACAACGCTTGGAAGGGGCGGATCAGATATGACGGCGGTAGCTCTCGCGAAAGTCCTTAACGCGGGAACTTGTGAAATTTATACTGATGTTGAAGGGATTTATACTACTGATCCGCGTATTGTTCAAAACGCGCGTAAACTTGCGAGTATCAGTTATGATGAGATGCTTGAAATGGCGTCTTTAGGCGCTCAAGTAATGCAGGCGCGCAGTATTGAAGCCGCCGGTAAGTATGATATTCCGTTACATGTTAGGTCGAGTTTTTCAAAAAATACAGGAACAATGATATGCAAGGAGGGTAAAGATATGGAAGATGTTTTAGTTAGAGGTGTTGCTCTTAATAAAGGGGAAGCGAAAATTACCGTATGCGATGTTTCTGATAAACCCGGAGAAGCGAGCAGGTTATTTGAAGGTTTGGCAAACGCTGGAATTAACGTTGATATGATTATTCAAAATATTTCACGCACGGGCGCGACTGATATTTCTTTTACTGTTTCAAGCGCGGATTTAACTAAGGTGCAAGATGTTTTGGCTGGTTTGAAAAATAAAATTGGCACAGGAGAAATTAAATTGGATAAAGAAATTGCGAAAGTGTCGGTAGTCGGGATAGGTATGCGGAGTCACGCGGGTGTCGCGGCAAAAATGTTTAAAGCTCTTGCGTCTAAAAAAATAAATATTGATATGATTTCAACCAGTGAAATAAAAATTTCATGCGTTATTAAAAAAAGCGACGCGGAAACCGCGGTTAAGGTTTTACATGACGCGTTTGAATTGGATAAGCCGGGTAAAAATAAAAAATAATTTTAAGGATTGTTTATGAAGAAAGTTTATATTTATGACACGACTCTTAGAGACGGTTCACAATCTGCGGGTATTTCGTTTTCTGTTCAGGATAAGATTCGTATAGCCCAAAAATTGGATGAATTGGGTATAGATTTTATCGAAGGCGGATGGCCCGGCGCAACCCCCAAGGAAGATGAATTTTTTAAAGAGGCGCGGTCAATAAAATTTGCGAATTCGAAGCTTGCGGCGTTCGGCAGTACCCCCAGCGTAGATTCTCAAGTATCTAATGATCCTATTCTAAAAGGGCTTTTGGCAAGTGAGACGCTTTATGTGACTATTTTCGGTAAAACGTGGGATCTTCATGTTAAGGCGGTTTTAAAAACAAGTTTAAAAGAAAATTTAAAAATGATTGGCGAGTCTATTGAATATTTAAAGAAAAAAGGCCGGCGCGTTATGTTTGACGCGGAACATTTTTTTGATGGATATGAAGAAAATCCTAAATATGCCGTGGAAGCGATAGAAGTAGCGGTAAATGCTGGAGCCGAGTGTATTATCCTTTGCGATACGAATGGCGGCGCGCTTACAAGCAGGGTTTTTGATGTTGTAAGGGAAGTGAAAAATAATGTGAATATTGATTTGGGAATACACACGCATAACGATGGTGAAATGGCTGTGGCTAATTCTATTGCCGCGGTGTCAGCGGGTTGTGTGCAAGTGCAAGGTACATTTAACGGATATGGCGAACGGTGCGGTAATGCTAATTTAGTTTCGATCGCGCCGGCTCTTCGGTTTAAACTTGGGTTTGATGTCCTTTCGGAGTTGGCGCTTAAAAATTTTACGGAAGTTTCAAATTTTATTGCTGAAGTAGCCAATATGAAACCGAATGATTCGCAGTCTTACACAGGAAAAAATGCTTTCGCGCATAAAGCAGGGGTTCATATTAACGCGATGATGAAGAATTCAAAAACATATGAACATATTGAACCGGACAAGGTTGGAAATACTAGGAGGCTTCTTATTTCAGAACTTTCAGGAAAATCAAGCATTATCGCTAAAGCAGAGGAACGAGGCGTCGCGATAGGGAAGAATCCTGATGAAGCGAAAAAAATTTTAAAAGAAGTGCAGGCATTGGAAAATGAAGGATATCAATTTGAATTAGCTGAGGCGTCTCTTATTCTTTTAATGGAACGCGTGTATTCCGTAGAAAAAAAATATTTTACGATTGAAGAATTGCGTGTGATAGTGGAGAAGCATGTTGATGGGAAGATTGAGTCGGAAGCCACAGTTAAAGTAAATATTAATGGTGAAATTCGTCATACAGTCGCAGAAGGTGACGGTCCTGTGCATGCCATGGATCGGGCATTAAGAAAAGCTTTAAATGAATTTTTCCCATCTCTAAACAATATGCGGCTTACTGATTTCAGTGTTCGTGTTTTGGATGAAAAGGCAGGGACAGCGGCAAAGGTCAGAGTGCTTGTACAATCGCAGGATGAAAACACATCATGGTGGACTGTCGGAGTTTCTGAGAATATTATAGATGCGAGCGCGCGAGCTTTAATAGATTCAATTGAATATAAATTTTTAAAAGATGAAGAAGGAGCCAGCAAAAAGTGAAAGAAATTCCTTCAAGATATGACCCGTTAAGTATTGAAGAACAGATTTATAAAGATTGGGAAGAAAAAAAATTATTTTCCGCGAAGACAGGTACAGGAAAAACCGCCTATTCAATAGTTATTCCGCCGCCAAACGTGACTGGTATTCTTCATATGGGGCACGCCTTAAATAATACTATTCAGGATATTCTTATTAGATGGAAGCGTTTACAGGGCTATGAGGTTTTATGGATGCCCGGTACGGATCACGCGGGTATTGCCACTCAAAATGTTGTTGAACGGTCAATAGCTAAAGAAGGTCTTACAAGGCAGGTTTTAGGCCGTGAAAAATTTTTAGAACGTGTGTGGCAATGGAAAGATGAATACGGCAATACAATTATACGCCAGTTGAAACGGCTTGGCGCGTCATGTGATTGGGATAGAACTCGCTTTACAATGGATGAGGGCCTTTCACGCGCGGTAAAAGAAGTTTTTAGTCGTCTTTATTACGAAGGCCTCATTTATAAAAACAATTTTATTATTAACTGGTGCCCTAGATGTGAAACTGCTTTAAGTGATGAAGAAGCTGAACATAGCGAAGTTGAAGGGATGTTATATTACATCAAATATCCCGTAAAAGGACATGATAAACTTGAAGTTGAAAATGAAGATTATATTGTGGTCGCGACTACTCGGCCTGAAACAATGCTTGGAGATACAGCTGTAGCGATGAATGCTAATGATCAGCGTTATCGCGGTCTTTCCGAAAAAATAATTATTTTACCTATCATAGGGAGAGAACTTAAAATTATTTTTGATGAATCAGTTGATCCTTCGTTTGGAACAGGTGCTTTAAAGGTTACTCCCGCGCATGATCCTGTTGATTTTGAAATGGGTAGCAGGCATGGCTTAGAGCGAATTAATGTAATGGACTCTAACGCGAAGATAAATGAGTTAGGCGGGGATTATCAAGGAATGGATAGATTTGAATGCCGTGAAACTATCATTGAGGATTTAAAGGAACGGAATCTTTTTATAAAATCTGAAAAGCATGTGCATTCTGTGAGGCATTGTTATAGATGCCATACAATGAGCGAACCGCGTCTTTCAAATCAGTGGTTTGTAAAAATGAAACCTCTTAGTGAAGAAGCGATTCAGGTAGTCAAAGACGGGAGAGTGAATTTTTATCCAGAGAGATGGACAAAGGTATATTTGAATTGGATGGAAAACATACGAGACTGGTGTGTATCACGGCAGATTTGGTGGGGGCATCGTATACCGGTATGGTATTGTAAGGATTGTCTTGATTTTAAAGATGCCCGTGAAGTTAAGGTTTCAGGGCCTAATGTTAAAGGTGTTTTTGTTCCGCAGGAAAAAGATTTTCCAGAAAAATGCCCGTATTGCGGCGGTAACAATATTGTTCAGGATCCTGATGTTTTGGATACATGGTTTAGTTCGTGGCTTTGGCCTATTTCAACATTTGGCTGGCCGAGTGATACGGAAGAATTAAAAAAGTTTTATCCGACAGACGCGTTAGTAACGGCTCAGGAAATAATATTTTTTTGGGTAGCCAGAATGATTATGGCGGGCTTAAAATTTATGGGAAATGTGCCGTTTAAGGATGTTTATATACATGGGACAGTGAGAGATTCTACCGGAACAAAAATGTCAAAGTCTCTTGGAAATGTTATTGATCCTCTTGAAATAATAGGAGAAGTCGGTAGTGACGCGCTTCGTTTTAGTCTTATCTCTATAACATCTCAAGGCCAAGATGTTTTTTTATCAAAAGAAAAATTTGAGGTCGGCAGAAATTTTTCGAATAAATTATGGAATGCCGCGCGGTATGTTCTAATGAATGTTGATGAGACATTTATAGACAATTCTGAATTAGATTTATCAAGATTTTCTTTGCCGGACAAATGGATAATAAATAGTTATTTTGAAACTATTGAAAAAGTTGAATCAAGTCTTGCCGGATATAGGTTTAATGATGCCGCGCAAATATTGTATGATTTTGTGTGGCATAGATATTGTGATTGGTATTTAGAGTTAGCTAAACTTTCTCATGAT
Source organism: Candidatus Omnitrophus magneticus (assembly GCA_000954095.1). Lineage (GTDB taxonomy): Bacteria > Omnitrophota > Gorgyraeia > Tantalellales > Tantalellaceae > Omnitrophus_A > Omnitrophus_A magneticus. Next base: position 66,060 of record JYNY01000232.1, on the reverse strand, counting down.
AAAAAAAATGTTCAGAGCGTTCTTTTATTCGTTCTTAGCGGGATATTAAGGTTATTACATCCTTTTATGCCGTATATAACAGAGGAATTATGGTCTAAACTTCCTAGACATTTTAAATCAAGCGAATATATTATGAACGCGGAGTGGCCTAGACAAAATGAGGAATTCATTAATAAAGACGCGGAATTTTCTATGGCTAAATTGATGGGAATAATAAGCGCCATTAGGAATATAAGGGCGTTTTGGAATTTAGATGCTAGTTCAATCGTAGACGTAAGTTTTAACGTGGGAAATGATGATGATATTGAATTAATTGAAAAAGAAAAAAAATATATTGAAAAATTGGCACGGGCTAAAGTTTGCAATATGTCAAAAGGTCTTGAGAGGCCGGCTTTATCGGCGTCTGGGATAATCGGAGATATCAAATTATATGTCTTAATCGGGAGCCTCATTGATGTTGAAAAAGAAACCGCGAGAATAACAAAAAAAATAATAGAGACAGAAAATTATTTTAATTCGATAGATCGAAAATTGAAAAATAAAGAGTTTATTGAAAAAGCGCCGAGAGAAGTAGTTCAAAAGGAAATAGAAAAAAAAGATGCCTTTAAAAAGCAGATTGTAGTTTTGAATGAAAATCTTGACGCGTTAAAACCTAACCGATAAACCCGAAAAGATTAGCGGTATTCGCTATTATAAAAGATTTTGGAAAAATGGAAAAACGTTTACAGGTTATACTTGCTGAGGCAGGGATTGCTTCTCGAAGAGGTTCTATTGCTTTTATAGAAGAGGGTAGAGTAAGCGTTGACGGTAAGGTTGTTACGGAAAAAGGCTATAAGGTTGACCCGTTTATACATGCCGTTCTTGTTGATGGTAAGCCGTTACAAGCGCCTATCAAAAAAAAATATTTTATTTTTAATAAACCCAAAAATGTCATTTCAACATCTCTAGACACGCATGAACGCGCGAAAATAACGGATTTTTTTAAAAATATAGACGGCAGGCTTTATTCTATAGGCCGTCTGGATAAAGATACCACCGGCGTAATAATAATCACAAATGACGGAGACTTGACGCATCGTCTTTCTCATCCGAGTTTTGAAATTGAGAAAGAATATATAGCGAAAGTTAAAGGCAATATACCGGAAAGGAATATCCATATTTTAAGAAGCGGTATAGAGCTTGATGGGAAGAAACTTTCGCGGTGCGTTATTACAAAAATCGGGCGTGAAAAAAATGGCGATATTTTTAATGTGAAAATTCATGAAGGCCGAAAACGTCAGATACGGCGCATGTTTGAAGAGATAGGTTCAGATGTGATTTCTCTTGAAAGAATAAAATACGCGGGACTTACTAGCGACGGTTTAAAACAAGGCGAATTTAGAGAATTGACAAAATCGGAAGAGGTTCATTTGAAAAAAATAGCGGGGAGTCTTACGGGCCGCCGCTAAATAAGGCTTTTAAAGCCCGCGGTTTTCTAGTAGCGGTTAAAAGCCTTATTTAAAATTATTTATTTTTTTATTTAGCGGCGGTCCCGCGCCGTAAAACAATACTCCTAAAAACGTGAAAGGGTTTAACTATGCTTGATCCAAAATTTATCAGAGAAAATATTGATTTAGTGAAACGCGCGCTTTTAAACAGAAATTCCAGCGTGAATGTAGATGATTTTTTAGCGATGGATGAAAAACGGCGCGAACTTATAAAAGAGACTGAAACTCTTAAACGTGACAAAAATTCCGCGTCAGAAGAAATCGGTAAAATGATGAGACAAAAACTTGACGCGTTGAGTCTTAAAGAAAAGGTTAATGAAATTACAAAAAAAATAGAAAGTATTGATAACGAGCTGAAAAACCTAGAAGAATCATATAAAAAATGGCTGGAGTTTATTCCGAATGTCCCGCATGAAAGTGTTCCTGTGGGTAGTTCTGAAAAAGATAATAAAGTAGTCAGAGTTCACGGAGAAATCCCTAAATTTTCTTTTACTCCGAAAGATCATGTTGAATTAGGTCGGCTTAACGGGCTTTTTGATTTTGAGCGCGGCGTTAAAATTACAGGTTCAGGATTTCCTCTTTTTATGGGGATGGGCGCGAAGCTTGAACGCGCTCTTATAAATTTCATGCTGGATATTCACACAAAAGAACATGGTTACAAAGAAATTTTTCCGCCGTTTGTAGTGAATAGAAAAACAATGCGCGGCACAGGCCAGATTCCAAAGATGGAAGAAGATATGTATAAAATAAACGAAGAAGATTTATTTTTAATTCCTACTGCGGAAGTCCCTGTGACAAATATACACGCGGATGAAATTTTAAAAGAAGAAGAAATGCCGTTGTATTACACAGCGTATACGCCGTGTTTTAGACGCGAAGCCGGTTCTTATGGAAAAGACACAAAAGGTCTTACGCGTGTTCATCAGTTTGATAAAGTGGAAATGGTAAAATTTGTTACTCCGTCATCTTCCATGGATGAACTTGAAAAATTAGTTCGTGACGCGGAAGATATTTTAAAACGGCTTGAACTGCCTTATAGGGTAATTGAACTTTGTACGGGAGACATAAGTTTTTCCGCGCAAAAGTGTTATGACATTGAATTATGGGCTCCCGGAGCCGGGAAGTGGCTTGAAGTATCAAGTTGTTCTGTATTTTCTGATTTTCAGGCTAGGAGAGCAAACATAAAATATCAGCCAAAAGATAAAAATGAAAAACCAAGGCTCGCGCACACTCTTAATGGTTCAGGCGTCGCGCTTCCGCGGCTTGTTATAGCGATATTGGAAATTTATCAGCGGGAAGACGGAAGTATAGCGATGCCAAAAGCTATAAAAAATTATTTTGGGGCGGATACGATTTCTATTGGTAAATAATTTTTTTGTAAAGGGCAATTAAACCGAAAAACAGCAAGGGAATTCAAGTGGATAACATAAAAACAAAAACTATAAAAAATATTGAAAACAAAATGTCTGAAGTAGATTCTTCATCTATAAGATATAAAGTTTTAGAAAACGCTAAAGATTTTAAAACAAGCTGGATAGATTTAGGCAGTATGCTTTATGTTGTTTGGCGGGATAAGTTATTTAAAGAATGGGGATATAAAGAATTTGAGAATTATCTTAAAAAAGAAATAGGCATAAGAAAAGAGACAGCTCTTAAACTCTTACGGTCATATTCTTTTCTTGAAGAGAAAGAGCCGGATTATCTTGATAAAAAATATAACAATGAATTATCCGCGCGGGATGTTCCTTCTTACGAGGCTGTTGATGTTTTAAGAAAAGCTAATGATAAAAAAGATAAAGGGCTAGGGGAAGAAGGGTATAAAGAAATAAGAAAATATGTCCTTGAAGAAGCGGCTGATCCCGCGTCTGCAAAAAAAGAACTCACTAAAATAATGGAAGAACGTTGTCCTAAAAATGAAGAAGAAAATATTGAAGAGCGAAAAACAGTTTTAACGTCAAAAATATTAACTATGCTAAAAACTTTGACTAAAGAAGCGGAAATAAAAGAGTTATTGCCGGATAAAATGGTCGAAGAGATACAGTCTATTATAAAAAAAATAGATGTATTACTTAAGGAGCATCAAAACAAATGAATTTAACACAACTTTTAATTCAAAATCCGCCTGTATTTTTTATGATGGCAATACCTCTTTTTTATTCAGTAATTATTCATGAGATCGCGCATGGTGTAGCGGCGTATTTATTCGGAGATAATACCGCGAAACAGGCAGGCAGGCTCACATTAAATCCTTTGCCGCATATAGATCCTATGGGGCTTTTAGCGCTTTTTATAGCCGGATTTGGCTGGGCAAAACCAATTCCTGTTGATTATTTTAATTTGAAAAATTTTAAACTTGGGATGTTCGCTGTATCAATCGCAGGCTGTTTAGCTAATTTTTTATTAGCGGCGATAGCCGTTTTATTATTAAAAATAAAAATTATTGAGAGTAATTATATCTTGTATTCCATGCTTTTAATATTGGCTAAAATAAATATGATGTTATGCGCTTTTAACCTTATACCGATACCACCGTTAGACGGCGCTAAAATAGTGACAAGTTTATTGCCTTTTAAATTTCAGCTTAAATTGGCAGAATTAGAACATTACGGATTTATTGTTTTATTTTTTTTATTATTCACCGGTATTCTTTCACCGGTTATAATTTTTATGCAAAAAATGATATTCAGTGTTGTTGGGATATTGATATAAGAGGCCAGCGGGCAGTTTTTTGTTAAAAAAAATGGAGTATAATTATGGCAAAATATTTTTTAGGTATTGATATTGGAGGAACAAAAATCGCGTCAGGGCTTGTTTCAGCGGAGGGGAAACTAAAAAAAAGTATTATTCTCCCAACGTTAGCAGAGAGAGGCAAAAATGTTTCGCTTAATCAGCTTTTTATTTCTATAGATATGCTTTTAAAAACAGGCGGTGTGTCTAAAAAAGATATAAAAGGAATAGGCGTTTGCGCTCCGGGCCCATTAAATCCGCAAAAAAGAATAATATATAATCCGCCTAATTTGCAGGGCTGGGTAAAAGTTCCGCTTGGCGATTTGGTGGAAGAACGGCTAAAAATAAAAACTAAAGTTGAAAATGATGCTAATGCCGCGGGTGTAGCGGAAATGCTTTGGGGGAGCGCTAAAGGGTATAAAAATATTTTTTATGTTACAGTAAGTACCGGTATAGGCACAGGCATAATAATTGACGGAAAATTATATCACGGTAAAAACGGCATGGCAGGTGAGGGCGGGCATGTTACGATTAGTTATAATGATGAAACGGTTCTTTGCGCGTGCGGCAGTAAAGGATGTATTGAGGCTTTAGCGTCTGGGCCGAATACAGTTAAAAGATTTTTAAAAAATATTTCACGCGGGCCGGAAGGGGAAAGTTTAACAGTTAATATGACTAAAAATGGTGCGGCAGATATTACAATGAAGACAATCGCGGATGCCGCTAAACGCGGTGATAGTCTTGCTATTAAAACGATACAGGAAGAAGGCCGTTTCTTGGGCATATGGCTAGGAAATATGATAAATATTTTGGATCCGGAAATAATAGTTATCGGCGGAGGCGTCTCTCTTATAGGAAATCTTTTATTTAAAGAAATTAAAGATACCGTGAAAAAACATACTATTAATATTTTTGCTTCAAAAACGCCGATAGTAGCCGCGAAACTTAAAAAAAATGTTGGTGTTTTCGGCGCCGCCGCGATAGCGATGATATGAATATTTTTAGACAAATAATATTGTTTTTTTTAGTCCTGTTTTTATCCATTTCCGTTAAAGGAGAAGATGTTGAAGTTATTTCTGAAACAGCCGTTAATTCTGATGTAGAAGAGATAGGAAAAACAATTATTGATATGACGGCCTCCGCGTGGCGTGTCTGGCAGGATGGAGTAATAATTGATAATGTGTATGTCGAAGGTTCACGGGGAATTTTATTTGCCGGAGGCTTGTCGGGTAATATTTTTAAATCTTATTTAATTTTCGAGCAATCTAAAAATTTAATCAAAGACAGAGGAACGCTAGAATATATAAAAGCTACGGCAGACGCGTTTAGTATGAGTATGCGTAATTGGCAGTTGGGGTATACGCATGATAATATTCCTTTCCCTCAGGGTGCTAGTTGTGTTTATACTTTAACTTCTTGTTACAATCTAGCTGTGAGTGTATCTAGCGGAAATTCTACCGGCGCGCGAATGATGGAAGAAGAAACATTGTATAACAGTATTCTTTACAATTTGTCCGTACGTAATGAAAAAATATTTTTATTATCACGCGCTTTAGCTAAAACTTTTAGCTTTGAATTCGCTAGATGGCAAGATTCATGTTTTATTGCAGATATACAGGCAAAAGGCGGGATTGCGCCTCAACCAGCTCCTATAGGTGTTGGCCCGGGGCAGGTAAAAGGCGCCAAGGGCAATAACGGTAAATTAAAAGGCGCGTATTTTGACGCGGAAGAAATGAAGAAAAATTTTATAAAATATTTAGATGATTTAAATAAAAAAAGAACGGGGAAAAGTGGCGTATCAAGTATTAGCTCAAAAATATAGGCCTCAGACATTTGGGGATGTTGTTGGACAAGACGTAGTCGCGAAAACAATATCGAACTCTATAGCGCGCGGTAGAGTTGCTAACGCTTATATATTCTGCGGACCGCGCGGTGTGGGGAAAACTTCAATAGCCCGTCTTGTGGCTAAAATGCTTAATTGTCTTAACGCGAGCCCGGATGGACCCTGTAACAAATGTTCATCATGCGAAGAGATAACAAGGGGGTCGAGTATTGATGTTTTGGAAATAGACGGAGCTTCTAATCGAGGTATAGATGAAATCCGTGCGTTAAGGGAAAGCGTTAAGTTTATGCCTAGTAGCGGTAAATATAAAATTTATATAATAGATGAAGTTCATATGCTTACTACCGAAGCGTTTAACGCATTATTAAAAACATTGGAAGAGCCGCCAAGCCATGTGAAATTTATTTTTGCTACTACTGAAGCGTATAAAGTTTTGCCTACCATTCTTTCCAGATGCCAGAGGTTTGATTTTAAGCGTATAGGCCCGATGATGATATTTGATCGTTTGAAATATATAGCTAACTTAGAAAAGATTGATATTGAAGATAAAGCGTGTGTTTTGATAGCCCGCGGAGCTGAGGGTAGCCTTCGTGACGCGCTTGTCGTTATGGATCAAATGATATCATTTTCTTCCGGAGAAAAAATTAAAAGTGAAGATGTTATTGAGCTTTTAGGCATGATTCATAATGAGAAGTTGTTTGAGCTTTCTAATCGCGTAATTCTCGGGGAAACAAAAGAAATTATTGAAATTCTTGATTTAATGATTAATAACGGGAATGATCCTGTGTTCATTACAGAGAGTTTGTTGGAACATTATCGTAATCTTATGATAATAAAAACAACCGGTTCTTCCACATCTGACATGGCTTTTGTGGAAGAAGAAATAAGTGTAATAAAGTCGCAAAGCGCGAAACTTACTTTAGAAGAAATTTTATATATTCTTCAGAATTTATCTCAAGCGCTTACTCTTATGAAAAGCACAATGTTTACAAGAGCTATCATTGAAATATGCCTTCTCCGTTTAGCTAAAAGAAATGAAATTCTTTCATTGCCTGAAGTTTTGGAAAGTTTGGAAAAAATAGATATGAGTAAACTCGCGGTCAGCGCCCCAGAAGGGCAGAGTTTAGAAAAACATGTAATAACTCATATTGGAGATGGTTTAAAAGGCGGCGGAGTTAATCAGCCGGTCAGTAGCAATAATGTTATTTCGCATGGCGGTTCAGGCTCTTTTACGTGGGACAATGTTTTACATTATATAAAAAGTAAAAGTATGTCAGCCTATAGCGCGATTATTGAAGCGAAAGTTTTGGAATTCACTCCTGAACGTGTTACTATAATTTTTAAACATGACAAAGTATTTATAGTTGAAATGCTTTCGTCAGGCTCTACCAAATCTATTATTGAAGACGCGTTTAAAAGTGTTTTTGGGAAAGTGCCAAAGTTTGAGATAAAACAAGACGGAGCTAAAGAAAATGAAAAGAGTTCGCAAAAAATTATAGAAAAAAAACAAGGCAAAGACGAAATGCATCCGGTAATAGAAAAAGCTATGGATATTTTTGGCGGACGAATTGTTCGCGATACACAAGAGACGGATAAATGAAAAAAATATTTCCTCCTGCCATGGCCGCTCTTATTGAAGAATTAACTAGGATGCCGGGGATAGGCCCGAGATCTGCCGAAAGAATCACATTTCATATTTTGCAGTCCTCTCCACACGACGTATTAAGGCTTATAGACGCTATACAAAAAGTTAAAGAAATCGTAAAATTTTGTAAAATATGCAATAATTTAAGCGAAAACGATTTTTGTTCGATTTGTATGGATACCGGACGCGACCGTTCTAAAATTTGCGTGGTAAGAGATCCCGGCGCGGTGAGTACAATAGAAAAATCAGGAATATTTCATGGGGTGTATCATGTTCTTTTAGGCGAACTTTCGCCGATTGACGGGTTGGGGCCTAATGATATAAAAATTAAAGAATTAGTAGCTAGAGTGAAAAAAGGGACTGTGTCTGAAATTATTATTGCCACGGATTTTACAACTGAGGGAGAGACTACTGCTTTATATCTTTTTGAACTTCTTAAACAATTCAAAATAATTATTTCACGTTTAGCCAGAGGAGTTCCTGCCGGAGGTATGCTGGAATACGTTGATATCGCCACTTTGCAACGCGCTTTTGATGACAGAAGAAATGTCTAAAACTATTCCCAAAAATATATTTTTATAAAAAGAAGACGGTTTTTAAATAAAGGGTATAAAATATTTATTATAAACTAGTATTTTTTGCATTCGCAACTTGAATTAGGCCGGTTAAAACAAATTATTAGAAGACTTTCCATTTTTTTTTATTGTAGGCAATAGAGTTCTTGCGTAACTTAATTTAACAACTCAAAATTATAAATATTTTTAAAATATTATAAAACCTGTATGGATTCCCGCTTTCGAGGCTGTGTCACAACTAGTATCGCATTTTAAAAGTGGAGTAAACCTAGTAAAAATAGCGTAAACTCGCTGTCATTCCTGCGTAGGCAGGAATCTATACTGGTAAAAAGGGAGTGGAAAGATTTTAAAAAACTAAAAAATCGTAGTTGTGACACAGCCTCTTTCGCGGGAATGACAGAATGATGTTTTCTAAAGGATATAGAAAAGTTTATTATTAACCGCTTAGTGCTTACAATATTTTTAAATAGGCAATAGAAAAAATATACGGAGTTATTTATGCCGATGAAAATTCTTACGGTGTTTGGCACAAGACCTGAAGCAGTGAAGCTTGCGCCTGTTATTCTTGAATTTAAGAAAAATAAAAAACATATTAAGTCTTTTGTGTGCCTCACCGGACAGCATAAAGAGATGGTCAGGCAAGTCCTTAGTACTTTTGAAATAACACCGGATTATGATCTTAATATAATGAAAAAAGGACAGACTATAGAAGAAATAATAGTAGCGGCAATAATAAAGATACAGCCTATTCTTGATAAAATAAAACCTCATATTATTTTGGTGCAAGGGGATACGACAACAGCTTTTATAATAAGTCTAGCGGGTTTTTTAAAAAAAATAAAAATAGCCCATGTTGAAGCGGGGCTCAGGACGTATGACAAATATCGGCCGTTTCCTGAAGAAATAAACCGCGCGTTGATAAGCCGTATAGCGGATTTTCATTTTGTTCCGACTGAACAAAATAAAAAAAATCTTATAAAAGAAAATATTCGGAAGTCTTCAATATTTGTAACTGGAAATACTGTAGTAGATGCTCTTCTTTTCACATCTAACAAAATTGATAAAAACGCGGGAAAAAAGTTTTTTAATGAATTGCCGGAAATTTCTAATGATAAAAAAATTATTTTAGTAACGGCGCATAGAAGAGAAAGTTTCGGAAGCGACATGGATAATATTTGCGCGGCTTTAAAAAAAATAGTTGTGTTGAGGCCGGACGCGGAAATAGTTTATCCTGTGCATATGAATCCTAATGTGCGGATATCGGTTAACAAAATTTTAAAATGCGTGGAGAGAATACATCTTATAGAACCATTGGGATATGAGGCGTTTGTCGCGCTTATAAAACGGGCGTATTTAATTTTAACTGATTCTGGAGGAATACAGGAAGAAGCGCCCAGTTTTAATAAGCCTGTTCTTATTATGCGGGATGTGACCGAGAGGTCCGAAGGAATAAAAGCGGGATGCGCCAGATTAGTAGGGGTTAAAACAGATGATATCGTAAGTAACACGCTACAATTATTGGATGATAAAACTGTTTATATAAAAATGTCGCGAGCGAAAAATCCTTACGGGGATGGGATGTCTGCTAAGAAAATAACAAATATTTTGTTGGAATCTAAATCCAAAAAAGGAATTGACGGCATATGAGGTCAGAGAAAAATACAAAAATAGATCAAGACACTAAAATGGCTTGGGAAAAAAATTGGGAAGAGAAAGGCCTTCCTGAAATAATGGAAATTTTTGATTATCCAAGGGTGTCTGAACAGATGGAAATTTTTTTAAAATATCTTCCAAGGGATAAACGTATACTTGAGGGAGGATGCGGGCTCGGGCCATACTTAATAAAGTTGAAATCTTTAGGATATAACATAATAGGAATAGATTATAATTTAGCGCCTTTAAAAGAAATAAATAAATATGATTCTTCTAATATACTATTTTGCGCTAATGTTGAAAACTTGCCTTTTCCTGATAATTATTTTGGCGCGTATTTATCGTTAGGCGTTATAGAACATTTTACGGCAGGCCCGGTGAAAGCTGTTAAAGAAGCGTTTAGAGTGCTGGAAAAAAATGGGATTTTTTTGGTTAAAATACCGCGTACATCTATATTTGAGCGTATTAGTTATCCTTTGACTTTTCTAAAAAAAAATAAGACAATAAGAAAATTTTTTGGGAAAGAAGAAAAATTTTCTTATTGGGAACAGCATTTTGACATAACTGAAATAAGCGGTATTTTGAAACAATCGGGATTTGATATTCTTGATATAATACCGATGGATCAGGAACACGCGCTCATAGCGTATTCTTCAATGTTTAGAGATAAATTGTCTTATGACGGAGCGAATAAATTAGGAATAAAATTAGCAGTTTTTTGTAAGAATTTTTTACCGTGGGCGACTGCTTCAGATATGATATTGATTTGTAAAAAAAAATAATTTTTCCGCGAAAATAGGGGGTATTATTGAAGCTCAGCATTTTAATTCCGGTTTATAATGAGATAAATACAATAGAAACAATAATAAAAAAAGTTCAGGCTGTTGAGGTTGAAAAAGAAATTGTCCTTGTTGATGATTGTTCTAAAGACGGCACTCGTGAATATTTGAAAAAAGTATACGGTAGCGGCAAAGCGAATGTAAAAGTTATTTATCACGAAAAGAATCAAGGAAAAGGGACAGCGGTTAGGACCGCGCTTTCTAACGCGTCAGGAAAATATGTTGTAATACAGGACGCGGATTTGGAATATGATCCATTGGATTTAAAAGCGTTATTGGTATTGGCTGAAAAAAATAATAAAGATGCTATCTTCGGTTCCAGATTTCTTAAAACATGGAAAGCCACTACTCTTCCGCATTATTTAATAAATAAATTTTTGACGGAGTTAAGTAATATTTTATTCGGCGGCCGTCTTACGGATATGGAAACATGTTATAAAATGGTTAAAACAGATATTATGAAAAGTTTAAATTTGCGAGCGAATAGATTCGAATTGGAGCCTGAAATTACAGCGAAGCTTTTAAAAAGAAAATGTGATATCGCTGAAGTTCCGATTTATTATAAAAGCCGTTCATATAAAGAAGGAAAAAAAATAAATTGGAGAGACGGTGTTCACGCGCTTGTCGCTATTTTGAAATTAAAGTTTAAAGGGACATTGTAAATTATATATTTTTCATAAGACAGTCCTAGTGTGTTTTTTAATATTCGTTCAAGGAGAAAATTTTATGAATTTGAAATTAGAGCCGTTAAAAAATCCTATTAAAAGAAAAGGCCCGGTACTTCTTATCATAATGGATGGTATCGGTATTGGGAAACATGATGAAACTGACGGTGTTTTTACAGCTAATGATCCTTGTCTTAAATCTCTTTTTCAAGGGCCGTTTTTTACTAAATTAGAAGCGCATGGAAAAGCAGTAGGATTACCGTCTGATGATGATATGGGAAATAGTGAAGTAGGGCATAACGCGCTTGGAGCGGGAAGAGTTTTCGCTCAAGGCGCGAAACGTGTTAATGCCGCTATTGAAGACGGTTCTATGTTTAAAACAGATTTGTGGCAAGAACTTGTCAATCGCGCCAAAAGCGGGCATACATTTCATTTTATTGGGCTTTTATCTGACGGAAATGTGCATTCACATATAAATCATCTTTTTAGTATGATAAAAAAACTTTTCGTGGAGGGTGTTAAAACAGTACGTATACATGCCCTTTTAGACGGTAGAGATGTAGGTGAAAAATCCGCTCTTACCTATATAGAGCAAACAGAAAATATATTAGCGGAGATAAATAAAAATAAAGGGTATGATTATAAGATAGCTTCTGGCGGCGGGCGTATGATTACAACGATGGACCGTTATAATGCTGATTGGGAAATAGTAAAAAGAGGCTGGAACGCGCATGTTTTAGGAAACGCGCGCGTATTTAATTCAGCGAAAGAAGCTGTTGAAACTTTTTATAAAGAAGATGAAAAGATAACAGATCAATATCTTCCGCCGTTTGTTATAGGGGAAGGAAGTGAGCCGGTAGGCCGTATAAAAGACGGAGATTCTGTTATATTTTTTAATTTTAGAGGAGACCGCGCTATTGAGATTTCGCGCGCGTTTGATGAAAAACAATTTAAAGAGTTTGACCGTGTATTTTGTCCGGACTTTCTTTTCGCGGGGCTTATGGAGTATGACGGAGATCTTCACGTGCCTGCGCGGTACCTTGTGTCTCCTCCTGAAATAGACCGCACAATCAGTGAATACTTATGTTCTAGGGGAATTAAAATGTTTGCTATTTCTGAAACTCAAAAATTTGGGCATGTTACTTATTTTTGGAACGGAAATAAATCAGGTTATATATGCAAAGAGTTTGAAGATTATTTTGAAATACCTTCAGATAAAGTGCGTTTTGAAGAGGCTCCAAAAATGAAAGCTTTTGAAATTACTGAGAAAACCATAGAACTTTTAAAAAGTGGAAAATATAAATTTGGAAGATTGAATCTTGCTAACGGAGATATGGTAGGCCATACAGCGGTTCCGAGCGCGATAAAAATAGCAGTTGAAACAGTCGATCAATGCGTCAGCCGTCTCTTATCCGTTATAAAAGAACTAGATGGAATTGCTATTATTACTGCTGATCATGGTAATTCTGATGAAATGTTTACTATAGATAAAAAAGGAAAGCATTCTCCGAAAACTGCGCATACATTAAATCCTGTGCCATTTATCATATATGATCCCTCGTATAAAGGCGAATATAGCTTGGAAAGAGGCGCTAAACAAGGGCTTTCGAATGTTGCCGCTACTATTATAAATTTTCTAGGATTTGAAAAACCGGGAAATTATGATAATTCTTTAATAAAATTTTTAGTCAATTGAAATAAAAAATAAAATAAAAATTTTTTTGTTAAAATTTTTTATAAAAAAATGAATAGTTTTTTTTATAATGTAATATTCTGAATGTCCGATAAAATCAGGCTTTTTAAAGATTAGTTTTTAGTGAGAAAAAAAAAGATAGAAGAATAGTTTTTTTTCTTAATTAATTCTTGAAAAAAAAATAAAATATTGTATAGTTTAATTATTATTGATGATAAATAAAATCAAAAATAAAAATTGTTAGAGAATGTAAATAAAAAAATAAAATAAAAAAGAGGAGGATACCATGGCTGTTAAGAAATGTGCGGCAAAATGTGCTACAAAGAAAACTGCGAAGCCAGCGGCGAAAAAAGCCGTAGTCAAAAAAGCTTCCAAAAAGAAGTAATTTTGTTTTTCGCTAACAAAAAAACGGATAAACTCTAGTGTTTATCCGTTTTTTGTTTTTATGGGCTATTTTTAGGAGTATAATATGACTGGATATATCCGTAATATGCTGATTGTGAGTGGTGGTGAGGGGAATAAGGCGCTGTCGTAAAATAAATTTTTTTGCCAAAGATGTTGATGAGTGGGCGGCAAAAAAATTTATTTTGCGACAGCGCCAATATAAGGAGGGCATCTATGCGATTTGTCATATTATTGTTTTTTAAAAGTTTTTTGAGATTTCAATCTATTCCATTTTTTTTAGCTCTTCTTTTTTTTGTAAATATTTTGTCTTGGCCAGTTCACTCCGAAGATAAAAATTTTTATTATTCCGCGTCTCATAAATATACTGAAATAGAAAATGATTCTTTAGATATTTACCGCGTAAAATGGCTTAACCGTCTGTCAGGCGATATTTCACGTTACAATAATGAATTACATTCACAAATAGTTCCGTCGGATACATATGTTCCGGAAATGTGGCATATAGAAGATTTAAATTTGTATGAGGCGTGGGATATTTCTAAGGGAGATAATATTGTTGTCGCTGTTATTGATACGGGAATAGATTACAATCATACTGATTTAGTAAGCCAAATATACATCAATACAAAGGAAATATCTAATAATGGCATTGATGACGATTTAAACGGGTGTAAAGATGATTATAGAGGATGGGATTTTTATAATTGGGATAATAATCCTTGGGATGACAATGCTTCAGCGAGTCATGGTACGCATGTTTCCGGGATAATAGGCGCTAGTGAGAATTCATCAGGGACAATAGGGGTCGCGCCCAATGTGAAGATATTACCATTAAAAGTTTTGAGCTCGCAAGGTTCGGGCAGTTTTAATACTATATCTAAAGCTATAAAATATGCCGCTGATATGGGCGCTAAAATTTTAAACCTGTCTCTTGGCGGAGCGTTTTCTTATATGCCGTCTTATTTTACTGACGCTATAAAATATGCTTTTGATAAAGGTTCTTTAACAATTGTCGCGGCAGGAAATTCTAATAATGAAGTACAAAAATATATTCCTGCCAGCGACCGGTTAGCTTTTACAGTAGGCGCGGTTGATTCTAATAACGAGATTTGTTATTTTTCAAATTATGGTTATAAGATAGATGTTGTGGCGCCCGGCCAAGATATTTTATCAACAATTAGGTACGAAGATTACGGATATCTGAGCGGGACATCAATGGCGACTCCCATGGTTTCCGGTGTTGCCGCGTTGATTGCTTCGCGTAATCCTAATTTTAGCCCGCAGGAAATAGCTCAAAAAATAAGATTTAGCGCTGTTGATTTAGGAGATCCCGGATATGATAAGTATTACGGTTTTGGGCTACTTGACGCGTATGGCGCTTTAAAAAATAAAATTTATTCTGAATCAAGCGGACGAGTTTTAGGGGAATGGTTCGACACTCTGGATGAAGATGGGTTTATAGGATATAAATATTATGATGAGAATTTTGACTCGCGGAATTCAGGCAGGGTCTATAGTTTGTGGCCTGTTGATGATTTTAGTATTACAAATCTTGCGTATATAAATGATACTGATGAAATATTGTTACAGCAGGATTTTGAATATATGAGTACGTGGGCTTTTGGCCGTGGAATGAGGTATATATTTTTAGATCCTATACTTAAAAATTTATTGGGAGAGGTTGTTGAGTTTTCTACGGGATACAGCGCGGTGAAACGGTGGTTTTTGTATGGAGATAATGTTTATAAGACTTATGATAATATTGTAGTTGAAAATAACCAAGATGTGTGGCGTATTTATACGTTTAATCCATCCGGCGATTTTTATGACTGTGCTAATCCTCTTAATTGGACATATATAAGCACAATAACATCCGCTACCGCTCAAACATTAAATCTTCCTTCTTTAGAAAAGGAGGATTGGTTAAATTTGTGTTTAAGTAAAGCCGTACTTCCGGAACTTCCTTCTATTAAACAGAAAATTTTAGAAACAGATTTAAATACAGGGTTAGCTACAGATGTTTTAAATTATAATCCGTATATTAATACCATAGAAAAATATTTTTGGGATAATATGACTATAGGCAATGTTTTTGTAAAAACATATTACGATAAAAATAATAATTTTATTTTTGATTCTTCTGATACATATTTATACGGCCGCATTTTAGAAAATAAGACTGATTATAACCTTTCTAATTCTTCTTCTTGGTTGAGACTAGAAGAATACAATACCGTTACAGGTATTACTTCTAAGTATAAATATTGGGGAGATACTGATGTTTCGTTGAGTACTATTATTTTTGATTCTCAAAAAAATAAAATTTCAGAAACAGGATATTACCGAGGAGGAAAGGAAAAATATGAAGAGATTTATAATGAAACTGACGGGGAATTCAAAGGGAAGCATGTAAAATATTATTACGAATTGGAAGAATCTTTAGACGTTGGGACAGTATTTCGAATTGATAATATAACGGATAATTGGTATAGGGCGCTATCTTTAGAAAATCTTAGTGTTTATACCGCGCCTAAAAAGGCGCTTAATTTCTTAACAGGATTTAATATGCCTTGGACAGAGGCTTACGGATTTAATGTTGGAATCGGCACAAAAGATGTGGACGCTGGATTTCATGAATACGGCTGGAGCGGGGAGTCCGGCAAATTTTTTTTAGACGATACATTAAAAACAATGAAGGATTCACTTGTCCGTGTATTTATTTTTTGTGATTTAAGGTCAGGAATAAATTTTAACGGGACAACACCTATGAGTTTTACTGATTATGTGTATAGTGATATGCAGGCTTTGGTAGATACCGCGCGGCTGTATAATATAAAACTTATGCCTGTTTTATTGGATTTTACTATGGCCGATGGTATGAATAATCTTTATGAAGGAGAACATTCTTCTTGTATAACGAATGAGATAGACAGGCTCGCGCTTACAACTCTTTTAGGCGAGTTTGTCCAGTATTTTAGCGCGGAAGAAACAATATACGCGTGGGATATAATGAACGATCCGTCAGAAATATATGATAAAGCTGGTATAAGTTATGATGAAATACGCCTCTTTTTAAAGGGGATGGTTGATGAGATTCATTTAAGAGATACGGATACACCTGTAACAATCGGCCAAGAAAATAGGGAAATTTTAGTAAAAGAATTTTCCGGAAATAAGAGCGTAGGAGAAGATATATATCAATACCAGTATTTTAACTATATGGAGGATCATTGGAAATATTTAGATTTTTCAGTTGATTCTTTGGGCTTGGATAAACCTGTAATGATAGGCGCTTTAGAGCCTAATCCCGATGAAAATAATGATAAAATAATTGATGAAAAATTATCTATTATTCATGATAACGGCTATATCGGAGCGCTTGCGTGGTATAGTAGTGACCCCGGTAGTAAGTTTTATATACCCGATGAAATCAAAGAAAAAATTTCTAATTGGGCGTATGAGAATAAAAGAGAAAATTATGAATCAGGTTTTACCAAACGTGTTATCGCGTCAAACGGAGATATTTATGAATATAAAGATGAGGATATGTTGACACTGGATGAAGGTTTGATTAGGTTGTATTACAATAGCGTGAAAAATAAATATTTTACATACGCGTGGGATACTCCTAGCGCGGGGCGACTTACGGTTGATGAATATAACGGTGTTTACTTGATTTCTGGCGCGGAAGAGATAAATAGCGGAATAAATCAGTCTGAACGCGCGGCGGGATATGTTTATAGTTATCAAAATAAAATCAATACAACTATTTTTGATGAATTTTTTTTACTGGAAAAATATTTATATTTATCAGACGGCGCGACAATACAAAATATTTTTTATTATAGTCAGGATAGCGCGTATAGGATATCAAAAATAGATTTTACTCTTTTAGATATAAGTTATGTGTACGCTTATAATAATGAGGATAACGGTTTTACTATGGATAAAGTTGTAATATCAACAGGAGAATCGCTGGGCGCTATCGTGTATTCGCCTGATGAGGACGGCTGTATTATATTAGACAGTTATTCATCCGGCGCGGATAAAAGAATCATTACCGCGGACGGAAATATTATTGAGTATAGTGATAAAGAAATAAATTCTTTTGGAGAAGAAACGCGAAAAGTTTTACTTTTCTCCGGTTCGAATTTTTATAAAACATTTGAATGGTCGGATGAAACAGTAACTGAAAAAGTATTTACAGGAATATATGAAATTTATCCCGGCGCCGCAATTTTTTATGATGTTAACGCGGAAGAGTTAAAAACTGTAACTATCTATAAGCATAATAATAATTTTTTTCCTAATGAAAATCAAGGTATGTGGGTAAAATTAAAAGAAGAAAATTATAACAATGGATTATGGCAGGGAAGTATTTGGTATGATGCTAGCGGCTACGAAGTGAAAAAGATTTTCAATACCGGCGAGGCTATAGAATATTACGGAAATAGCAGTGGAAAAATAAAATTTTCATGGATTTCTAGTGAAAGGCCGGACAAATATTATAAAACAATAGAAGATTACGATAACGGTATTTTATCTTCTTGGCAAAAAATAGATAATACAAGGCTTGAAATACGGACATATTATGTTTCAGGAAGCGTTGAATATCAAAATTTTTATGTAAAAGGCGCGGGAGACGAGTGGCAGTGGGTATTTGCCCGTAAATTCAGCGATACCGGCGAGAGTAACGTTTGGGGAACTTTTTTATCTTATGCTTCCCGTCAGGAAACTAACGCGCCGTTTGTTTTTACAATTCCGATTAAGCCGGAAAAAGATGACGAGATAATAACAAGTAACGTTTTATCTTCACAGAATGACCTTTTGGATTCAAAGTTAAGCGCGCTTAGTGAAAATCAAAAAGAATTTACAGGATACACTATAACTAGTGAACTGAATACAGTAGTCGTCCGATAAATCAGGGGGAAACTATTATAACGCGGTAATTAGTTTTTTTCGATACGCGTATGCTTTTATTAAATCAGATTCACGCAGGATTATAGGATTCGGCAAAAGATAAAAAATCAATTCTTTATTTTTTTCTTCCATATATAAAATATTAGACTTATCGAAAATCTCTTTCATGTTCACGATGTTATTGTCAGGATATTTATGAGCAATGGATAATAATATTATTTCGAAAAGCGGATAATACGCGTCAGGAGGGAATCCTGTGTCATTAATAATGATTTTATGAATATTATTAGATTTTAGCCCATCTTTATTTATGTCTTTGGTGTTACTGCTGAATAAAAATATAGATGAATCGGCATCCTTTGTATACGGTTCTATCTTTCCCCATATTTCCCGCTTGGAAGATTCTATAACAATAAAATTCTGAAGAAATCTTTTATAATAAATGTGGTTTTTTAAAAATTTAAAACTTTTTATAATTCCTGATAATTTAGTATTGCGGGAAGACAGGTCTTCGTATCCGAACGCGAGAATTATTTTTTTATTTATAGTAATGGATAATAATGAATCAATGAAATTTTTTAGTATTTCTGAATGTTTGTTGTTTTTTATTCTTAAAGCATCGTTATTATTGATGTTGTCAAGAATTTCTCCTAATGTTTTTATCTTGTCGCTATTTATCCAATCTATTATTTTTTGAGTGTGGTTATAGAGTTTTTTTTTGCGGGCTGATATTTCTTTTTCATTCCATGTGAAATCGTACATTAAATAATCGTTAGTGGTAAGGAGGTATAATGGTATTATATTTTTTCTTGGAGGTAGCCAATGTTCTATATTTTTAGACGTAAAAATAGCAGTAGGAATGTTGAATATACCGCTTGCCATATGACTAAAACCTGTGTCAATTGTTACACACGCGCTTGCTATTCCCATTAAGTTATGTATTTTGGGAGATATATCTTCTCTGGTGAGAATTATTTTTTTTATAGAATGTTTATAATTTAATGATGTGTCGCTGGCTAATTTTATTTTTATTTTTTTTATTATTCTCTCAATATGGTAATAGTCTTCATCCATTTTTCCGCCATGAGTGAAGACGAAAATAATATTTTTAGTTTTTGTTATAATCCTTTGTATAATATTTGCCCACTCTTCTTCTGATAAAAAACTATTTTGTGTTACCGCGTAGGTATTAATAATAACTATTTTTTTATTGTAATTCATGGTGCAGTGATTTTCTTTTTGGCATATATCCCATATCCATTTTGTAGCGTTTTCAGATTCATCCGTAGATATTTTCATTTCAGGCATATTGTCTTTAGATATATTAAGCCCTAGAATACGGCATCTTTCTATTGATAAGAGCCATCCCCCTGCTAGAGGAAAAATGTTTTGTGGTTGATTTATTATGGTAGTATATAAAGCAGGGGTAGAATAGTCATCTGGGCTGGTAATAGTTTTTAATAAATTTTCTGATCCTGAAATTTTATATTTTATGTTTAATTTGTCATGAAATGAAAATTTTTTTGTAATATTTTTGTCAATCGTGGGAAGAAATGTTGATAAGTTGTTAGTTATAGAATCAATTTGTAGTAAATAAGGTTTATCCATGAGGCGTGGATAATTACTTAAAGTTTTTATGAAATTATTTCTTGTAGTATCAAGCGATATAATAAGATTTATATGATTATCTGAAACAAAATGCGTGACTGTTTCAGCGGAGGATTTTAATAGTGTGGTTTTCGAATGGTCCAATATTTTTATCCTTTCTCCAAAATATTGGCCTTTAAAAACTTCCGCTAGCGGCGCCGCTATATATATTTTAGAGTCAGGAAAGTCTTGAAGAAATCCTGCTACTAGCGGCCAAAGTTCCATTATGACTTCTCCGAGTTTAAACGGCGCTACATTGTCATAATATAATAGTACATTTTTTATTTCTTTTTTAGGGAGTAGGGTTAATGGCTCTTTAATTGCTACTTCTTCATTCCGCCAATACGCGAATAATGAATTAAGACGCGGCAGATATTTTTCATTTAAAAGAGATAATATTTTTTCCTGCTGATTTAACGGGATATCGGATAAAAATATATTTGATAATTCCGTGTTTTGAGTATTGTGTTCTAATATTTTTTTTATATTTTCCAGTGTTAATGTTGTATTGCCGGGGATGTATATTTTTAATAATGATTCTATTTCTTTATTGGAAACGGTATTAATATTTTCACGTGAAAGTTTTAAAATAGCTTCTATAGTTATTAGCCGCGCTATTAGTTCTTCTAAGATATTTCGTGTCTTTATAGAATTTTTAAAATAATTTTGCGGGATAGAGTCTTTTGTGTTTAAGTCCTTATCGCTGAATTCGGGAAAGGTTATACGTGTTATAGATCGGCCTAGTAATTCATGGATAAATTCAATTTTGTTTGACTCATTATTTAAAATATCGGATAGGTATTCTTGATTTTTATTGTTTGCGTCTATTAATAAATATGTTTTTTTGTTAGAAAACGCGCGTAACTTTATTGAAAATCTGGATAATTCAATTCCGATTTGCTCGCTGGTATTAACAAATTTTATTTCAGGTGTAATACTTTCAGGAAGCTTTAATTGTTTAACTATATTCGCGGCGAAATCATGTATTTTTTTTTCATCCAAAGGCGCGTCTATTGAATAATGATTTAATAGATTTTTATCAAGTATGCTTGCGTATTCATCAGAAAGAGAAGAAAGTCTTTTAGAAAGAGTGTGTTTCATGCTTGCTTGTTTATTCAGCCAATCCGCTAAGTTTTTAATTTCATTGTTTATTCGTTCCTGTTTTTTTATTTCAGTTTCTTTTAGATAGCGAGAAGCATTTTGAAATACGCCTTGAAAAAAGATTGTGAAGATATTGTCTTTAGGGGGTATCCAATGGATTATATTAGGGCTTGTTATAAGGCATAACGGAAGATTATAAACTCCTGAAGCAAGATGGCTGAAGCCTGTGTCTAATGAAACAACAGCGTTTGAGATGCCCAATAGATCATGCATATACGGATATATATTTTTTCTTGGAAGGACTAATTGTATATCATTTAGATTATCTTTGTGCGTAACATCCTCTTTTAAAATTATTTTCGCGTTACGGACGATTCTTTCAACATACTCATAATCAGGGTCCATTTTTCCGCCTCTTGGAAAAATAAAATACGCGTCTTTTATTTCATGAGCTAGTTTTGCGATTATGCCTGACCATTCATCTTCGGTGAGAATGTTCTTTTGCGTGACAGCGTATACATTGACAACAATAATTTTTTTTTGGGGATCAAATTTTATATGTTTATATTCTTTGGTTGATTCGTCAAATAAGTTTTTTAGCCATTTAATAGCGCCGAAAGTTTCTTCGTTTGAAAGTTTAAGTTGTAATAAATTTTTACGGTTTACTTTAAGCCCGAGGCTTTCATACATTTTAATAGTTAAATTCCATATACCTGCCCATCCAAATTCAAAATTTGAATTTTTTGATGATTTCATAATATTTTTGAAGATATTAGTTGTATTGATTATGTATTTTTTCCCATGCGTGTCCCAAAAGGCAATAAAATTATAGTTATTGTCAGACATTAAATTTGTTTCTTTAATAGCCGTAGAAAAGGCCTGTGTTATGCTTAATGGGGATACTATTTGGCAAAGATACGGCTTTGGTTTTGTATTGTTTTTAGAATAAACTATTTTTTTTACAATGCCGGCATGCATCCCTATATAAAAAATCAAATCAAAATTATTGGTATTAAAAAATTTTTCAATTTTTTCTGGTGAAGTTCTTAATTCCGCGAGAGTTTCTTGAGGCAGTATTTTTATTTTATTGTGAAATGTTTTTCCGTTAAAAATTTCAGAGAATTCAGAAGCTATTAAAATATTAGCGTCTGGAAATTTTTTTAGTAATGGTGTGGCGAGCGGCCATAACTCTATGATTGTTTCGCCAAGCTTTACTCCTAAAATTTTATCTTCAGTTAATATGAGTATATTTTTTATTTCTGACTTGGGAATCCCATCAAGCGGCCTATCCGCATAATAATTTTCTTCTGATATTTGATTTTTTGATTTATTTTTGACGGTATTATTTTGGGATAAAAAATTTTTTGGCAATATGCTTTGTATTGATATATCTTCATTCTCTTTTATGGTAGCGGTATATTCAAAAGTGCAATTGTTTGTTTTAATGTGAATAGCGCAGGGAATTGCCCAATAATTATTTTCGCGCTTTTTTTCTTGAAAGTTTATTACACCATTTATATCGTCTGAAAAAGCAGGCATTAATTTGTAATTTAAATTGTTTATATCTATTCCTGTAGTCGCGTATTTTAAATGCGCTAATAATAAATTTTCAAAAAATTCAGCATCTTTTATTGTGTTGAAAAAAGATGGAATTTGAAGAGTTGTTGGAAGTATTTCAGAATAAGTATAGGAGTTTAACGTATAAATAAAAAATAATGTATTAAACAAAATTTTTATTAAATTTAAGATATTTTTTTTTATAACATAAGGCATATTATTATTCCTTATTATTGTATTTTTTAATTTATTTATTCAGCATTTTACTTATATTTAGGTGAAGTGGTTAGAATAATACTTTTTATATTACAATAAAAAAGAAAAAAATCAATAGCATATATTAGATTTTTTATTATTAACAAAAATATCTGAAGATATTAGGTTTTTTATCCGGAATAATTAAGCTTGTAATTACTAACTGTTTAGTGGCTAGCATTTTTTTAGGGTTAAATTTCAAACAAGCCAGCACAATGAAAAAATATAAACCTAAAAAATGAGAAGTGGATTTTTATTTATGTTGTCCGTAATGTAAACTTAAGGTATAACCCGCAAAATGTATTAGTATTTTTTGGGATAAGGTCAATTTTTTTATAAGATAGGGAAAAAATGTTTAAAAATTTTTCTCAAAATAAATATTTTTATGTATTCAGTGCGACGTGTATTTGTTTGATTGTTATTTTCGCATACAGTAGTTCTTTAAACGGAAAATTTGTTTGGGATGATGAGTTTTTAGTAGAGAATAATAATCATATAAAAAAGTGGAATAATATTAAGGATGTTCTTATAAAAGATATCGGTGCCGGCGGAGATGACGGCCCGTCCACTTATTATCGTCCTATTCAAATGCTTACCTATATGTTTGATTATTCTTTGTGGAAATTAGATGTTCGAGGATATCACGCGTTATCAGTGGTGTTTCATATGTTAGCGGGGATGGCTCTTTTGTGGTTTATAAATGCGTTATTTAAAAATAGGGTTTTAGCATTTTTATGCGGTATTTTATACGCGGCGCATCCTATTCATGTTGAGTCTGTATCGTATATCTCAGCAAGAGCTGACACTTTATCCGCTATTTTTATTTTATCCGGTATGGCGTTATATCTGAATTTTATGAAATCCAAGAATATATTTTTTTATTGTTTGATGATTTTAAGTTATATTTTGGCTGTTCTTTCGAAGGAAGTAAGCGTGATTTTTCCTATTTTAATAATAGCGTATCATTACGCGTATCGCGAGAAAATAATTATTAGAGCATTCGCGCCTATCGCGTTTATTACGTTTTTGTATTTAGTCATGCGCGCTACTATTTTAGCGCCGGTTCTTTCTCCGTCAAATCTTGACGGCTCTTTAGCTAGAATACCCGGTTTTTTTGTAGCGGTTACTGAATATTTTAGGATTATGATTTTGCCATTTGGATTACATATGGATTATGGCGATAAGATTTTTAGCCCATTTAACTTTAAGGCTATTTTCGGCTGTAGTATTACCGCGGTTTTTTTATTATACGCGGTTTTATCTAGAAAACAGAAGGCAGTGGCATTTTTTATTTTTTGGTTTTTTATAAATTTAATTCCGTACGCGAATATTTTCCCAGCGCCGTTTTTTATGGCAGAACATTTTTTGTATATTGCTTCAATTAGTTTTTTTATCGGCTTAGCCGGTATTATTATAAAAATTTATGAAACGCGTCTTTTTAAATTAGCGGCTATAGGCCTTACATCGGTTTTATGCGTTTTTTACGGTTTTTCAACATTCTTCCAAAATTTTTATTGGAAAGATCCAATAACTTTTTATGAAAGAATAATAAAATATAATCCCGAAAGTTATAAGGCGCTTAATAATCTTGCTTTGGCGTATGTGAAAGAAGGCCGTATTGAATCAGCGATTCCTTTATATGAACAATCAATAGAGCTTTCCCCTAATGACGCGAATGGGTATAACAATCTTGGCATTTTGTTTTCTGAAAAAGGCGATTTGGAAACAGCTGAAAAATTTTATATAAAAGCGTTTGAGAAAAATTCTAATGATGTTAAAACGATTTATAATTTAGCGAATCTTTATAACTCCAAGGGAGAGAAGGAGAACGCGATAACTTTTTATAAAAGAGCCATAAAATTAAATTCTGAAAATGGGAAGGCTTATAATAATCTCGCGAATGTTTATAGTGAGCTTGGCAGGATGAATGATGCTTTAGAAAGTTATGAAGCGGCAATTAAAATAAATCCCACGGATAAATTCGCGTATAACAATTTAGCTACGATATATCGGAATAAAAAAGATTTTTTACGGGCGATAGAATTATATCAAAAGGCGATAACCATAGATCCATCGTATCCTTTGAGTTATCAAAATTTGGGTATTACATACGCTCTTATGGGTGAAAAGAAAAAATCCGTTGAGATTTTTTATAACCTTATAAATATAGCGCCGGATGATGTAATGCCATATTATCATTTAGGCATGATTTTAGCTGATTTAGGAAATAAAGAAGAAGCTCTTAATTTATGCGAAAAAGCCGTGGAACGGAATCCTCAAAATAAAGATGCTTATAATAATTTGGGGCTTATAAGTTTCAAAATAGGCAATAAAGAATTGGCAGTGTTTTCTTTTAAAAAGGCGCTGGAATTTTCTTCCAGAGACCCCCGGCCGTATTTTAATTTAGCGGTATTTTATTACACGGAGAAAAATTTTTTATTAGCCCGTGAATATTGTGATAAGGCTGTTAGTCTTGGGTATAATGTGCCGCCGCGGTTTTTGTCTGATTTGAGTCGTAGCGAGAGGTAAGATAAATCCACGTAAACTAAAAAAATAAAAAATTTAATTTCTGTCGCCAGAGGCAAATATTTTTTAGGAGAAATATATTGTGAAACAGTTCAGATGTATTTTTATTATAGCATTGATTTTAACGGCACTGGGATATTGCGCCGGCTTAAAATATTTTTTTTCTACGGATCGAGCGGAGGGGATTTTAAATGTTTTAGATATTCAGAATTTTGATTTGCCGGAGTATTTAGGTGATATCAAGTATAGGTATAAAGGCGGACCGGATAAATTAATAATACATGTTCAGGACGCGCATACTAACTATGAATGTCAGAAAAAAATAAATGATATTATTGACCGCTGTGTCAGGCATTATGGTATAGATTTAATTAATCTTGAAGGCGGCGCGGGATCATATAATTTGGATGTTTTTAAGGAAGTAAAAAATAAAGATATACGGATGGATATAGCGGATTATTTTTTGCGTAACGGCGAAATGAATGGAGCTGAAGTTTTTGCTGTGCATAATATGGGAGAAGTAACATTATGGGGTATTGAGGATAAAGAATTATATCTCAAAAATTTAAAAGTTTTCAGGGATTCATTAACTTTTAAAAAAGAGGCGAAAAAATATATTGGGCAATTAAGCGAAGCTTTGTCTGAAATTAAACGAGTCGTTTATTCTAAAGAACTTATAGGCGCGGATAAAATTTTTGAGGGGTATAAAAATCAAGATATAGAATTTTTGGAATATTTAAAATTTTTACTAAAAATATCCAAAGAGAAGGGTGTAGATAAAAAGTATTTCGTGAATGTGGATATATTGGAACAATCCCTTTTAAAAGAAAAGACAATAGATTTTGATAGAGCCGATAAAGATGCGAAGATTATCGCGGAAGAATTGGAAAAGAAATTTTCAAAGTATGAAAAAAATAAATTTATAGAAAAGACGCTGGATTATAAAGCCGATAGAATATCACGCAAAGATTATTATGAATATCTTGTTTCCAGCGCTAAGGCTATAAATTTTAATATTAAAAATTATATTAATTTAAAGCAGTATATTGAATATGTTTCTTTATATGAAAAAGTGGATCACGCCCAAACCGCCGAAGAATTATCCCGTCTGGAAGATATGGTAAAAGAAAAACTTTTCAGGGAGCCCCGCGAACGCGAAATTGACGATCTTTCTAACCGGGTAGGTATTATTAAAAATATTTTTGATTTTTCTTTGACTGTGAGCCAGTATAAATCATATTTATCTAAAAGACCAGATTTCTCAATAAAATTTTTTATTGATATTATTAACCGGTTTAGCTCCGCGCATAATCTTAAAATAAATTTAGATAAAAATATTGGCAATCTCGATATTTACCGCGAAAGAATAGAGGATTTTTTTAAAATTTCTTTTGCTAGAGACTCTGCTTTTTTATCAAATTTACGTTTCACGGAATTATCTAACGGCTCGAGCGCGGCTATAATGATGACAGGCGGTTTTCATACGGATAATCTTTTAAAACTTTTCGAGTCAAACGGTATTTCATATGTATCCATAATGCCTAGGTTCCGTTCAGGTAAAGAAGAAACTCATTATTTTAAATTTTTAGCCGGAGGGATGCCGGATATTATTACTAAGTTTAATTCTCTTTTAGTTTCTACTTCAATGATACAAATAGCCAGTAAATTTAATGCTTTAGGAGAGTCAGTCTGGGGCGCGGGTGTTATTCAGGCCGGAAAGGCCGCGATTGAGGCATTGGATAAATTAATTCAGGAGGAAATTTTAAAAGCGGGAGAGGCAAAAGGACATAAAGTTATAGAGAATATAAAAAGTGTCGGGAATATAAACCTCGTGGATGGAAAAGTTAATGTTTCTTTTAAAATGAGTGACGGCAGTATAAAAACGATACTTTATGAAAGCGCCTTTTTGCATGAAAAGAAAAATAATGTTGAAAGCGTTTTTAAAGGAGAATCTTTTGATTTTTACACGTCAAATGATACTAGTCCCACATTCCTTACAATGGAACAAATAGGCGAAAAACTTAAAGCCGCCGCCGGAGATGTTTTTTCTTTTGTTATATGTGAAATTATAGGTAAGGATAATTCTAAAACTATAAAAATAGCAATGGGCCCGTCAACGGTTTTTCATAGCGTATTAATGAAGAATATTCAACAGTCACCGCTCTATGAGTCAGCGGGGGCTAGTAACGTGAAATGGATACACGGGACTTTATCCGGCGCGAATCCGAATTTTAATTTTCAGTTTAAAGATAAGAATGCCCCTACAGAAGAAGAAAATGCCAGTAAAGTACGGATGGAATCCGCGTTTCAAAATCTAATGGATTCGATTAATACGGGTGCCGTCAGAATAGAGAATCCATCAAAGAGTGTTATTTTTCAAGATAGAATAACCGGTGAAGTAATAGAATACGCTCCGGCTAAAGAAGGCGCTATGCATTCAAATATTATTAGGGCGCTTAATGTAGAATTTGCCGAGGGGATTAAATCTCTTTATAAAGGCAACGCGCCGCAAGTTGGAAGTATATTGGATATCATAAATAATAAATCTAACGGCAGTTTGTATAAAATAGAAAACGGCGCGGTGACGGTAAACACTAAATATAAAAATAAAATACAAAAAATATCTGAACAACTGGCGCTATTGGAACTTGTATCTAAAAAGAACGAGGATAACATAGGGTTTGAGGACGGCTTAAAATCAATATTTTATGATTATTCAGCAGATAATGTTGATTTTTTTACTGTTGTCCGCGGAGCTGAAAAATTTTCAGGTAAAAATATAGCGATAACTCAATTTGAATCTAGTAAAGATTTTGAACTTTTTGCGATGGCTAATTCCGATCTCTATAAGGCGTTAAAGAATGCTTACGGCAGTAATGTAATTTCTAAATTTTACGCGGGTGATAAGGGATTATCATATTTTAAAGATGTTGATGTTTTAGATTCAAATATGGATATAGTAGATATAACAAATAAAGATGAATTGAATAAATTGGTTAAAGGGAGTGAGAGATTTTTAGGCGCGTTAGGGGGGAAAGGCGCCGGACTTCTTGATATGAAACATCAAAAAGGCCTTCCGGTTCCTGATGCCTTTATTATAACTACAAACGCTTTTAGAAAATGGTATAAGGTATGGAATGAGCGTTTTTCAGAAGAAGTAGAAAAACGCGAGAAGAAACAAGGCATGGCGCTTAGTGAACAAGAAAAAGAAGAAATACAAAAAAATATGCCGTTACTATTGAATGACTCTGATGAGCTTAAAGATTTAAAAAATAGTATATTGGAATTTTTTAAAAAATTACGCGAACAGAATAACAGCCGGCCTGTTTCAGTTAGAAGCGGAGCGCCGTTATCCATGCCCGGAGCAATGGATACAATTCTAGACATATATGATGAAAAGTCTTTGATATCCGCGGTTGAAGCGGTATTTCGTTCATGGGATAGTATTGACGCGAAATCCGGAAGAAGGACTAGCGGATTTTTAGTGCCGGATAATCTAGGAACAGCTGTTAATATCCAAATAATGCGATACGCGAGTGTTCCTAAATATACAAAAGACGTAAGGAATGAAAAGGGAAATATCATACATGAAGCGGGGGATGTTAAACAAGACGTTATAGATTATTTATCTAAACAATCGGGTTTGGAAATAGATACAAAAAATTCTTTTTCAGGTATTTTAAATACCCGTAATAGCACTTCAGGTGAAAATGTATTTGAGGCTAATTGGGCAAGATCATTAGGAGAAGAGCTTGTTTCAGGATTAGAAGAAGGAAAAAATTGGAATGATTTAGAAAAAGATTTCGGCGAAATTGCCGGGGAACTTTCTAAATACGCGAAAGTATTGGAAGAATATTATGGTTTTCCGCAGGATATAGAGTTTACTGTTGAAAACGGGAAATTATATATTCTGCAGACACGTAATATGCAGGTTGATGGAGATATGGGAATTAAATTTATAAGAGATTTAACTTTAGAAAAGATTAATAAAATCAAAGAAGACAGGGCTGTTTCGGATGCTATAAAAAATGAGAAAATAAAGATTTTGAAAGAGAAGGCGTATGAAACCGCAAAACCGTATTTGGAGACATTTCAAAAATCATCATTAAAAATGCCGCTAAAGGATAGCGAGTTATACAGGCAAATACTTCTCAGTCAGGGGAAGCCCGCTTCTAACGGCGCTGTAAGCGGAGAATTAGTGATGTCCTCTAACGCTCTTAGAGAGTTAAGAAGCAGGGAAAAAATGAATGATACGGCGGATAATCCAAGGCCGTTTATTTTGGTAATGGAGGAAACTGAAAAAGGCGATATGTCTGCCATTGAGTTAGCTAGCGGTGTGATTTTTCTTTCAGGAGGCACAACTAGTCACGCCGCTAATGTCGCGAGAAAATTAAAAAAACCGGCAGTAGTGGCCACGGATATTCTTGTGAATAAAAATGGATATCTTGTTAAAGCGAATGAATCTATTACTATTTCGAGGGAGTCTTGCGCGGATTATGATGGATTATGGGGAGATTTAGTGAAACTCGGCTATTTGGATAGTAAGGGAAATGTGCTGGGAAAAGCAGGACTTGTTAAAGGATATCAAGAAATAAATTGGGAAGAGTTTACTAAAAAAGATTACACGGAACTTCAAAAAGAAGATATTTATACTAGGCTTATCGGCGCGCGAATGAATGTTTTTTATAGTATAGACGGGAAAACTGGCGAAATAGCTAAAGGTAGAGAGCCGATTATTTTTTCAAAAATATCTCAGGATGATTTATCCAAAATAAATTCTTATGACAGCATGATAAGTGTTATCGAAAAAGTAGCGGAAGAGTATGCTAAAAAACAAAAAGATATTATAAAAAAAGAATTTACTCTTAAGGAGGTTAAAGAAGGGATTATTTTGTCAGGTATAAAAGAATTAGAAAATCGTATGGAGCAATTGCAAGATGGAGATGTATTAAAATTCACGATTGGCGATTTTAGAGTTGGTGATACGGCCGTGCCTTATTTTAACGCGGGAGAGAGTAGCCGTGATTTTTCTTCATTGCATGCCGAAGGTGATGAAACAGATGGAATTTCTCATTTAGCCGAAGGGTTTATAAAAAGAATCGGGAATGAAACGGTAATTATTTTTAAACCGGCTGAAAAATTTAATTCCGCGGGATATTTACCGGTGGAATCATATTTTGCTCTTTTAAAGGCAGGTAAAGATTTTAAGCAAATGTTAGAGAGAAATTCTGATTTTTTAAATATTTTTAAGGGATCTAAAATTATTTCAGATGTGCATGATAATATTTCTAAAGCTATTGAAAAATACAATAAAGAGTATCACTCGAAGTTTGTTCTTTACGGAAACTCGATATCGAAAATAATGAGGGAAAAAGGTATTGTGTCAAAGATTAATGAGACAAATGAGATAGAGCAATTAAAAGAGATTATGAAGTTGGAACTGGTCGTAAAGGCCGCGGAGATTAATGAATTGTATATTTTTATGAATTCGAATGTTGGAGAAACATCGAGATATAAAGACAATGAAATATATGATTATGAGTATCGCACGTCAACTGAGAGGGAAAAAATAGAAAAGAAGAAAGGTAAGAAGCCTCGGCCCGCGACACCGGAAAATATCACAAGAGATGAAAGAAATATAAATGAATATAAAATAAATAATTTAAAAGAAAATGATTCTTTGAATTTTGTAATAGGTTTTGATTCTTTGAGATTAAAAATGTGGAGGTTTATGCCTAGATTTATTCTAGCGGAGAGCAAAATGGACGATCATGGTTCAGGATTATTTATGAAAGAATTTACGCCTGAGAATGGCAAAACAGGCGTAATTTGTAATGGTAAAATAAGCATTATTGATGGTAAAAAACAAATATCTTTTGAGGTTATGAATGACGTACAGGCAGGCAGTGAAAAAGAAGAGATACCATCGAGTCAGAAGGTAGTTTATTTAGCCAAAGGAATAAAATTTTTTTTAGAAATGTTGGAATCTAATACTGATTTACTGCGGGGTTTTTATGGGTATGAGATAAATAATCCATTTTTAAATTTAGAGGCGCTTATAAAAAATTATAATTTAAAAGATGCTGAAGGCCGGTATTTAACTCCAGCGCAGGTTAAAGAAGAAATTTTAAAAGAAGATGAAAGAATAAAAAATATGCCTAGCGCAACGAAGAAGCCGGGTCTTGACCTTTCTTCAAGAAGGGATTTCGCGGGTATTACAGAAGAAGACTTTAATAAAATTGTGAATTTAAAAGAGATTAATAATGAATTGTATCTAAGAGTGTCTTTAGCTAATGCGATGGAACTTAATAAAAATGATTATAAGGCGAATAAAGAAGACGCGGAATTCGGGAACGAAATTATATTCAATATAAAGGATAATGAAGGTTTTGTGAAAATCGCGAAAGATATAGGGATTAGGGAAGTTAGCATGGATATTTTTGGGCGAAGTGTAAATTTATACCTTTCTTCGGAACTTGAAATAGCGCCCGATACAATAAAAGATTTGATGGAGCAAGCAATAAAAGACGCGCGGGGAAATATTGATAATATCCCTAAAAATTTGGTTATAGGCCTTGTTGATGAATCTTATAGCCTTTTTGTGGACCGTGCGTCTCATGGATTTATAGGAATAAATAAAATATTGATTGATAGATTTAAAGGGGATAATGAGAAAAACGCGCGGAATATTATCATTAAAATTGGATTATCCCGGTTTATTTCAAAGGCGCTTACAGGTGAAAATGGTATTACACCTGAATTTCAATCAGAACAAAATAAAAGAGATATTGATTTCGCTGTAAAAAGTTTCGCTGGTCAAGATAAAGAAACACGTAATGCTTTTAATAAATTTTTTACTGATAATGTATTACGCAGTGTTTTTCCTGAATTAGTTAATAGTCGATTGATTGAGATGTCAAAAGATAAAGTATCGGATGTGGCAAAATCGTGCAGGGATGTGTTGTCTCTTGTAAGGCCTAATAATGCGCCTACATATATTTTTGTAGAGGCTGATACAAATGACGAGTTGTTTAACGGCGCGGAATATGTGAAGGTAAACAATAAAACCGCTAGGTATATAAGCAGAGAATACGGCGCGAATCTTAAAATATATTTTTTATCAGTTCATGAAATGAATAAAAAAATTGAAGACGTTACATCCCGAAAAAATTTTAAAGAAAATGATAACGCGAGAATACTTGTTTTTGCTAATAGTGAAGTGGATATTGACGGCAGGATTTCGCGCGAATTTAATGAGCGTATGGAAAAATATAAAACTTTAGCAGGAGAAGTAGCAAGAGAGCGAGAAACTGTCAGCAAAATGGCGGCAATGGTGCCGGGAAATTTTTTAACCGAAAATATGAATAATAAGTTTTCAATAGTAGCTCTTTCTAGTTTAGGTATAGGAATAGCGGATTTTTCACGAATGTCCGAGAGTGAAAGAAACGGTGAATTGGGCAGTGTAATGGGGAAAGAGATACAGAGTTTATTTTTACAATTAGTAGAATCTCCTAGCTCGTTTAATTCTTATGACACAAAAAAATTGTTGGACGCGTTGATTAAAGGAAATATTTTTATGAAAATTCAGCGAATAAATTATGGTGAGATAAAAGAATATATTCAGGCGGAAGCCGCGGTATTGGAATCGTTATAAAATTATATTCTATCATTTTTTAAGATTTTTAGCTGAAGAGATTCGCGTTATTTGTCACTGGGAACTACAGTTTTTCGGTTAAAATAAAAGGTGCGAAATATTTATTATAAATTAATATTTTTTGCATTCTTAATTTGAACTAGGCGGGTTTAGTGTTATTGTTTGTATTTCTGTAATCACTAAGCGGTTAGTAATAAACTTTTATGTGTCCTTTTGCCCCCATCTTACCATTTCTTCGCAAAGCGTGAATCCATGAGTGTCTCACAGCTAACAAACTGTCATTTCGGAATTTGCCGTAGGCAAATATCCGAAATCCATGGAAGTCTCGATTAGAAATCTAATCTCTATTTTAGATTTTAAAAAATTATTTTTCTGAAATCTTATCCCACCTGTATGGATTCCTGCTTGCGCAGGAATGACAGAATGGAAAACGAGAATGACTGGGACAATTATCAAGCGCTTAGTGAATACGTATTTCTTGGGCTGGTGTAGGAGAAGGAGGTTATTCGGTATATCCCATTTCTTGTAATGCGCGGGGATCTTTTTTCCACTTTTCATATACCTTGACCCACAGATTTAAGTAGACGCGGCGGGATAATAATTTTTCTATATCAATACGCGCTAATTGGCCTATTTCTTTCAGTTTTAATCCATATTTCCCAATTACTATTGATTTTTGCGACAGCCGTTCAACATAAATAACAGCGTGTATATCTATAAGATTTTTTTCTTTGTCCTCAGACATTTCCTCTATAAAAACCGCCGTGGAATGAGGTATTTCTTCGTGTGTCGCTCCTAAAATTTTTTCCCGTATTATTTCTTGAATCATAAAACGGTTATCTTTATCAGTTATGTAATCTTCAGGATAAAAGAAGGGATTTTCAGGCATATGTTTTTCTAAAATAAGAGTTAATTTTTCCACATCATTTTTATTAAGCGCGCATAATGGTATTATCTCGTCAAAGGGGTATATTTCAGCGGCTTTAGCCAATAAAGGTAAGAGTAATGTTTTATCTTTTATTTTATCGACTTTATTTATGATAAGAAAAATTTTTTGATTGTTTTTAGGGTTAGGAAGTTTGGCAATTATCTGCAAGTCATCTTTATTAAGCGCTATTTTTTTTTCAGTTAGAAAAAGAACAACATCGCCGTCAAGGATAGATGCGGATGCCTGATTAACCATGAGTTTTCCCAAAAGGTCATGCGGTTTGTGTATTCCCGGCGTATCAATGAATACAATTTGACAGTTTTCTTTTGTAAGGATGCCTTTTATGCTATCCCTTGTTGTTTCAGGCTTATGACTTATTATAGCTATTTTTTCATGAACAAGGCTGTTTAAAAGTGTTGATTTGCCTACGTTCGGTTGACCTATTATTGATACGAATCCTGATTTTGTCATGGCGGGATTATAGCATAAATCTTTTTTAAGGCGAAGGATAAAAGATAGTCGCGTAGCGCGTATAATAGATAATATTCGTTCTATTTGTTTTTGATACGCATAGAGCTCCTTTTAATTTTTGAGTATCAAAAGTTTATAACAATTTTAGAATAAAGGGTAAAAAATATTTATTATAAACTAATATTTTTTGCATTAGTAGCTTGAACTAGGCGACCCAAATAATTTATATCTCAAGATTTTTTTTAAAAATATTTTGCAATAAAAAAATATTACTTCTTACACGATGAACTCATTATCATCCGCTTAGTAATTACATTTATTTATGACAAATTATAGCTTTTAAAAATACTAATGCAAATTTAAAATTTATTTGATTTTTAAAGTTAAATAGTGTATAATTTTTAAAATATTTGATAAGGGAGGATAATATAAGGTTTGAGTTATATGTTTTTTAATTTTAACTTTAAAAAAAGCATTTCATTATTTATTATTTTTATTTTTTTGTTTGAAATTTGTTCTTACAGCCTAGGAATTTTTCCAGCATCACATAACCCGCCTGTTAAAGTAGATATAATCACAACTTTTTTAAAACAAGGTAATATCATTAGATTCGCTCTTACGGATGAAGAAAAATATTTTTTAAAAAAAAGTAATACCGATTGTGTGCGGCTTTTTTCAGGACAAGCTACGCATTTAGTTTCTTCGGAACTTTTTGATGATAAAGTACGGCTTCTCCGGGGTGTTTGGAGAGAGGATATAAAATTTTTTTTAAAATTAGCGGAAAAAGATATTGTGAAAAAAATTAAGAAAATCGCGCGGGAAAAAATATCTTTGAATAAAGAGTTAAACGTTCGTTCGGATGATAACAATTATATTGACGGTATTTTGGTGAACGCGTTACGCGTTTTTCTTTTTAAGCGTGAAAAGTTGATTTCCAAAATGCCGAATGAAACATATGAAAAAATTATAGAAACTATAAAGCAAAAATACCCTGATTTTTTAAATATATTTAGTTCTCATAAAACTTTGAATGAAGCAATTCTTTTTGCGCGAAAAAAAGAATTAAGTCCGCTAAAAGAAAAAAGTAGCGGCGCGCTGGAAGAAAATTTGAAGGAGAATAATTTTGAACCTGAAAAAATGCGGGCGATGTATCAGCTTGCCGAAAAGTTTATTTATATTCAGCAAAAATCTAATAGTATTGATATTCCCATTGAATACAAGAAAATTTTAGCGGAACTTTTTTATCATTTAAATATGCAGGATTTTACCCAAGTTTATGAATTGGAAATGTCTTTAGTCGAGGCCTTCAAAAAAAATAACATAAAAAGTATTTTTCAAATGGAAGGAGAAGATGTTTATTTTTTATGCAGTATCGCTGGCGCGTTAAAAAAGGCCGGCGGTAAAATTATGTGTGTTAGTAATGAAGATAGTGATGTCATGGATAGCAATGGCGTTGACTATTTATTGGAAAATAATAATGTTGAGATTATTGAAGAAGATATTAATTTTTCGGATATAGAAAAGTATGATTTAGCTGTAATAAAAGAAAATGGAGAACTTGTTTTAAAAATAAATAAAATTCGCGGCAAAGAAAAAGGTCATATTAAAAATGAGACAAATATGGATTTTTTAGAGACACGCCGCGCCGTAGAATTTGAAAAAATGTATATAGCTTCCGGGAAGTTTCTTGAATCGAATAAACTTTTAAACGTAAACGCGGCGCATGACGGTTATAAAGAAATTTTGGCGCGGATTTTTTCAAATCTTGGGGCGAGGTTTTTTGACGGGACTCAGGATATTCACTGCGCGCTGGCAAAGGCTTTAAAGGAAAATAATATTAAAAGCATTTTAGAAATAGGCGCGGGAGATTGTGTTTTTTTAGCGGCGTTATACAGTGTGGCAAAAGAAGCCGGGTGCGCGCTTACCGGAATTGACGTCGAGCCGTCGTATAAAAATTCTGTCCGAGATATTTTAGTAAAAAATAATGTAAAAATTTATAAGGGTGATGCCAATAATATTTCTGATTTTCAAAAATATGATTTAATTATTATGTCAGGAGTCGCGTCTTTAAGGGGAATATATTTAAAGAAAAATGAAATAGCGCCGAGTCTCGAGGCCGGATATAGCTTAAGAGAATTAAATTTAATAGTTTCTAAATCGTTAAAAATTATTTCAAAAGCAATAACCCTTCTGAGTGAAAATAAAAAAGCGGTTTTGATTGCAAACACATGCGAAAGTGTTGTTTTGGCTTATAAAGAACATGTGGCTAGTATTGCTGATATTTTATTATGGGACACAGCTCGAAGAAATGAAGAAGTATATGAATTTATTTTAAGACAAATTAGAGATAATGACGGCCGCGTTTTATGGAAAAAAATTTTTAAACAAGCGGCAACCCTGATTGTCGTTTCAAAAAAAGGAAAACAGGCAATAAATAAAATAGATACTAGTGTTAGCAATGATATTAATTTTGAGCGCCTTTTGAGGTTTGATTTGCTGTATCCTGTGCTGTCTAAAAAAATATTGGAATACACGATAAGATATGATGAATCCAGATTAAACGAGGGGCAGATAGAAATAATAAAAGAATACAGCCGTATGTTTAATGAGAAAACAGGCGCGTGTATTAAGGCTATGCCATTTTCATCTAATAAGGGCGGTAGGAATTTTTTAATAGCTGTTGAGACTCGGGAGAACGGGCGTGAGTTCGGGTATGGAGAGATAAATTTGACAATTCAAGGAGTAGGCAATACCGGTAGCTTAGAAGGGTATTTACTTAAAATGGTAGGCATGTTAAATATAGTTTTAGCGACAGCGAGTATTCCGTTAGACGTTAAAGAAGATGAAATAAATTCAGTTTATGTTCCTATACTGAAATTTGTGAAAGATCAGTATGAAAATATTTTCGACACAGAACTTTTGCTTAATGGCGCGGCACAAGACATTTTAAAAACTATCCGTTATATTGTTATGGTTTTACCTTCTAGTTTGAAAGTTTCTGAGGATATTATTGAACAATATAATATCCAAGCGAGACAGGCATTAATCGCGGCTTAACCAAAAAAATGTATCTCGAACATCGTAGCATTATTTGTCATGGCGAATTGTATTTGTGGGACCTAACAGCCTGTCGCATAAACCTAGATTTTGCAATAGGCCTTCGGTAAAATGTCTCTAAATTTCTGATACTACTCAGTTAAGCTCGAAAAAATATCCTCAGCGTATTGCAAAGAATATGCTTTCGTCATTTTTGCTCGCAAGCCTTGTATTATCAAAAATTTATAACAATTTTAAAATAAATGGTAAAAAATATTTATTATAAACTAGTATTTTTTGCATTCGCAACTTGAACTAGGCGCCTTTTATTGCGAACATCTTAGCCTTCTTTATTCAAGGGGAATTCTAGTTTTTGGGATAAAAATTTTTTAATGTAAGAAATATGCTGGATATTTTTATGTAATATGAAATAAAATGTAATTTTTATTGGGAAGAATTTATTATTTATATTTTGAAAGGGGTATAGAAATGAATAGTAAAATTAAAGTTCTTGTTACAGGTGCCGGGGGGTTTATCGGGCACCATCTTGTAAAATATTTAAAAAATAAGGGATATTGGGTTCGCGGTGTGGATATAAAAGAACCGCAGTACGAGAAAACAAGCGCGGATGAGTTCGTGCTTTTAGATTTACGGGAATTTGATAATTGCATAAAGGCGTGCCGCGGTGTTCAAGAGGTTTATCAGCTTGCCGCGGATATGGGCGGGATTGGATATATTTCTAGTTCTCACGCGCTTGTATTACGAAATAACGCGTTAATAAATCTTCATATGTTAGAGGCCGCGCGTGTCAATAATATTCAGAATTATTTATACACAAGTTCCGCGTGTGTTTATCCGCAGTATTTACAGCAAGATGCTAAGGTTAAAATGCTTAAAGAAGAAGACGCTTATCCCGCGGATAGTGAGCCGGGATATGGATGGGAAAAACTTTTTTCGGAATTAGCGTCGCAATATTATAATGAGGATTATCGTTTAAAAACACATATCGTAAGGTTTCATAATATTTTCGGGCCGCTTGGCGCGTATGAAGGCGGAAGGGAAAAGTCTCCTGCCGCGATATGTAGAAAAGTCGCGTTAGCTAAAGACGGAGAAAAAATAGAAGTTTGGGGCGACGGTAAACAAACTAGGTCTTATTGTTACATTGATGATTGCGTGGAAGGTATTTATAGTCTCATGCGTTCTGATTATTTTAAACCGCTTAATTTAGGGCAGGATAGGCTTATTAGTGTGGATGAATTGGTTGATATCGCCTGTAAATCCGCGGGTAAAAAAATAGTTAAAGAGTATGATTTAAGTAAACCGCAGGGAGTTCGTGGTAGAAATAGTGATAATACACGTCTTAGAGAAGTTTTAAAATGGGAACCCGTGGTATCGCTTGAAGAAGGTATAAAGAGAACATATAAATGGATAGAAAGCGAATTGCGCGCTAAAGGAAGAATATAAGTTTGTTTATATGTATTTGTTGTGGAAAGACAAAGGATGGGTTCTCGCGCGCAATAAAAAAAATAAAATTTTTTTATTTTTTTACGCGTTTTTTTAAGCCTTTTAGCCAGAGAGATTCGCATTATTCGCTATGGACAAATGCAGTTTTTCGGTTTAAGCTTGAATTATGGCGCCTGCAAAAAGCCGCGGTGCGTGCTACCCGCGATTTCGTGTAGCGGGGCGTTACGTGATGATAGCTATTTGTCATGTATAATATTAGAGTTTTTGCGTAACTGGATTTAACAACTCAAAATTATAAATATTTTTAAAATATTATAAAACCTGTATGGATTCCCGCTTTCGCGGGAATGACAGAATGAGAAAGCGGGAATGACAGAATGAAATTTTTTAAAGGACACAGAAAGATTTTTATCTCTTTTTTATGTGTTTTGCAAGAACTCTATTCAAGGAAAACATATGAACATATCAAATAAAAAAGTTTTGATTACAGGCGCTGATGGTTTTATAGGGAGTCATCTTGTTGAGTGTTTGCTTGCCGCGGGATGCGCGGTAAAGGCGTTTGTGTATTACAATTCATTTAATTCATGGGGATGGCTTGATACTTTTGCGTCGGAGAAGTTAAAAAATATAGAAATTTTTTCAGGCGATATTCGAGATCCAAATGGTGTTCGTTCCGCGGTTAAAGGCGCGGATATTGTTTTTCATTTAGCCGCGTTAATAGGAATCCCATTTTCTTATCATTCGCCGGATTCTTATATTGATACTAATGTGAAAGGCACGCTTAATATCCTTCAATCAGCGCGCGATTTGAAAGTGTCGAAAATAATTGTAACTTCCACATCAGAAGTTTACGGCACTAGTGAATATGTGCCGATAGATGAGAAACATCCCTTAAAAGGGCAATCGCCTTATTCCGCCACAAAAATTGGCGCTGATGCTTTAGCTGATAGTTTTTATAGATCGTTTGATTTACCTATAGTAATCGCAAGGCCTTTTAACACATACGGTCCACGGCAATCTGCTAGGGCTATTATCCCCACAATAATAACGCAGATTTTAAGCGGTGCTAAAGAAATAAAACTTGGCGCTCTTTCTCCCACAAGAGATTTGAATTATGTTTTAGATACGTGTTCGGGATTTGTCAGTCTTGCTGAGTGCGACTCTGTTTGCGGGCGTGCTATTAATATCGGCTCCGGTACGGAAATATCCATGGGGGATTTGTTTCAGCTTATTAAACGGTTTATAGGCGCGGATGTGAAGGTAATTTCAGAAGACGCGCGTAAGCGCGCTGAAAAAAGCGAGGTTGAAAGGCTTATCGCTAATAATACTGTTATAAAAACATTGACGCCGTGGCGGCCGAAATTTTCTTTGGAAGATGGTTTAAAAGAAACAATTAAATGGTTTAGAGATAAGAAAAATTTAGAGAGATATAAACATGATATCTACAATGTCTAAAAAAATAGAAAAATTAATTCCTCTTTCTGAGCCGTCAGTAAGCGGCAATGAATGGAAATATATTAAAGAGTGCCTTGATACAGGATGGGTTTCTTCCAGCGGTAAATATGTTGATAAATTTGAAGAAATAGTTAAGTCTTATTTGGGAACTCGTTACGCGGTGGCTGTGGTTAATGGAACGAGCGCGTTACATTTAGCCTTATTAGCTAGCGGAGTTTTGTCGGGCGATGAAGTTATTGTTCCCGCGCTTACCTTTATAGCGCCTGTAAACGCGGTAAAATATGTTAACGCGTATCCTGTTTTTATGGACGCGGATAAAGATACATTTTGCGTGGACGCGGGGAAAACTTGTGATTTTTTAAAAAATGAGTGTTTGCGCCGTCAAGACGGTTTTCTTTATAATAAAAAAACAGCAAGGCGTATAAAAGCTTTTATCCCTGTCCATATTTTTGGACATCCCGCGGAGATGGATGAATTATTAGATATATGCGCTGAAAATAAAATAGAATTAATTGAAGATGCCACAGAAAGTTTAGGGTCTAGTTACAAAGGCCTTAAAACAGGCGCTTTTGGAGTTTCAGGATGTCTTTCCTTTAACGGCAATAAGATAATTACAACAGGCGGAGGCGGGATGGTTGTTACTAATGATAAATATATTGCTGATAAAGTCCGCCATTTAAGCACTCAAGCTAAACTAAACCCGTTTGAATACGCTCATGATGAAATAGGTTATAATTATCGTCTGACTAATATTCAGTCTGCGATGGGTGTCGCGCAAATGGAAAAACTGGAAGAATTTATAACGATAAAAAGAAAAAACGCGGAATTATACCGCCGGCTTTTAAAAGATAATCCGGTGACAAGGGATAAAATAGAATTTGTTTGGGAAACTAAAGATGTGAAAAGTAATTTTTGGTTTTATACGATTAAATCTGCGGTATCTCATAAAAAACCATTGATGGATTTTCTCCTTAATGCGAATATACAGGTAAGACCTGTATGGCAACTTATGCATACGCTCCCAATGTATAAAGAATGTGAAACGTATAAAATAGAATCCGCGTCGGTATTGTATGAGACAGCTATAAACATTCCTTGTAGTGTGACGTTGAAAGAAGATGAAATAAATTATATCGTGGAAAAAATCGCGGAGTATTTTTCTGTAAAATAAATTTTATGGGATGATGAGTAATTAAGTTCGAAAATAAACATTGTAATCAAATTTAATGCGGGGCAACAATATAGTTGTGATAATTACTAAGCGATTGGTAATAAACTTTTCTATAGTCCTTTAGAAAACCTCATTCTGTCATTCCCGCGAAAGCGGGAATCCATAAGGGTTTTATGATATTTTTGGAATGGTTATAACAGATATAGCTTCTTGAGACATCACAACGTTAATAATCAAGCTTGCAATTACCATCCGCTTGGTGATTACTATTTTTGTGATATTAATTGCAACTAATTGCAACTAAAATTTTTCGCGGTTAAGCTGAGAATGTTATGAATTTGGAATAGGCTTTATGAAAAAAACAAAAGAAAAAATTATTATACTCGGTGCCGGCGGGCATGCGAAGGTTTTAGTAGAGTTGATTAAAGAAGTAGGAGAGTATGATATTTACGGTATTCTTGCCCCAAAAGAAACAAGCGCGTCTTTTTGCAATGTACCTATATTAGGCGATGATACTATCCTTAGAGAAATTTATAATAAAGGAATAAAAAAAGCGTGCATAGGAATAGGAAGTGTGCGTGATAATACTAAAAGAATTCAGCTTTATGAAAGAGTTAAAGAATACGGTTTTAACGTGCCGGCATTAGTTCATCCGAGAGCCATTGTTTCTTTGTCCGCAAAAATAATGGAAGGCGCGCAAATAATGGCGGGTGTTATTATACAGGCGGACGCATTTATAGGGAATAATACGATTATTAACACAGGCGCGATTATCGAACATGATTGTAAAGTCGGGAAACATATTCATGTGTGCCCGGGGTCGGTTTTATCAGGCGCGTGTGAAGTCGGAGACGGTACGTTTGTCGGAGCCGGATCTATTTTGATTCATGGAATAAAAATAGGATGGAATGCGTGTGTCGGCGCGGGTAGCGTGGTTATACGCGATATAAAAGAAGGAGTTCTGGTTAAAGGTGTTCCTGCAAAGTGAAACGATTATAGGTATGAATAAGAAAAATAATATAGCTATCATGGGTGTGATTTTTCCGTTATTGGAAAAATATCTTCATGACGCGCTGGATTCTTTTAATTCTCAAACTAAAAAAGATTTTGATGTGATTCTTTTGAATGACGGGTTTAAAAATATAGAAGCGTATAAATCGAAATATGATTTAAATATTATAGAAGTTTCCGTATCCGGAACTCCCGCTGAAATAAGATTTAACGGCTTAAAAATGTTAAAGTCAGCCGGATATGAAAATATTATTTTCGCGGATATGGATGATTTTTACAGCGAAAATAGAGTTGAAAAAACTTCAGAATTTCTTAAAAATTTTGATATTGTAATCAATGACCTCACAGTAATGTTTGAACACGGCGATATCGAGCCAGCTTATTTATCCAGAAGAATAAAGGATATGACGCCGATAGATTTAAGTTTTGTAATGAATAAAAATATATGCGGTTTTACTAATACAGCTATAAGAACTTCATGCCTTAAAGAATTGCCGGAGTTTAATAAAAACTTAACAGCGGTTGACTGGTATTTGTACAGCTATTTGATAAAGTCCGGAGTTAATGCGGTTTTTACGGATGAGACTACTAGTTTCTACAGAATTTATGAAGGGAACACTACTGGGCTAAACGGCGTTATTACAGAGAAAAAAATAGAACGCGGAATAGAAGCTAAATTGTCAAATTACGCGGCGCTTTCCGCGTATGATTTAAAATGGCATATTTTGTTTGACCGATTTTTAGCGTTCTCTGAAAAAATGAAAGATGGTTCTTATAAAAAAAAATATTTTGAGAGTGTAAAAAATATCAGTATTTTTCATCCGTTCTGGTGGGAAGAAATAAAATTGCCTGAGGAGTTAAATTTATGAAACGGGTACAGTTGACTAACAGTAAAGAAGTTTATAATTTTTGTGAACCTTACATAATCGCGGAACTCGGGTCAAATCATAATGGGGATATGAAACTCGCGAAAGAACTTATTGTCAAAGCCAAAGAAGCCGGAGCGGATGCTGTAAAGTTTCAATCATGGTCAAAGGATTCTATATTTTCAAAAAAAGTTTACAATGAAAATTATTTTTTAGCTGATGATTATAGAAACAGAAAAGATTACACTCTCGAGCAAATAGTTAGTGAGTTTTCAATAAGCGAAGAAGAACTTTTAGAGATGAAAGGCTTTGCGGAAAAAGCAGGTATTACCTGTGTTTCAACCCCGTTTTCCAAAAAAGAAGTGGATTTTCTTGTTGA
Source organism: Candidatus Omnitrophus magneticus (assembly GCA_000954095.1). Lineage (GTDB taxonomy): Bacteria > Omnitrophota > Gorgyraeia > Tantalellales > Tantalellaceae > Omnitrophus_A > Omnitrophus_A magneticus. The sequence continues at coordinate 22,087 of JYNY01000232.1, read as the reverse complement.
AAAGATGAATGTGCCTTTTATTAAAATCGCGTCAATGGATTTAAACAATTATCCATTTTTGAAATACGCGGCTTCTTTTGGGATTCCGATAGTTATTGCCACGGGCCTTAGCTCTTTAAGCGAAATTGATGAGGCAGTGCGGGCTATTGAAAGCGCCGGCAATAATAAAATAGTTATTCTCCATTGTGTTTCTATTTATCCGCCGAAAGATGAAGAAGTAAATTTAAATAATATTGATACGCTACGTTCCATATATCCCTATCCTATAGGTTTTTCAGATCACACGCTAGGAACATCAATACCGCTCGCGGCAGTAACAAAAGGCGTTTCGATTATTGAGAAACATTTCACGCTTGATAAAAATATGTTTGGCTGGGATCATAAAGTTTCAGCGGATCCTAATGATATGGCTGTAATAGTTAAAGAATCTAAACGGATAAATAAAGCGCTGGGTTCTTCACGTATTGAAACTCGGGAAAGTAAGGATCGTTTAAGGGCTTTTAGAAGAAGTATTGTTGCCGCTAAGGATATTAAAAAAGGCGAGATTTTTACTTTAGTAGCGCTTGATTTTAAAAGGCCGGCAGACGGGCTTAATCCGAGCGCGATAGATTTTATTATAGGCAAAAAAGCTCAAAGAGATATCGCTTACGACGAGATTATTCAAATGGGAGATTTTTAATTTATGACTGGTATTTTTATCGGGTCAGTAGAGTTTTCAGCGCGGACGCTTGAAAAACTTATCCAGCTTAAAGTCGGCATAAATTTGGTTGTGGGATTACGCGAGTCAGGATTTAATTCAGATTTCGTAGATTTAGCGCCTATCGCGCGGGATGGAAAAATAGATTTTATTTACGCGGATGATATGGATAGCGAGATGTTTAAAAGAAATTTGAGAGATAAAAATCCGGATTATATTTTTTGTATCGGCTGGTCAAAACTTTTGGATAAGGAAATAATCAATATCCCGCAATATGGAGTTATTGGATATCATCCGTCGTTACTTCCCCAAAATAGAGGCAGGCATCCTATTGTATGGGCACTCGCGCTTGGTTTAGAAAAAACAGGTTCAACATTTTTTTTTATGGATGAAGGAGCTGATACCGGAGATATTTTATCGCAGAGAGAAATAGCGATAAGTTATGAAGATACGGCGCGGAGTTTATACGAAAAGCTTACCTTGTCCGCGCTTAGCCAGATTGAAGAATTTTTGCCGGCACTTTCAATATTTTCTCCAAAAAAAATAAAACAGGACAATTCTAAATCTAATGTATGGCGTAAAAGAAGAAATAAAGACAGTGAGATAGACTGGCGCATGTCGTCGTATTCTATCTATAATTTAATTCGCGCTCTTACGAAACCTTATGTCGGCGCGGATTTTATTTATAAAGAAACTCGTATTAAAATATGGCGCGCGCGGGAAATAAAAAATGACGCGTGGCGCAATATTGAATACGGCAGGGTTTTAAAGTGTTATCCTGACGGAGGTTTTGTTGTGAAATGCGGAGAAAACGCTATTCATGTTTTAGAATATGAACCAAAAGAAATAAAATTTGAAGAAGGAGAAATTTTATAAATGAGAACTCTTATTATTTCACCCCATCCTGATGATGAGACGCTTGGCGCCGGCGGAACTATTTTAAAACATAAAGCCATGGGCGCGGAAGTGTTTTGGCTTAATATAACTGATATGGACGAAAAGTTTGGTTTCCTAAAAGATAAAGTAGACGCGAGGCAAAAAGAGATAAGTATCGTTAGAGCGATTTTAGATTTTGACGGGTTTGTGAATTTTAGCCTTAAACCGGCCGGGCTTGACCAGTTGCCGCGCGGGTTTCTTGTGGAAATGATTGGAGAATGTTTGGAGGAAATTAAACCGGATACTATTTTTATTCCGTTTCATAATGACGCGCATTCAGACCACAAAATTGTTTTTGAATCCGCGTTTTCCGCGTCGAAAATCTTTAGGCGCGCGCATATAAAAAAAATATTCATGATGGAAATACTTTCTGAAACTAATTTTTCAAGCGAGACAGGCCAAAGTTTTAGCCCCAATTATTATGTTGATATTTCAGAGCATTTTGATAAAAAAATAGAAATTCTAAAGCAGTATAAAGGTGAAATAGCGGAACATCCGTTCCCGCGTAGCGAAGAAAGCGTCAGGTCTTTAGCTATTTTAAGAGGCTCTGAAGCAGGTTGTAAATACGCTGAAGCGTATAGAGCGGTTAAAATAATAGAGTAGAATGAAAAGGGCGGTTAAAGTATGTTTTCTTTAAAAGGTGAAACTATTGCTGTAACAGGAGCGCTCGGTCTTATTGGTAAAGCCATAGTGGAGGCTCTGTCAAAAAATGGCGCTAAAGTTATTATGCTTGATGTTGATTCGGAAAAAGGCGCGCGAGTCTTGAGTGATTTTCTGGCGCGTAAATATGATGTAAGTTATGAACATCTGGATGTTACAGCGCTTGAAGCTGTAAGGGAAAACATAAAGATACTTGATGAAAAATACGGCGGAATAACAGGATGGATAAATAACGCTTATCCACGCACTAAAGATTGGGGCGTTAAACTGGAAGATATAAAGGTTCAAAGCTGGCGGGAAAACATTGATTTACAGCTTAATTCTTATTGTATTTCAGCGAATGAAATAGCGCTACTTATGGTAAAGCGCGGAAAGGGATGTATAATTAATGTGGCATCTATATACGGTATTGTGGCTCCTGATTTTTCTGTTTACGAGGGGCTTGATATGACGACGCCAGCGCCATATTCCGCGGTTAAAGGCGGAATTATAGCGTATACTAAATATTTAGCTAGTTATTTTGGGAAGAGTGGTATAAGGGTAAACGCTGTCGCGCCCGGTGGAGTAGCGAATAATCAGTCTGAGGCGTTTACTAAAAAATATAATGCTCGCGTTCTTTTAGGAAGAATGGCAAAACCTGAAGAAGTAGCTTGGCCTGTATCTTTTTTAGTTTCACCAGCCGCTTCTTATATAACAGGGACAATTTTAATGGTAGACGGCGGATTGAGCGCGGTGTAGATAGTATCTATTATTCCCGCGAAGGAGTCAGCGGCACAACTAGATGCGTGTTTTAAAAGTGGATTGGAAGTCTGCGAAAGCGGAATCACTAGTTCTGTCATTTCTGCGTCAAGAGGCTGTGTCACAACTAGTATCGCATTTTAAAAGTAGAGTGAAACTAATAAAAATAGCGTCAACCCGCTGTCATTCCTGCGCAAGCAGGAATCTATGGGAGTTTTATAATATTTTAAGGATTCATAATTCTACATGAAATATTAAGTTTAGCGCCAAACACGCGTATTTTAGCAAGGAGAAAACATGTTTAAACTTGAAGGTAAAAAGAGTTTTTTGGTTTCGTTTGATGAAAAACATTTGAATGACCCTAATTATTTTGGATGGCTCAGGGATTATGAAGTTATAAAGACAATAAACCGTATTGATTATATTAAACCTGTAAGTTTTGACGCTGTAAAAGAATATTGTCAAAATGTTATGAATTCTCAAACAGATATTTTTTTAGCGGTGTATGATAAAAATAGTGATACATTTATAGGAACAGCGCGTGTTAGTAAAATTGATTTACACGCGAGAACCGCGGATATCGGAATACTTATAGGTGATAAAAAATTTTGGGGTAAGGGAATTGCCACTGACGCGATACGCGCGGTATGTTTATATTTATTCAATATTTTTGGAATGAGAAAACTTACAAGCGGAGTAATGGCTATAAATCCCGGTATGATAAAAGTTTTTGAAAAACTCGGGTTTCAAAAAGAAGGCGTTTTTAGAAAACAGGATAGGTTTGAAGGCGCGTATTACGATCATATTTATTTTGGATGTTTTAAAGAAGAGTTTTTAGGGTAAATCGCGGTTTCGCGTTGCCCTCGGAATGGCCCTCGCGCAAAATGGCTTTTTTAGTTACAGTAATCTAAAAAAGCCATTTTTAAAATATATTAAATTTTTATAAAAAATAAAAAAAATATTTTTTTTATTTTGCGCGAGGGCCAAAAACAACTAAATTCAGGAGACAATTATGAAAAACACATGGAGATTTGGAGAAAGAGAATTTAATTACGTGCGTGAAGTTTTGGATTCAGGGTTTGGTTCAGGTACTAGCGGAGGCATGAATAACCGTTTTGAACAAGCGTTCGCGAAAACTATTGGCGCTAAATTCGCGATAACATTTAATTCAGGAACATCAACGCTTCATGCCGCGCTTGACGCGTGCGGCGTAGGCGCCGGAGATGAAGTTATTATCCCACCTCTCACTGTTATAAGCGATGTTGATGTTATTTTGGCGCAAAACGCGGTTCCTATTTTCGCTGATATTGATCCTGACACATTTAATATGGATCCCGCGGATACCGCGAAAAAAATTACAAAAAAAACTAAAGCGATAATGCCTGTTTCTCTTTACGGGGTAAGTTGTGATTTAGACCCTTTTATGAAACTAGCGGAGAAGCACGGTATATACGTCATAAATGACGCGGCGCAGGCATTTATGTCTCAATATAAAGGCCGTCCAATCGCGGAGATAGCGCATATAACAAGTTATAGCTTAGAAAATTCAAAACACATTACCACCGGCGACGGTGGAATTGTCGTGACTAATGATGAAGTTTTAGCTGAAAAAATGAGGAAATTCGGCAGTTTAGGGTATGCCGCGTTAAAGTCTAAAGACGGCAGAATCAGGCTTAATAAAGATATATTTCAGGACCCGACATACAAAAGACATGACGCGTTCGGCTATAACTATCGTATGCCTGAAGTTGCCGCGGGAGTAGGCCTCGCGCAGACAGAAAGAATAAAATTTTTTATTGACCTCAGATTAGGCATAGCGAAGATGTATGAAGAAGTTATAAAAGAAATAGGATGTAAATATCTAATAGCCCAGAAAATCCCCGCGGGTTGTAACAGTACTTACTGGTGTTACACCGTGAAATATGTAAGGGAAGATATTTCATGGCAGGATTTCAGAAAAAAATATATGGAGTTCGGCGGAGACGGAATTTACGCGGCATGGGCGCTTATTTATGAAGAAACATTTATGGCTACAGGCATTTTTAAACAAAGATGCCCGCATTATTATAAGGATATCGAATATAAAAAAGGGCTATGCCCTAACGCGGAAAAAGTTCAGCCCTCGATAATGCAGTTTGTTAATAATTACGGTTCATTAGACGAAGCGCGCCCAAAAGTTGAAGCGCTAAAGAAAACAATTCAATATTTTAAATAAAATTTTTTAGGAGTTTTTATGCAAAATAAAATAGGAGCGATAATTCCTATACGTCTTGCGTCTGAGCGTCTTCCGAGAAAAGCGCTTAAAGAAATATGCGGACGGCCTTGCGTGTATCATTTATTAGACAGGGTGCTGGATGTGCCGTATTTAGAAAAGAAGAATATAGTTGTCTGTACAACCCTTGATAAAAGTGACGATGATTTAGTTGAAGTTGTGGAGTCTTATGGGGCGAGTGTTTTTAGAGGAAGCACAGATGACATAATAAAACGTTTTTATGACGCGATAGCGAAATATGATTTTGAATATGTTATACAAGTTGACGGCGATGACATTTTATGCGATTCATTATACATGAAACTTTCTATGGATAAATTATTAGAAGATAAATCGCTTGATATCGTGACATGCGAAGGGCTTCCCTTGGGGATAGCGTCAAAAAGTTTCACGCGCATCGCGATGGAAAAAGTTTACGCGAAATATAAAACAGAAAAAAACGACACAGGCTTTGGTTATTTTTTTACAAAAACAGGTATTTGTAAAGTCGGTGAAATCGCGCCGGTTTCTCATGAACACATTTTAAACGAGGCACGCCTTACTCTCGATTACGAAGAAGATTTTGAAGTATTTAAAAAAATAATAGAGGCGCTTTATGTTAAAGGCAAAGTGTTTGGGCTTAGCGAAGTGACTAGCTTTTTGCGTGAAAATCCAGAGGTAATGGCGATAAATAATAAACTTGATAAAGAATACTGGACGCGCACAAAACAAAAAGCAAAATTAGAATATCAGGATTCTTTAGGAAATATGCGTGGGATAGAGATATAAAAAAAGGGGCCTTGTAAAACAAGACCCTATGAATCCTACCGGCAAGTCTAGCCTGCCTTCAGATTCAAATATCTTATAGCATTTAATGAATAATGTTTCAAGTTTAAATTTGAAAGACATAGTGGGGAAAGGTGTTGGATATGTTTCAAAAAACTAAAGCTTTGGTAACATTAAAGAAAGCAGAAAAATTTTTGATGCTACTTGTAACTGTTTTGAGTAGTATAACGAGTTGGTATGCAATCTCTAATTATCAATTAAATGAAAAGACAGTAGTCGCTGAAATAAGCGCGCAGTTTGATAATACAGCTAATCAACTTATTTTAAAAAATTATGGCAAGGTTGCAGGAAGTCAATTTAGTCTTTTGGGCGCGCAAATAGAGTTTGCTGAGAAACCTAGCGAGTTAAATATATTTAGAGGCGGCACTGATTATATTTATCCTAACGAGGACATTTCTTTCTTTGCAAATATAATGAATGGGGCAAAGGATAGACGTGCTCAATTTTTGATATTGGTTTGGAGATATCATAACGGAAAAACATTTATTATTAAAAATAGGGTTCTTGTTAGAACGCCTAGTGAACCGTATTGGGTTTCCACGATACAGCCTTTTGTTGATAATAGTCAATGGGACTATTTAAGTAACAAAAAAAATAAAATGGAGAATGACATTATCCAGAGGCGCGATGAATAGAAACCGAAATGTATGGAACCCAATTTATACTATTAGCCCCAAAATTGCGCGAGCATTAATGGAAATTGAATCAGCTCGGGCTATTGTTGAAAATATTCCATTGTCACCGGCAATAGAAAGGGAGTTGCGTTATAAAGCGCGTGTGCGGTCTACTCATTATTCCACGCGCATTGAAGGTAACCGTCTTACTTTGAAAGAGGCTGAGCAAGTTATAGAAAATAAGAAAAAGGGTTTTCATGGCCGGGCGCGTGATGTAAAGGAAGTCAAAAATTATTGGGACGCGTTAATTAAAGTTGAAGATTGGGCTGAAAATAAAGTTGAATTTACTGAAGATATTATCAAACGTTTACATTCAATAGTTGAGAAGGGAAAGCGCGCTAAGCCTACGTCATATCGTGATGGCCAAAATGTTATTCGTGACTCGCAATCAGGCGGAATAGTGTATTTGCCTCCAGAGGCGAAAGATGTTTCTAGGCTTATGGCGGAAATGGTGCGATGGGTTCGTAAGGCGGAGAAGGATGGGATTCCTATCCCGATTATCGCGGCTTTAGCGCATTATCAGTTTGCTACAATCCATCCATATTATGATGGAAACGGCCGTACAGCCCGTCTTCTAGCGACATTTGTTTTACAACGTGATGGATATGGATTGCATGGTTTTTTTTCTATGGAAGAACACCATGCCCATGATTTGAATAGTTATTATGGCTCTTTAGCTGTCCACAAACATCACAATTATTATGAAGGCAGGGCTAGTGCTGATTTAACAGCGTGGATTAAATATTTTATGGCGTTATTATCCAAAGTTTTTACTCAAGCTAAAGATGAGGCAGTTAAACGTGTTAAAAAATTTGTGCCGAGAGAACCGAAAGAATTGCGGCAACTTGATCGTAGAGCTCGAGTAGTTTTTTCGTTGTTTTCTAAAAAAGATAAAATTGTTTCTTCAGATGTCGCGCAGGTATTAGGACTTTCAAATCGTATGGTTCGAGTACTCTTGAAAAAGTGGGTTAATGACGGCTGGCTCATAGTATTGGACACCGCGAACCGGTCAAGGACATATAGTTTATCGGCAATATAACGGCAATTTATCGGCAATGTAATGACAATTTTCCGGAAATTGTAGGATTTTTATGAACCGCGTATTTACTCAAAAAAATGAAGTAATGGATATAAATCAAACCGCTGATTTTCTGGGGATTTCATCCGCGACAGCTAGAAATTGGCTACGGCATAATTATCTTATCCCTATTAGCCCCGATGGGAAAATAAATTTTTTAGTTAAAGATGTTATTATTTTAAAAGAAAATTTAATGAATGGAAATGTCGCGAGGTTAAGAAAACGCGCCAATAAAGATAAGTCTTCTAAAACTTTTTTACCGGTGGAATATTTATCTGATATTCAAAAAGCTATTGATGTTGATAATGCCGTAAAATTAATTTTTGAATACGGCGTAAGCGCGGAAGAGGGGCTTTTCTTTCTCGCGTTAAATTATCTTTCGAGGGAAGGGCTTATCGCGGGATTTGAAAAACTTGATGATATTTTTGATGATGAAAAAAAAGTTTTTCGCCATCGTCAAATTATGCGTGAGATTAAAGATTGGGCGGGAAAAATATATTTTAAATCAGGCGCGGATTTTCAATCAAAGATATTAGATTGTCATATTCCCAATGTTCAAGATTTTTTAGGCGTAGTGTATCAGACATTATCTCTTGTCGGCGATAAATCTAAAACAGGCGCGTATTATACGCCCGCTACAATTGTTAAGACAATCGCGGATGATTATATTAAATCTTTTAATTGTAAAATATTGGATCCTTCATGCGGAACAGGGCAATTTTTATTAACTAGTTTAGACCGTTTAATAGCGCTTGGCGGAGAGCGCGGTGCCTTAGAGAATATTTGGGGGCTCGATATTGATGATATTAGTGTCCGTATCGCGAGAATAAATTTACTTCTTAAATGTAAAACGCGGGATGATATCGCGCCGAATATTTTCCGTCAAAATACGCTTTTAGATAATACGTATGATTTATTTTCGAGTGAAGTCCGAATTAAAGAACAGTTCTTCGATTTAGTTATTACAAATCCTCCATGGGGCGCGAAATTTTCACATACTGAATTATCACAGTTAAATTTATTATTTCCGGGCATTCAGTCAGGTGAATCATTTTCTTATTTTATTGAAAAAGGCATTAGGTATTTGAAGGATGATGGGATTCTTTCATATATACTGCCGGAATCATTTTTAAACGTGAAAATTCACGCTGATATTAGAAAATGTATACTTAGCGATACGACGATATTGAAAATAGTATCTTTGAATAGAGCTTTTAAAAATGTTTTTACTCCCGCGGTTAGATTGGATCTCAAAAAGTCAGAGTTGCAATCGGAAAATCTAATTGATATCAAAAATTCAGGGGACTTTAAAGCCCGGCAAAAGGATTTCGCGAAAAACAGTAATTATGAATTTTCAATAAACATTAACGCGGAAGATAAATTAGTATTTGATAAAATATTTTCTAAAAAATATTATACGTTCGCGGGCTACGCGGAATGGGCGCTTGGTATTGTTACAGGCGATAATGATAAATATTTATCAGGTGAAAAACTTTCCGGGTATGAAGCGGTGTTAACAGGTAAAGAAGTGTCAAAATTTGTTTACCAGACTCCAAAACAGTTTATTAAGTATGAGCCGGAAAAATTTCAGCAGTCAGCGCCTATAGCGAAATACAGGGCGAAAGAAAAACTTATTTATCGTTTTATTTCAAAAGAATTGGTTTTTTCTTATGATGATAAAAAGATATTAACGCTAAATAGCGCTAATATCCTTATTCCTAGCATGGACAAATATCCTGTAAAATTTATACTTGGGCTTTTTAATTCATCATTATATCAATATATTTTTCAAAAAAAATTTAGTTCAATCAAGGTTCTCAGAAGTCATATAGAAGAATTGCCTTTACCTGATTGGAGTGAAAAAGAAATAAGAGTTTTAAGTGAATTGACCGAAAACATAATGGACGCGCGTGGAAATGAAACCGAATACAAACGTCTTTTTCGAGAAATAGATTATTTCGTCATGTCTCAATGGGGATTAACAAAAGAAGAGATGGATTTGGTGGCGAGAAGTATAGGTTCAACGGCAGATTGACTTATGGATAAATTACATAAAAAATTAAACGATTTGATTGAATCTTTATCAATTGAAAAACAGGCTCAAATTCGCGTGCATCTTGAAGATTTGGTGTCTGTTCATCCATTCAATGAATATGAATATATTATATCTGTTCTTTTGGGGATGGATAAGATATTAATTGATGATTATTATCAAATTCGTGATGAATATATTGCCAGAAACATGTATCTTTATATTTTTGAGATTAGTGCTCCAAGATATTTTGGTGAGACTTGGGCTCAAGGGCATTTAAAAGAGCTTATACCTGATTTAGTAAAACCAACAAAGAAGTTGGATAATGATTATAGCGGACAATATGATTTTTTGCTGGTATATGATAAGAAAAATATTCGTATTGAGGTTAAGGCTTCAAGGGCTGTTGATCTTGATGACCATGGTGCTTTGTATGTCAAGGCACTTGCTTCAGATTCTAATAAAAATTTTTGGATGAATTTTCAACAAGCTAAACCTGCATGTTGCGACGTGTTTGTTTTAATTGTTGTCTGGCGAGATGTTATTAAATACTGGATTTTGTCATCTAAAGAATTTGAGCAGAATGGTTATTATTCAAAAGGCCAACATCGAGGAAATGTTGGAGAGGGGCAACTTCATATTACTCAAGATAATATAAGAGAGTTTGACAAGTATTTATGCCGTTCAGATAAATTGAGAGATTGTATTGTTGATGCTTACGATGTAGCACAATGAACTTACGACGATGTTTCAGATTTTTTAATAAATATAGACAAAAAATAGGGTATCATTTTCAGCGTGGAATTTTGCGATGTGAAAATTGTTGAATATGGAATTGGCGGAGTAATTGGTATGATATCGTAGAATTATCAAAAGAAGTTTTTATTGTGTGGGAAGAGGTGGATATTGGATAATAAAACATTATTAAGAGAATATATAAAAAAGTACCGATATTTTTCACTGAATAATGTCGTTCAATCAATAGGTATTAAGAGGTGTGTGGCTATAAAATATCTTCAGCTGTTTAAGTCTGAAAAAATAGTTTTTTCAGCTGGTCGTGGTTTTTATACGTCTGAGGGGAGAGAATTTATTTATCCCAAAATTAGTCGTGTCATAAAAATACGGCAACTCATTATAAAAGAATTTCCAAATTTAGATTTTATTATTTGGAATACATTATATTTTCAACCATATTATCATCATCAGCAAACACATAATATAACAGTTGTTGAAGTCGAATATGATGGCATTCAGTCCGTTGTGGAGATTATTTCTAGATTTTATCGTAATGTCATAACTGAATCTAAAAGGAAATTATGTACGTCTGAATTTGATATTACAAATGATCCGATTATTGTACGTCCCTTTATTCGTCGTTCCCCAAGAGATGGGAATGAACCGCGGCTTGAAAAGATGTTAGTGGATATTTATATCATTAATTACAAATATAAAATAATGGCAGATGTTGATTTTTGGGAGTTATGGCGGTCACTATTTTCATTATATAGGATTGATTTTTCGAAGCTTATTGACTATGCTGTTGGACGAAGGAACATGCGCGTATTAATATCTCAACTTATTGATAACGCTGGACTTAAAGAGGTCATTTTTGACAGTAAATACGATTTATTGTCAAATATGACCAGAAAAAAAGGGGGGAGGTGTAGGGATGGGAAAACCAGACATAAAACAGTTGGAATTATTGAGAAAAGAAATACAATTTAGTGATTCCGGAATTTTAGAAAAGACGGTGTATGCTTTTAAATTGTTGAGTGAATTACTTAAATTTTATCCAGATTTGGTTTTTAAGGGAGGAACATCCATACTTTTGCATATTTTCCCACCAGCGCGGTTATCTATTGATATCGATATTATTTTGTCTGAAAGAGAATGTTCAGGGCTTAAGGATGCACTTATAAAAATGGTATCGACGTCTGAATGGTTCGATTCTGTTGAAGAAGATATCCGTACAAAAAATATACCAAAAGCGCATTATAAATTTCAATTTGCGTCAAAATTTTCAAGGATTTCCCAATATGTACTTTTAGATGTCGTGTTTGCTGAGCATTGTTATAAGAAACTGGTAAAGAAAGATATTGCGAAAGTGCCATTGATTTTCTTTAATCAGGGTAATCAAATTGTCGACGTTCCAACTCAAGAAGGATTATTTGGGGATAAAATGACAGCTATTTCATCAAATACTATTGGCATTCCGCTAAACGAAAAGCGTTCGATGGAAGTTGTAAAACAAGTTATCGATTTAGGAGAACTTTTTAATATTGTGAATGATGTTGATGATATAAGGCAAAGTTTTTTTAATACTGTCCATCAGGAGAACAAGTTTCGTAAAAAAGATTATTCTATTTCTGATATTTTAGAGGATATTGTGGATATAGCATTTAAATATTCGCAATCACAGCTTAAGGGCGCGGACAATTCATTTTACGAGATTAAGCTTATTAACGATGGCTTGAATAGGGTTGTAAATCATTTGAGGAAGAAAATGAGCCAGATGGAAATTAAGATTGCTTTTTCGAAAATTGTGTATATGGCGAATATTCTTAAAGGTAAAGATAGCGGACGTCTTATAAAAAATGTTGATTTGTCTTTAATCCAACCACCAGTCTTTACCAATAAATACAAAATCCTTGAAAGACTTAAAGCTGTAAATCCTATAGCATATTTTTATTGGGCTATGAGTTTTAGTAGTAAGTAGTTTGGTATGGCGGCTTTTGAAATAAAAGCATTAACGTAGGAAAGAATATTTAAAAATTATAAAATTTATTTATTGGAAGGTGAAGATGTCGAGGATAATTTAGAATATTTTGTTGATTATGAAGACAGCGCCGCCGCCGCCGACGACGATGACGATGACGACGACGACGATGATGAATGTAATTGTTCGGTATAGGCTAGGTTTATTAGTGACGAGTGCTTTTAAAAATTTTAATATAAGGTGAAAATATGAATATGAAAATTTTTTGTAGTGGTCGTCCTAGTCACTTAGATGCTTACGTGGGACCATATAATTGGGTTTTTTATTTTTTTTATTATTACGCAATAGCATATTTTGATGCAGGAGAAATATTATCAAAAAGTTGCGTTAATTGTAGTAAAAATAGGGAAAATATAGATGTATTGATATATCCTATAATATTTTGTTATCGTCAAGGTGTGGAGTTGAGTCTAAAAGCTATTTGCCTTATTTTACGATATGTATGTGAGGATATATCTGATATTGATAAAACATATGATTTGTTAAAACTTTGGGAGAGTATGAAAAAATATTTAGATAAATTAAAAAGTTTACCGAAGACATGGAAAAAATTTTTAAAATTATAAAAGAATTTAGTGAAATTGATCCCAAAGGGGAAGTATTTAGATATCCTTAATGATAGGAAGTGGACACCACATCTTGAAGGCGTTGGTATTATAAACGTTCAAAATGTTTATAATGCGATGGAATTTTTCAGAAAGCAGATAGTTTCATTTTACGATAACACAAGTATCCTTAAAGAGTTGGAAGATCTTTATAGAAATGAATATTTAAAATGGTATAATTTATAATATAAAAAATGATTGATAAGTTTGGCGTATATTTAATTAAGATTAAATATAATTTAGTTGGAAATCTTAATCTGACAAGATTGACAATCGCAAGCTTCCGATAAACTCATGATAAACCCATCAATAAAAAAAGAGACAATTGTTACAAAAAAAGACACAGTGATTGAGTGTTTTAAAAGGCTCAATGAGACTGGGTTTCATATGCTTATTTGTCTTGAAGCAGAGAAGTTTATCGGAATTATTACTGATTACGATATACGGCGCGGGATTTTGAATGGAGTGAAATTAGAGGATTCTATTGAGAAAATAATAAATTATTCGCCGATTACTTTAAAAGAAGATATTTCAAAACCAGCGGCGCTCGCGTTTTTAAAAGAAAAATCAATAGACGCGGTTCCTGTTGTTGATAAACACGGGAAGTTTATTGATTTATATACAGTCAGCGAACTCGCGAGATCAATGGCGCGGCCTAATAGCGCGGTTATAATGGCGGGCGGCTTAGGCCAACGGCTCGGGCCCATGACAAAAAATACTCCCAAACCTCTTCTAAAAATTAATGATAGTCCAATAATAGAACATGTTATACGGCATTTGGCTGATTATGGGATTGAATCTTTTTTTGTAACAGTGAATTATAAAAGTGATATGCTGAAAAAATTTTTGAAAGATGGTTCAGGTCTCGGCGTAAGAATAAAATATATCGAAGAAAAAAAACCTATGGGGACTATAGGCGCGTTAAGTCTTTTAACTAATAATACATTTGAGTTTCCTTTTATTGTAATGAATAGCGATATAATGACCCGCCTTAATTTTTCTAAACTGATTGAACAGCATAAGACTAGCGGGCATATGCTTACAGTGTGCCTCACTAATTATCAATATAATGTTCCTTACGGAGTTATAGAAGTTTCAGGCGATAGGATTATAGGCATAAATGAAAAACCTCTTTATAGTTTTTTTATAAATGCCGGTATTTACTGTATGAGTCCGGAGATTATAAAATTTATTCCGAAAGATAAAAAATATGACGTGACAATGCTGATGGAACAACTTATTTCGAAAAATATTCCGGTAGGATATTACACAATAGATGAATATTGGCGTGATATAGGAAATTTTACGGATTTTTCAGGAGTAAAAAATGATATAAATAATGGCGAGTTAACTCTTAAGAAGCGGAGGGAAAAATGAATGTTTTAGGTATTCATATTGGGCATGACAGTAGTGCCTCTCTTATTTCAAACGGGAAAATTGTTGCGGATATCGCGGAAGAACGTTTTACAAGAGTTAAACATTATGCTGGGTTTCCGGCATTATCAATTTCAGAATGTTTGGAAATAGGGGGATTAAAAATTTCTGATATTGATGTTGTCGCGGTGGCGAGTTCCTACAAACAAGAATCGCTTGATTATTTTTTTGATTTAAAGGGGTGTAAAAGTGAAAAAGATTTTTTGCGCGGTATGGCAAAATTTTTATTAAAGCCTATTATGCCTGATAGAGTAAAAAGGCCGCCTCTTTACATGAAAAGATTTCCGCTTAAATCATCAGCTTTAATATGCCATGTAGATCATCATACAGCTCACGCGGCTTCTGCGTATTATACTTCAGGATTGGAAGAACCTCAGTTAATTATTACTATGGACGGAGTCGGCGATCATGGTATTTCAATGACAATTTCAAGAGGCGAAAAAGGCAAAATAACTTTATTAAAAGCATTTCATCAAAATGCTTCATTGGGCTGGTTTTATGGAAATGTTACGGAGGCTTTAGACTGGCATCATGGAGACGGAGAAGGAAAAACAATGGGGCTCGCGCCTTACGGCGATTTTACAAAAACTCGCGGCGTTTTGGAAGGGTTTTATCCGAAATTTGAAAACGGGGATTTAGTAAAAGCGCATAATTTCGGGACTCCGTGTTATTGGAATGATAATGGTTCTTTCCAATGGCATTTTAACGATGCTGATAAAATAAAAAAAATAGTTGAAAAATATGGTAAAGAAGATGTCTCAGCTGAGGCGCAAAGAATATTGGAAGAAGAGGCTGGAAAAATTATTTATCCTTGGCTTGAAAAAGAAAAATTATCTAATCTTTCATGCGCGGGCGGCGTATTTTTAAATGTGAAACTTAATCAGCGTGTTTGGGAATCAGGTAAAGTAATAAAGCATCATATTTGTCCAAACGCCGGAGACGCCGGGCTTAGTATGGGCGCGGCGCTTAAGGTTTATCATGATTTAAATCCGGGTTCTCCTATTCTGGGGCTTAATCATTTGTATTTGGGCCCGGCATATTCGAATGAGAAAATAAAAGATATTTTAGACGCTAGGAATTTAAAATATGAATTTGTGGAAGATATCGCGTCTTTTACGGCGAAATTATTAGCGGATAATAAAATTGTCGGATGGTTTCAAGGCCGGATGGAAAGCGGGCCGAGGTCTCTCGGCGGTCGCGCTATTTTAATGAGTCCTTTAAAAGAGGAAAATAAAGATATAATAAACGCGCGTGTTAAATTCAGGGAAGCGTTTAGGCCGTTCTGTCCGTCAGTTTTAATTGAAAAGGGAAAAGATTATTTAGTGCGGTATCGGCCTGAATGTTTTATGATTACGTCTTTTGATGTACAGCCAAAAAAGAAAAAAGCTGTTCCCGCTGTTGTCCATGTTGACGGAACATTAAGGCCACAGACTGTTTCAAGGGATGTTCATCCTAGATATTGGGAACTTATAAAAGCATTTGGTGATAAAACAGGAGAATATATAATTCTCAATACATCTTTTAATATTAAGGGTGAGCCGATTATATGCCATCCGCGGGAAGCAATACGTTGTTTTTATGATACGGGATTAGATTATTTAGTAATGGGAAATTATGTTTTAAAAAAATAAATTTGGGATGTATTATTTTTCTACGGGATGAATCTACGGAAGAAGCAGGATTTTTTTTGAAAAAAGGAAAGAAAGCGTGGAACAAAACAAAGAATATAGGATAGGCTGGTATTCAAGAGACGGATACATAGATTTTTATCCTTTGATGGCTGAGGCGTTCAGGAAAGAAGGATATAATGTTTCTTCATATCACGCTTGTAATTATTCTCTTGATGTTGAATATTTGTCTGCTCGTTACGGAATAAAAGAACCGTGGGTGTTATCGCGTTATCAAAAATCAAGAAAATGGGACATATCAGACAACGCGATACGTGATTTGGAAAAAAAGTTTAACGCGAGGTCTTTAACAGAGTGCCTATGGCCTGATAGGTTTGAAAAAAAATTAAAAGAAGATACACAAAGGGAAAACATTGTCAGTCATTTCGCATTCTGGGAAGATTTTATAAAAACAAATAAAATAGATATTCTTGTTAGTGAATTCCCGTCAATACTCGCGACTTGCGTGGCGTGGGTTGTGTGTCAAAAATACGGCGTTCAGTTTTTAAGTTTTGGAGATATGCCGATACAAGGCGACCGCGTTGGAATTATTACATCATGGGAAGGCCATTACGAAGGACTTTTAGACGCGGTAAAAAATGATTATATGCCGATAGCCGGAGACACTGAGCTTGACAGGCTTACTAAAATTTATTTAGAGGATATAAAATGTAACGGCGTCAGAAAAACAAAAAAAGCGATAGTAGATATGGAAGAAGCTAAATCGCGCGGAGTATTTAAAGGTATTTTTTTTAAAGATATTTTAAACAGGCTTGAAAAAATAAAGAGAGATAAAGAATATTATGTGTATGACAAAAGCTTTATTTTAAGGCTTATTAATCGCGTGAAAGCGCCGTTATATCGTAAGATGTTACTTTTGGGAGATACTTTTAACCGCGATTATTTTCCGGATAAAGAACGGTATTTTTTCTTTCCTTTGCATATGCCCGGTGAATGGTCAAATTATTCTTTTTTGGGACTACGCAACGCGGATCAGGTAGCAGTTGTCCGCGAGGCTTCTTATTGTCTGCCCTTGGGAGCGTATTTGTATGTGAAAGAACATACCACTGGATTTGGAAATAGAAATATGTCATTTTATAAAGAAATAAAAAAAATACCTAATGTGAGATTAATAAATCCATACGCGAATACTATGGAACTTATTAAGAAAAGCCAAGCCGTAGTCACGCTTGGAAGTACTGTTGGGTTTGAAACATTTTTACTTCGCCGTCCTGTTATCTATTGGGGCGAGCCGTGGTACCGCGGTTTTTTTGGTATGTATAAAGCGAATACTCCTGAACAACTGTCGCGGTTAATGCAAAACGCGGGCTCTTTGCATGTAGCTACAGATGAAGAAGTCTACCGTTGTATAAGAGCGATGTTTGCTTCAAGTTTTCAAGGTTTTACATATCCTCTTACTACGCTTATAGAAGAATCTAATATTTATAAATTTGTGAGAGCTACGGCGAAATATTTAATCCAAAAATTTAGTATTCATTAAGCGTATGGTAATTGCAATCTTGATTATTAACGTTGTGATTCTTCAGGAACTAGGAATCTATAATTGTTATAACCATTTCAAAAATATCATAAAACCCTTATGGATTCCGGCCCCTCGCGGGAACGGCAGAATGGAGTTTTCTAAAGGACTATAAAATTTAAACATATTAACTAAACTAGATAAAAGGAGAACATTATTTATGTCACTTATGAAATATTGTACACGTTGCGTAATGCCCGCGACAAGGCCTCGTATAACTTTTAATGAAGAAGGCATTTGTAACGCGTGTCAGTGGGCAAAAGAAAAAAGAACAATTATTGATTGGGATGAACGATGGAAAGTTTTACAGGGGATATGCGATAAATACCGTTCTAAAACAGGCGGTTTTGATGTTATAGTTCCTGTGAGCGGAGGGAAAGACAGCTGTTATGTAGCGTATAAAATGAAAAACGAATTGGGTATGCATCCTCTTTTAGTGAATATTGTTCCGCCATTAATGTTTGAAGTAGGAAATAAAAATCTTGAAAGGCTTATCGCTGGCGGGTTTGATTGTGTACAGGTTCATCCGAATCCGGAAGTATCTAGGAGAATAGCCGCGCGGGAATTTTTTGGTTTTGGGGATCCCCTTCTTAGCTGGATGATTTCAGTCAGGTCAGTTATTTTTCGAACCGCGATAAAATTCGGTATACCTTTTATTATGTGGGGAGAAGAAGGCGAAGTTGAATACGGAGGCTTAAGCCAATCAAAAAATAATCCAATACATGACCGCAACTTTGAATTAAAAATTCTTTTAAGCGGTAATAATCCTGAAAAATATTTAGATGAATTTAGTAGGGAAGAATTATATTTTTGGCTTTTCCCAACGCAGGAAGAATATGAAAAAGCGGGAATCGCCAACATGCATTTTAATTATTTTGATTTGTGGGATCAGTATCGTAATTATGTCCTCGCGAAAGAAAAGTTTGGTATGGAGGAGAAAAAAGGCCGTAATGTGGGTACATACACGAATTACGCGCAGACAGACACTTGTTTATTCGATTTACATTGTTATCTTATGTATTTAAAATTCGGATTCGGAAGATGTACAGCTGACGCGTGTATTGATGTCCGGCGCGGCGCGCTTGATAGAGAACAGGCAGTGGAACTTATAAAGAAATTTGATAACGCCTACCCTGAGCCGTATATAGATAAATACCTTGAATATTTTCAAATTACACGCGAAAAGTTTGACGAAGGCCTTGATAAACACGCTAATAAAAATCTTTTTGAAAAAATTAATGGTAGATGGATGCCTAAATTTAGTGTGGAATAATCCCGCGAATTTTATTCCGCGGAATAGTACACTTTTCTTTATGCAAAAATGTCTGTCTTTTTGGATTGAATATGACGGAACTATTACATAGAGATATCATCGAGGCTAAACCTTTTATCTCAAACATCTTAGCCTTTTTTATTTATGGGGAACGCTAGTTTTTGGGATAAATAAAAAAACGGCACTTATATTTGGTAAATGCCGTTTCGGGTTTATGATAGTATTATCGTTTTTTTTCTTTGTGGTGTTTTGCCATTATTCCCTGAAATTTGGAGAATTGTTCCGCGGATAGAATTTCACGCACCGCGAATATACCTTTTATGCGGTTATCAATTAATTGTGACTGAGAAGCCTTTATGTCGTTTACAATTGGTTCGACAGAGGCTATTGTTGTATCCGGATTTTTCATTGCTTCTTGTAATTTTTCATGGCTTTTTCGCATTTCATCCCGTAATTTTTTCATTTCTTCTTTTTTTGCCGTTCTATTTTCTGCTAGTTTCTTTTCCTGCTCAGGCGATAAGTTAAGTTCTTTAAGAACTTCATTTATTTTTTTATCCCGGGGTGGTTTCGCGTTTTCCGAATAAGCGAATGTAGCGCTTAGCGGAAATGAAATTATAACAAGCCCAATCAATATTTTTTTGAGATGTTTCATTTTGCACGCTCCTTATTTTTTTGAAAGTTTTTAAAATTTATTACATAAAATATTTTTCTATATTAGTTTCTAGATTATTTGTCATGACGCTGTCCACGCTGTATTCTTCTATGTCAAATGTGTTGACGGAGTTGAAAAAAAAATGTGATGAAGTGCCGAGAATAATAAGAAAGAAAATTATTCCAGTGAAAGTCCCGGCTGAGACTAAAATATTTTTTGGCATGAAAAAAAATATTTTTAAAAAATTTATCAAGTCATAAAGCGCGTTAGTTTTTGTTTTTAAATTATTTTTAATAATAGTGCTATGGATATTAAACCATACTTTTTGGGGAACATCATATTGTTTGGACTTTTGAAAAAATGCGCCCGTATGCCTGATTTTATTGGATATTTCTCGGCATTTCAGGCAATTCGTGAGGTGCCCGTCTATAATAATTTGTTTTTCAAGTGAAAGTTCTTTGTCCGTGTAATCAGATAGTAAGAGTTCTTGTACATTTTTACATTTCATAATATTTTCTCCTTTCCCATTTTTTTTAATAGACACATTCTCGCGCGTTTTAAGCGGGAGCGTACGGTATTAAGGGGTATTTTTAATGTGCCGGCTATTTCCTCATAACTCATACCTTCTATTTCTCGTAATATAAGGCATGTTTTATATTCAGGCGGTAATGTTTCCAATAATTTTTTTAAGTTGTCAACGTTCGAGTTTTTGTCTATATCTTCAATCGTTGAATTTTCTGCCGGCACAGTATCTATAGCGTTTTCATCATTTATGATGTTTTTTTTATCTTTTGATGATTTTTTGTAATAATTAATCGCGGTGTTTACTGTTACGCGGTAGAGCCATGTTTTAAATTCAGATTGGAACCGGAAGTCTTTGAGTTTATTGTATATTTTGATAAACACATCTTGAGTAACTTCTTCAGCGTCTGATTGATTACGTGTAATATTTAACGCCAAATTGTAGACAAACCCTGACGCTGTTTTGTATATTTCTTCAAAGGCCGCTATATCTCCAAGTCCGGCACGTTTTAATATATTCGGGTCTATTTCTTTCATAGAATTCCTTCAGGTTTTAGATATTATATAAAAGAACAAGTGGTATCACAAAAATATTATTTACCATACAATGTTTTTAATTGTTCGATTGTAGGGTTATTTGGATAATATTCACCCTGCGGACCGATATAACCGTTAGGTTGTTTTATTAACGTTACAGGAGTATAACTACCGTTAGCGTTAGGAACGTTTATCGTTACATTATCATTATTTGTTTGCGCCGGGCTAACAATTGTTTGTTGTTGAGTAGTTATAACGGGTTGTGGGTGGACATTAGTAACAATAGTTTGTACCGGGACCGCGGGAGCGGAAACAACAGTATAGCCGTAAGGGCAAGGCCTATAGTAAACATTTTCGTAGTAATAATAAGGTTCATTAGAGACTATAATTGTTTGTGTGCCGATGGGGAGCGCTGATACTACCGCGCCTATTGGAGGAAGCGATATTGTTAAACCAATCCCCAGAAAACCCGGTTTGTAAAATCTTCCATCGCGGTAATGGTATCTTTTATGGTTTACAAAAACAAGTTCATTATGACGGGGAGCCTGCTTAACGCCTCTATATTCATGTCCATGTCTGGCGCGATCCGCAAAAGCGGATGAACCTAATAGCGAGAATAAGATTAGAAATATTCCAACAAGCCGTAACTTTTTTGAACATAAGATTTTTTTCATACAGTCCCTTCCTTTTTTAATTATTTCTGAGTTCGCGGAACCAATTTCCCGCTTCTATTATATTAGACAGCGGAATAATAGAAAAAGTTCCAACAATTTTTTAAAATGGTATTAGGTATTTAGTGAGCAAATAATGGGGGCTTATAATGGTCGGGAAAAACTGGACCAGATGCAGGGGATAGGATAGATGGTAAAATAAAAGAAAAAGGGGGTCCAGAATGAAGAAAAAACACAGTGCTGAATTTATGGCAAAAGTGGCGTTAGCGACGTTAAAAACAAATAAAACAATGGCAGAGCTCTCAAGCGAATATGAAGTTCATCCGACACAATTAACTCGATGGCGAAAACGGGCAATAGAGGGATTAGTCGAGATTTTTAAAACAAAACCAGTACCGATAGATAAAGAAAAGAACGTATTAGTAAATGAGCTATATTGCGAAATCGGAAAACTACGAGTGGAAAACGAGTGGTATAAAAAAAAATCTGAGCAGTTTT
>JYNY01000231.1 GCA_000954095.1 Candidatus Omnitrophus magneticus | reverse complement strand
ACAGATAATGTCAAAGATCACCAAATGTAAAGAAGTGTTAGACGCACCATACTAGAAAGAATTGTTCTGCCATCTTTATATCTTAGTTGCTTTTACCTATCCGCAAAGATATTAAGGTTGCCAGCAGGGTTGGATGGGGGAATTAATTTACTGCAGTTAGCCGTCATTACTTTTTTTGTTGCCCGAACAATTATTTTATTCTTGGGTTATGCTTTAGATGCTTATTTAACAAAAAGACAATCTGATACTACGCTGACACGGAGTTTCGCCGGACTCTTAGGCGTTGTAAAGTTTTTGATATGGTCGTTAGCGCTGGTGATTTTCCTTGATAATATCGGCTTCAAAGTTTCAACAATGATCGCTGGATTAGGTATTGGTGGTATAGCCGTAGCGATTGCCGCACAGGCTTTGTTGAAAGATTTTTTTAGTTATTTTTCGATTGTTTTTGATCGCCCATTTAAGCTGGGCGATTTCATAATTATCGGTGATTTTATGGGTACCGTTGAATATATTGGTATTAAGACAACCCGCATACGCAGTTTAGGCGGAGAACAGCTGATATTTTCGAATACTGATTTGACGGATTCTCGAGTACGCAATTACCAACTGATGGAAAAAAGACGTGTTTTGTTTCGTCTGGGCGTAACGTATCAAACGTCGCTTGAGTACCTGAAGGAGATTCCGAAAATTATTGAGAAAATAATTAGGAACACCAAAGAGACCGCTTTTGATCGGGCGCATTTCTTCAGCTATGGAGACTTTAGCCTTATTTTTGAAATTGTGTATTTTGTTTTAAGCCCCGATTACAACAGGTATATGGATATACAGCAGGAAATTAATTTTGCGATCAAGGAAGAGTTTGGGAAGCGTGGTATAGAATTTGCTTACCCCACGCAGACGCTGTTTGTTGAAAAGACGAAAACGGGGAGGGCTTAAGATGCGAAGAATTTTCTTATTTATTTTACCAATTCTTATTGTTATTGCGGCGGCCTTTACTATCTTTGGTTACTTTCAAGTCCGCTTTGAAGAGGGCAAGCTTTTTGATGATATGAAACGTAAATCCAAGCATATCGCAGAAAGTATGGAGTTATCGGCGAGAGTCGTATTCGTCGCAAAAGACATGCGTAATGCCAATTACCTTGTTGAGAAGTTCGAAACACGAGAAAGGCTTCAGGGGTGTGTTTTATATGACAAAGACGGCAACATTATCGCTATTACCAAGCGCTTTAATGATTGGAAAGAAAAAGATAAGCCCTATGTGAAAGATTTATTGTCAAATAAAACTGATAGGGGCGAGCTGGAAAAATTTAAGGGATATACCGTTTATAGTTATGCCCTTCCCGTAACAGACTATGAGGGGCAGGTTCTTGGGTTGATCGAGGTTATACATGATACCTCTTATGTGTTGACCCGGTTGACAGAGATATCCTCAAAGTCAATGAAAAATCCATAGTCAAGGCGCAAGAAAATTCCATAGTGTAAATACAAAAAAAAACTAGTTAGAATCACCTCCCTTTTTTAAGGATTTAGCTCTATAGCTGTGACCTGATATGTTGATAATAGTAGAGTAATGAACAATCCTGTCAAGAATAGCAGAAGCCAAATTATGGTCATCGAAAATATCAGTCCATTGTTCAAAAGTTTTATTTGTAGTAATAATTAAAGATCCTTTTTCATATCTACGAGAGATTATTTCAAAAAAATCATTAGCGCTATAGCTTGGTATTTTTTTAAAACCCAGTTCATCTAGGACTAATAAGTCAGCAGATAAATAATATTCTAATTTTTTAAAATAAGTATTATCCGCCTTAGAAGCATTTAAGGTATATAACAATTCAGAACAAGAAGAAAACAAAACTTTAAATCCTTTCATTAAGGCTTTAATAGAGATAGCAATCGCGAGATGCGTTTTGCCTGTTCCCGGTTTGCCGATAAAAACGATATTTCTTTTTTCACTAATAAATGAACAAGTAGAACAATCATTGATTAAACGTTTATCAATTGAGGGTTGGAAAGCAAAATCAAAATCTTCAATAGTTTTATAAGAAGACAGTT
The DNA here is from genome assembly GCA_000954095.1 of Candidatus Omnitrophus magneticus. GTDB lineage: Bacteria > Omnitrophota > Gorgyraeia > Tantalellales > Tantalellaceae > Omnitrophus_A > Omnitrophus_A magneticus. The sequence continues at coordinate 22,029 of JYNY01000231.1, read as the reverse complement.
TACTTTGAGAGAATCTCTTTTTATAACTATTATCTTTACGAGTATTATATTCATCCTCAACTAATAGTTCTAAGAACTCTAAATAACCCATACTTTTTTGTTTTGCTAAAGACAAGCGTTCTTCGAGAGAATTGCAGATTCCAGATAATTTAAAATCTTTTAATCTATTTTTAAGCGAATTCATATTCAAGCGCCTCCTCTTTTGCAAATTCGACAGGTAAAGAATAAGAGCCATTAGAGCAAATCTTTTTAATAATTTTGTAACTGTAAACTTGATAAGCAAGAGCTCTTTTACAAGCAGAATCAACGACACCGCCGGGATATGTATTTAATAAAGATATTATTCCTTGTACTTTCCTTGACCAAAGATTAGGCGAGTCTTTTAAAATAGCAAAAAACATTTGTTCAGCAAAAGGTCCGATATTGTGCATTTTAGCTTGATATTTTTCTTGATATTCTGTTTCGGAATAAAGTTTATATTTTGGATAATGACTGTTGCTTGTAGAGAAAAGACCTTTACCAGATATAGTTGGATGAGTAGCAATTAATTTATTTTCATAATAGATTTTGACAAAAGATTTAGTTTTTTCGATCTCAAGTATTTTACCTACATATTCAAAAGGAGCAGAATAATAATTGTAATCAATAAATACATGGCAATCATGGTAAAGTTTTCTTGTGCCGACTTTAGCGATTTCAAAATTATTTAGAGGAAGCGGCAATAATAAATGTTTTTCTTCGGCATGAAAAACTTCTTTAGGGATTTTCCGAGTAGTGCCGTGAACTCTGCGATTGCAAGTGTTTTCGAGCCAATATAAAATCTGACGGTCTAAATCATCACCATCTTTAAATTGCCGGCCTAATACAAAATTGTTTTTAAAATATTTTATCCCTGATTCTACCTTACCTTTATCGTTGGGGCGATAAATTCTGCACGGAATGGATGTAAATCCATAATGCGCAGAAAAATCTTTATAAAGCTGTTGAAAGATGGGTTCATAAAAATTAGCTTCTAATATTGCTGCCTTTAAATTATCAATTCGAACAGTTTTAGGTATGCCACTAAAATATTTAAAAGCATTTTTATGACAATTTATAAAAGTTTCAACTGTTTGATCGTAAGTTTTTTCATAATAATCTAATCTAGAATAACTCAGTTTCATGTTAAATACCCAAGTTTTACGACGTTTCCCGTTGATATCAGTAGTGAGGCCAATATACCCAAAATCAACTTGAGCTTCTTCTGCTGGTTCTGTATGAATGCGAACAAATATATTTTCTTTCCTTTTAATACCTGCTAAAAAGCGTTTAATAGCTGAATAAGATATTTTTACTTCAATTTCACGCAGTTTTTGATAAATCAAAATCCCGCTTAATCCTTGTTCCATCCACTCAATAATTTGTTCTCGATAGGTATCGAGTTTTTGAGGATGAGGTTTTTTGATTGGAAAACTTTGATTAGATTTAATACGTTTAATTATCTTATCAACAGTTTTCCAATCATGTTTAACATCACGCGCTATTTGAGATTTGTTAAGACCTTTTTCAAGTAAAGATTTAATAGTAATATACATGGCAACTCCTAACATATTAACCACCCCCGTATATAGTTTAACTATAAATAGGGATGGAAGGTTAAAAAAATAAAAATTTTAGAAGGGGGATCCCCCTTCTACCTTCAAATAAACATCATAATAAAGCAAATACTTTTATTGGTTTATCGCTATGGAATTTTCTTGCGCCTTGGGTATGGAATTTATTTTAGCCTTGAGGCAAGTAAAAGTCGCTCATCGGCTTCGTGATTTTACAGGTGCAGCACCGTCGATTTGTTGGACTGATGATATTATTCATTCTATTGGTCCTTTTCTAGACTACCTTTCTTAAGTATAAGCCGGTTGCCAAATCGTGCGGAACTCAGGACGGCGACTTGATGGGTATTTTCATAAAACTCTTCGCACATTATTCTAAATGCATCTTCTCCGAATCGGTTCATGCCCAAGTTTGCTATCACGGAGACAAGCATCACATTATCCTTGGTATACCCCTTTTCTGGGTTAACTCTGTGAAGCGATGGAGCATAAGGGGTATAGCCTTGTTTCCCTGTGGGATTTTTTTCAAACAATAGCGGCAGTTTTGTAACGCCGCAACGGCCAGCTTGATCCTGGTATTTTTTGAGCAGCCATTTCAAATCTATGTCGGCCGGTAATTTCTTTTTCGCTGCTCTATGTTTGGCTGATAGCAAAATACCGTAGAGCCGACCACGTGCCGTGCTACGCTCTCTGTCTATTCTCCTGAGATAGCTCTCCCTATTACATGCGTACCTATTTTTGTTGAAGGCCTTTTTATCTTCTATCGCAGCATACTTTCTCTTGCCATGATCTACCCAATAATCTGGATGCCGTCCTTTGAAAATTAATGTTTTAACCCTGCTGCAAACTTTGCATCTTTTTTGATAGCCATATTTGTCATACCGATCCTTAAAAAAGTCGCCCACCGGCTTAATGACATCACAGTCGCAACATTTTCTGACGGCTATAACAGGTTTCTGCACCATATCTCTTATTTTGATTCTGTACTTGCTCAATAGTGCATTCTGACATGCTTTGCATTTATTCTGGTAGCCAGCCACATTCGCACTTTCTCGATAAAACTCTCCAACTAATTTTATTTCATGACAGCCCCTGCACTTCTTTCTTCCAGTATCGACTACCTGCGTCATCTCTTCTCTCCTTATATCTTCAGGCTGCTCGTCCCATCGTGGCTGTTCGTCAGGATCAGATACTTCTCTACGATGTCCTCTCGCTGCACGACCATGTCCTTCGGCAGCTTGGCGAGCATCCAGATCCTCTCACCCCGGCCGAGCGCCCCGGCCGTGTGGTATATCGCCTGTCCTTCCCCGACCACCGTGTCGAAGAACCCGAACGCCTCGATGTTCTGCACCACCTTGTATCCGTCCCCGACCACCCCGAGGACTTTCTTTGTGTCCGTGCGGATGGTCGCTACCTTGTCCGGGACGGCGATCCGCTTGCCTGCCATCTCCTCAAACACCGGCACCTGCTCGACTACGTAGTCGAGCTGCGCTGAGCGTGTTTCACCCCGCCCGTGGACGGGCGAGACCCACGATAACGGGAATTGATGCGCATATACCCCCACTCCTGCACTTTCTCGGAGCCATACTTCTTCCCAAGATATCCGGCATGACGACGAGATCGATACATGTACACCATGATCTCTTTGCCGATCACTTCTCGATATGGGTCATCTAAATATTTTTCATCCTTGTCCGTAATCCGATCCTGCACACATCTGGCACGTCGACAGCGCTTAGTGCTCAGTATCTCTTCCAGCCTCGGAGCAAGTATCGGCTCGATGTCGGGGACAAGCAGGTGCGCATGGACACGGTCGCTCAGATTATGCCGCTCGATATGGTAAAACATGATTATGTATCTTTCAAAAAACTGTTCCTGCGGAGTATTCAGGTGCTTAAAAAAACAGGCGACGCATGTCTTCACACATTCTGCTGGCGTCTTCAGCTGCGATACGTTAAGGCGGAAGGTGATACTGATGAACATCGTGTATCGCTTCCTCCTGATAAACCTGATCATCCCAGCCTTCATCCTCCGTTTCTTACGCATCTCAGCATTACCCTTCCACCATCTCCGCTGCACTGCCTTCCTTCGTATTCTCTCTTCAACCGTGACCGCTTCATTGAATTTCATCTTCATTGGACAAACCCCTCCCTCAAGGCAGATCCTTGCCGGATCACCAATATATGCGGGACAATATTTCCAGCGTGAGGGAATATGCCGCATCACGCAGAAATTCTAGCTGCGATCATTCTTGTCGCACTGCTCAACCGAAAAACTGTTCTCACCAAACTTGCGGATCATCAGGCCGGTAAATATCAGGGCGATGAACTCACCGACGTCCGAAGAGACATCTATGACGGCCGCTCGGTTTGAAGCTGCGTAGCTGGCATGAAGACGTACCTGCGCCTGACCAAATCGACATTCAGCGATGAGGATACCTGTGCCAACCTCCCGCTCGATCATTCCCTTGGTGACGCCGCTACTGAACCTGAATCTACATATCTTGGCCATTTTCTCCCCCCGATTTATATATACGCCGCTTTTCTAATATCTGTCCCTGCTCAAGGCAAGAATCCCCTGAGGCTCGCTTTCTCGGCAATCACCCGGATGCGCAGGATTTCCTTATAAACGGTTTTCCTGTTGATGCGCAGCTCTCTGCTTACACCGGCAATGCTGAACGACTCTATGAGCAGGTTGCAAATCCTTCGCTGTTGCGATGTAAGGTGCTGATAAAAATTCGACACGACTTCTTTCAATTCCGCCTGCACTTGATCATCAATGGCTGATATGCTTTCCACTGGAATAATATCGGACAAGGTGAGCCCGTCTTCCGCATCATGCGATTGTCGGCCCGGCAAAAGATCATATAGGGATTCACTCTCCAGCAGCACCTTACGCCTCTGACGGCTCATCTCTTTCACATGATCACGTAGCTTGTTCGAGACCACTCTGGCCATGAACGTACGCTGCGAGGCTTTTGATGAGGGATTATACTTGCCCCTCGTTCGATACCAATGGAACAAACACTCTTGCAACAGGTCATCGAAGTCGTCGTATTTTAAGCACCTCCATTTCCTTCGAAACTCGCCAATTATTTTCTTCGCAACAGCAATCTCCCAACTATTAAACAACCCGGCATAGCTCGGCCCTGCCATGAGACACCTCCGCTTTTTTGAGATGTCTCAAAACAAGGCCAAACTAATGCTACAGCGGTTACGCTGCTACGTAAATTACCGAGACCTCGCCGAGGCCTCGGGGAGGCCGTAGCGCTACTTCTTTAAGCGAGATTTTAATACCGGGCCGATATCCGTTATACCCAACAGCTCATCCTGTGTAGGCTCCCGCTTGAGCAGTCCCGTCAAGACCTGTATCACCGCACCGGCAAGAGCTTTGTTTTGGATGTCCTGCTCATCGGGAGAACAAGCCCTCTCCCTGTAAGCGACGTTGATACGATCTCCAAACCGTTTCTGAAAATTCTTGAGTATTCTCTGTCCCATGAATGATCACCTCCTTACCCGTACATACGTCGCATTTTCAGAAAGTGCCCCCATGTACGGGACAAATGCATAAAAACCGTCGTATGTATGAATGAGGAGGTGAGGTCGAAATGAGGATAACGGCTTAATAGAAGTTGACTTACGCAACAGCTATTGTAGGGTAAGGCAGACTTGTCACATTGCGTGTAAAAAGCAAAAACCAAAAGGAGGATTTATGTTCGTACCTGTAAAAACCAAAGATGGGAAAAAGCGTTACGTGATATATACCCGGTGTTCCACCGACGACCAATCAAACGGTGACTTCACCACGCTCGATGCGCAGGCGCATCACTGCAAAAATATGCTCGATGCTTTCGGGTATGAAGTCGCCGCCATGGGTGAAAACGGCAGGGTTGACGATGATGGATATTCTGGTAAAGACTTAAATCGTCCGGGGATCGAAATGATTCTGAACAGCATCCAGAAAACCCGCAAGTTCGACGGGATCATCTTCTTCCGCCTTGACCGTTTGACCCGAAATCCACGGGATCTATATGCGCTGATCGACCTTTTCAAAGAAAAGGAGATCGATTTCATCTCCGTGCGGGAAAACCTGGACAGCTCGACCGCTATCGGCCGCATCGTCATCGGCATTATTGGTCTTCTCGCCGCATTCGAACGTGAGCTGACCGGGGAACGGGTAAAGGCTTCAGCCATAGCTCGGGTGCGTCAGGGTAAGTGGGTCGGCGGGTTTCTGCCTTACGGGTACAGGCTCATCAACGATGGGCCGCCTCTCCCCAACGGTAGGCAGCCCCATAAAATCGTGATTAACGAAGAAGTTGCCCCGAAATTAAAAATGGTCTGGGAGATGGCGGCGGATAATAAATCGCTTTCGGAGATCGGACAGGAACTCTCACGGTGCGGTTTGAAAAGCTGCCGTGGCAAGGATTGGCGCAAACAAACGCTTGGGGCGATAATAAAAAGCCCATTCTACAAAGGCTACCTCCAGTACGAGAACGAACTGCACAAAGGGAGACATCCGGCGATCGTTGACGATCATCTGTGGGAGAAAGCAAACAAGGTTCTCGTGGCCAAACTTCCCGGCCACGGCTTCAGCAGGGCGCCTAAAGAATACGATTACCTGCTGAGCGGCCTGTTGAAATGCGGTAAATGCGGGAGCCACTTTATTTCTATTTCGAGCCGCAGTCACACGGGGCAAAAGTTCTTTTATTATGTATGTGGGCGGGCAAAGCAGGGCCTTGGCTGCGACCGTGACACGGTTTCCGCCACGGTCTTCGATAAAGCGCTGGTCGACTACTTCAGAAAGGCTTCGCATGATCAGGAGGTAATCGTCAAAGCTGTCGGCAATGCGATACTCGACGCCCAGATCAAGCTGGATAAACTCGAAGGGCTGATTAAGGAAGAGGGTTTAAAACTTGGAGCTGCTCAGACTGAATCAAAAAAGCTTCTTGAACTGGCGATGGCGGGTACCGTGCCGCAGGGTACGACATTCAAAACCAAGATGGCCGAACTGGACGAAACCATCCTGAAACTTGAAGACAAACTCTCAAAACTGCAGGCCCAGAAGAATATCGCCCAGATGTCGGCCAATTCCGGCCAGTACCTGCATTCAAACCTACGCCTTGCCGTGCAATGCCTCGACCATGCGCCTGTAGATGCGCAGAAAGCCCTGCTTAAGGCGATGATCAAAGAGATAGTGATGCTCGAAGACCGCATTGACCTGCGGATGAACATCGGGACGTCTGCGGAGACGGCCTCAGACGGAGCTATTCTGGCGGAGTCCGCAAACAGCCCCCTAAAAGTAAAACGCCCCACAGATGCCTGTGAGGCGTTAACCGACCAGTCACTTGGTGCGTCTGGTCGTCCAAAATGGCTCCTCGGGTAGGACTCGAACCTACAACCTACTGGTTAACAGCCAGTCGCTACTACCATTGAGCTACCGAGGAATAATTTTTTTTATTTGTCTTTAAAAGACTTTATATCTTATTCAAATATATACTAAAAATAATGAAAATCAATTATAGTTAATTTTTTTTTATTGTCAAATTTAAATTCTTTTACGAATTGACTCAAATTAAATCTAACACGTGACGATACCCTAAGAGTATCGTTGGCTCATAAATAAGGTACCCGAAACATTATATTTTTTTTTAAAAAAGTAGAAAAAAATATAATTTACTACTACTCTGGTTACATTTTTCAATGAGGCAACACGCTAAAATACATATTTTGGGTTAAAGAATTTCAACTATGTTTTTTGTAAAAAAGTGTTACCGGACAGGATTACCGCATTGTTTATTGTTATTCAAAAATATATCCAACAACTACTCTTTACCTCTATATTCCTTATATTTTCTCAAATCTATATAATCTTCTTTTATACGGGAAAGGCTATTAAAAATATTAGTTTTGATATTGGCTCTTTTTGTAATTTTTTGAGTTTCGGTGAGAAAATTTTTTATGTATTTTCTGCGGGAGTCCTTGCCAAATGGGCATTTACAGAATTGTTCGGGCAGGCCGTGTTCTTTTACAAATGTTTTTATCATTTCTTCTTCTACATAGCACAATGGCCTAATGATGGTAAGCCTTCCTTCAAAAAGTTCCTGTTTCGGATTCATTGTTGATATTTCGCCGTTATATAAAAGATTCATCAAAATGGTTTCAACAATATCATCTTTATGATGTCCAAAGGCGATTTTGTTATACCCTATTTCGTCAGCAAGCGTAAAAATAGCTTTTCGTCTATTCCATGAACACCAAAAACAATTGGTCTTATTATTTTCGTCAAGAACTTTAATATTTAAAAATATATACGGGACTTCCAGTTCTTCAAAAATTTTTGTCAATACTTCGTTATGAACGCACTGGCCGCAGTGAAAATCAGTTTTAATATGCACCGCGAAAAGATCAAATTTTACAGGCGTCCATTTTCTCATTTCGCTAAGAAGAGTGAGAAGAGTTAAACTGTCTTTCCCTCCTGAAACCCCGACTAATACGCGGTCCCCGTCATTGATGAGCCCGTAACTAATACTGGCCTTACCGATACGAGAAATAATTTTTCTGCCTGTTCTTGAAATTTTTTTCACGTTTTTTATAAATTTTTTGTTCCGTAAAATTTTGGCTCGCGGGAATGCCAGTGACAATTATCAATCGCTTAGCGAATACAAAATAATTATCTTTTATTTGATTTTCTGATATGCAATTTTATCGGAATACCTTCTAACGGAAAATTCGCTCGTAAAGAATTTTCTAAAAATCTTGTCTGGCTTTCAGTAACAGAATCAGGATGATTGACAAAAATAGAAAATTCAATCGGACGGCTTTTAATTTGAGTTATATACATAAAATTCGGACGCTGTTTATTTCTTCCTACCGGCACTAACGATGGATTATTACGCTCCATTATTTTATTCAAAACAGGAGTAGCAATTTTTAAATCTAAATTTTCATTTAATTGATTTAAAATAGGAAAAATTTTTGTTAAATTTTTTCCGTTTTTCGCGGATATAAAAATAAACGGATATTTTTCTATCCTATGATAATATTTTATTAATTCTTTTTGATACCCTTCAATTGTGACATCCGAATTTTCCATAGCTAAATCCCATTTGTTTACCGCGATAATAGCAGGCTTCCCGTTTTCTTCTAAAAAATCGAGTATCTCCATATCGTCACGGGTAAGGGCGCTTGTCGCGTCAATCATATAAACAATAACATCCGCCCGTTTTATTGAATCATATGAACGCAGGATACTAAAGGTATCCGCGACTGTTTTAATTTTACGTTTATGCCTTATTCCAGCGGTGTCTATAATTACGTAATGTCCTTTTTCAAAAGTAAAAAATGTGTCAATAGAATCCCGCGTTGTACCGGGTATATCGCTTACAATAACGCGTTCTTTTTGTAAAATAGCGTTAACAAAGGATGACTTGCCAACATTCGGCCTTCCAATAACAGCTATTTTTAAATACTTGTCCGCGCCGCTCTTTATTTGTTTATCAAAAGAATCTTTTTGCTCCGCAAAAACTTTTGTAACGCGCACCTTTAATTTGTCTATTCCTTTTGTATGGAGACAAGAAATCATTACCGGCTCTCCTAAGCCCAGCCTATAAAAATCTACCGCGTTATTTTCAAATGCTTTATTGTCAGTTTTATTGACAGCCAATATGACCGGCTTTGAGGATTTGCGTAAGGCTTCTACTATTTCCATGTCAACAGGAGAAAGCCCCGCGATAGCGTCAACTACCATAATTAAAATAGCGGCTTCACTAATGGCGTTATCAATTTGCTCTTTCATTAAAAGAGCTAATTTGCCTTTATCATCAGGATGATATCCCGCGGTATCGACTAAATGAAAATGATATTCTTTTATTGATATTTCAGCGGATACGCGGTCACGCGTGGTGCCGGCTTCTTTAACGACAACGGCTTTTCGCTCTCCGACGAGTTGATTAAAAAGCGAGGATTTGCCTACATTAGGCCTTCCGACAATAGAAATCACGGGAATATTTATCATAAAACACCATTTATCTCCTTAGTGCCTTTACGTATGTAGTCAATTCCGGAAAGGAGTGTAAATATCACTGTGATATTCCATATCCAATTTGAATACCTAAACCGCAAAAGTAAAACAATTATTGTGAGCATTTGAAAAAATGACGTTATTTTTCCAAGCGCGCTCGGCCTTACATTAAGTTTTCCTGAAATAAGATAAATACTAGCAACGCCCAACAAAATAATCACATCTCTACTAATAACTATAAGCGGAACATATATCGGCATTTGAATATAATCAGGAAGGCTTGAGACAACGCTGAAACAAATAAATGCCGTATCTATAAGAAGTTTATCAGCTATCGGGTCCATTATTGTTCCAAACTGTGTTTTTTTATTCAAAGCTCTAGCTAAATAGCCGTCCAACGCGTCAGTTGCCGACGCGATAAAAAACACAAATAAACCTAAGTTAAGCTGATGATATAAAATAGCCATAACAAAAACAGGCACAAGGATAATCCTCAATATTGTTAAACGATTCGGCCAATTCACATTTACCATTTATTCTCCATCTTTCAAAATTTTCATCCTATTTAACGGCCAATGAATAACTACCGCTTTACCCACCAAATTTTTTTCAGGAACAAATCCCCAGTACCTTGAATCTAGAGAGTTCGCGCTGTTATCTCCTAAAACATAAAAAAATCCTTCAGGAATTTTTATCTCACGTTGTGACGGCCCATATTCACCGCGCGGGTAATATCTAAATTTATTAAACGGCGCTTGCGTGATTCTATTTCCTGAAACATAAATATCTCCGTCTTTTATTTGGATCGTATCAGGCCCGCGCGCTATATAACGTTTAACGAGATATTTCTTTTTTTCAACATGCGAAAGAAAAACCACAATGTCACCGGTTTTAGGCTCTCTAACCTCTGGAAATTTTAAATTTAATAGCGGCACTCGCGCGCCATAAAGAAATTTAGAAACAAATATTCTGTCTCCGGGCCTTAATGTCGGGTACATGGAACTCGAAGGAATCTTAAAAGGCTGAATAATAAATGTCCTGATAAATAACGCTAAAATAGCGGCTATAATTATAGGTTTTATCCATTCATACCACCAATATTTCCAATCAATTTTTTTAAAATCAATATTTTTAAAATTAAATTTTAATTTCATGCTACCCTCATTGCTTTTAAAAACGCTTCCTTAGGAACTTCAACACTTCCGATAACTCTCATTTTCTTTTTACCTTCTTTCTGTTTTTCCCATAATTTTCTTTTTCTTGTAATATCTCCGCCGTAACACTTCCCTGTAACATGTTTTTTAAGAGCTGAGATATCTTCTCTAGCTATAACATTACCTCCAATAGCCGCCTGTATAGTAATTTTAAACATATGCTTTGGAATGGTTTCTTTTAATTTTTCAGCTAATTCTTGGCCTTTGGTGCGCGCTCTATCCTTATGGACTATACATGACAACGCGTCGCACACTTCTCCGTTAAGAAGTATATCAAGTTTTACTATATCTGATTTTCTAAAACCTATCACCTCATAATCAAGCGAGCCGTAACCTTGAGTTGATGATTTTATTTTATCATAAAAATCCACAACTATTTCAGCGAGCGGAATATTGTATGTAATCTGAATTTTTGTCGGGTCTAAATATTTTGTACCCACAAATTCGCCTCTTTTATTTTCACACAATTTCATGAGATTCCCTATTGTGTTCGATGGGGCAATTAAAAAACAACGGACATATGGCTCTTCAACATATTCTATTTTTTCACTACTTGGATACCTTGTGGGATTATCTATTTCTTCAACATCACTAGCCGCTGTTTTTACTCTGTAAGTTACACTGGGACTGGTTATTATTAAATCCAAATTAAATTCCCGTTCAAGCCGTTCTTGAACTATGTCCATGTGTAATAATCCCAAAAATCCGCATCGAAACCCAAACCCAAGCGCCATCGAGGTTTCCGGCTCATACACAAATGAGGAATCTGAAAGCTGAAGTTTTCCCATAGCGCTTTTAAGTGTTTCATAATCTTCATTACTGATAGGATAGATTCCGCTAAAAACCATTGGTTTTACTTTTTTATAACCCGGCAATGGTTTATCAGCCGGCGCTCTTAAATCCGTTACTGTGTCGCCGACAGCGACTTCACTGGCATTTTTTATATTGCATATGATATATCCAACTTCGCCGGGAGTAAGTTTATCCACTATAGTTTCTTTCGGCATAAAAACACCGACTTCTTTGACCTCGTACCGCATGCCTTTATTCATCATCATGATGTCCCTACCCGCTTTTATAACACCATTGATAATACGCACATAAACAATAACACCGCGGTAAATATCATAAGATGAATCAAAAATAAGCGCCTGTAGCGGCGCGTCCTCCAAGCCTTCAGGAGCTGGAACCCTAGCCACAACTGCTTCTAAAATTTCTTTTATTCCCGTTCCTTCTTTCGCGCTGGATAAAAGAATTTCATCATCGTCAACGCCGAGAGCGTCAAACATTTGATGTTTTACTTCTTCGATACGCGCGTTTTTTAGATCAATTTTATTTATAAGCGGCAGAATTTTTAAATTGTGATCCATTGCCAAATATAAATTCGCTATTGTCTGAGCTTCAACACCTTGAACAGCGTCAACCACCAAAATCGCTCCTTCACAAGCGGCAATAGCCTTTGAAACCTCATAAGTAAAATCCACATGACCCGGCGTGTCTATCAAATTAAGACAGTATGTCTCGCCGTCATTAGCTTTATACATCATCCTGACAGCACTTGCTTTTATTGTGATACCACGCTCCCTTTCCAAATCCATACTGTCTAAAAACTGATCACGGAACTCACGATTATCAACAGTTCCTGTTAATTGTATGAGCCTGTCGGCGAGTGTTGACTTGCCGTGGTCTATATGAGCGATTATACAAAAATTTCTAATATTTTTTATCATTTGATTTTGTCACAACCTTTTTACGCGCGCCTACTCACATAAGCGATAACGCGTATTTTCTCCCAAATTCAATATATTCACCGGCAAGTTTTTCGCTGGATGTCTCAGCGTATATTCTTAATTTCGGCTCTGTGCCTGACATTCTTAGAAGAAGCCAGCTTTCATCTTCACATATAAATTTTATTCCATCAGCTTTATTTAAAGAAACAACTTTTTTATTCAAAATTTTTTCTAAAGGTTTTTTTTCTAATCCGCTGACTATATTGTCTCTACTTTTTTCAGGAAAAGACATATCCTCTCTCTGATAAACATATTTTCCGAACTTTGAATCAACCCATTTTAAAATCTCGCTTAAAGATTTTTTCATGGTAATCATCATTTCCATTATTAAAAGAGCTGACAAAAATCCATCGCGTTCTGGAATATAATTTTTAAAACCTATTCCGCCGGTTTCTTCGCCGGCCAAAAGAATATCTTCCTTAATCATTAATTCACAAAGATACTTAAACCCAACAGGCGTTTCATACGCTTTTATTCCGTACTCAGTAGAAATTTTGTCTATAAGCCGCGTCCCGCATACTGTCTGGACTACACCACCTGTCATTTTTTTATTTATCAATAAATGTAGTAATAATAACGACATAACTTTATGGCCTGACAATACGCGCCCTTTTTCATCCACAATTCCCACACGGTCAGCGTCTCCGTCAGTAGCGACTCCTATATCATACCCGCCGTTTTTCACGCGAATCATAAGTTCTTTTAAATATTTTCCGTTAGGTTCGGGAGATTTACCGTTAAATGAAGGATTTAATTCTGTATTCATGTAATCAACTTTTATTGAAGTGCCTTTCAATAAATCTCCAAGATATGTCCCGCCGGAACCATTCATTGAATCCACAAGCACTTTAAGTTTCGCTTTTTTAAGTTTTGCCATATCCGCGTATTTTTTTATAAAATCGAGCTGATCCGTAACTAAATCTTTTTTCACTATGAGGCCTTTTTTTAAAGCCTCTTCAAAGTCTAATGTTTTAACATTATTTTTATGCAATCTCGCCTCAATATCCTTGATAATATCCGGACCTGCCGACCCTCCAAAAAATCCTTTATATTTCACACCGTTATACTCTGCCGGATTGTGGCTCGCGGTTATCATAACTCCGCCGGTTAATTTATATTTTTTAATGTAATAGCTGACGCTGGGCGTCGGACACGCGGCTACCGATAAAATTGCTTTTATTCCATTTGCCGCCATATTCTTCGCGATTATCTCCGCGTATTTATCAGACATAAACCTTGTGTCATATCCTATAACTACTTCGCGCTTTTTATACACAGGTTCTTTTTGATCTAAAATAAAACTAGATATAGCCTGACTAACTATCCCAACATTCGCGAAAGTGAAATCATCGCTTATTATCGCTCTCCAACCATCTGTACCGAATTTGATATCCGCCATTTTTACTCCTCCCAAGTATTATTCGCAAAAATATTTTTTTACCTAGATTAAAGAACTCCACTTTTACAGACGGGAATTTCCCGCTAAATTAAAATATCACAAAAATTTCCGCTGATTTTTTTGTAAAACCAATAGTATATAATTTCAACGCTACCCCTTATGACATACTCAACACATTTGGAATACCAATATACCCTATATCATAATTCCTTTTTTCGTAGCCTTCATCAATAACTTCTTCTCTTGTTTTAGCGGTATCAAAAAGCATTACATGACCATATTCAATCTCGTATTTTACCAATAATCGTTCTTCCAATTCATTATTTGTTATTATATTTCCGTTTGCTAAAATATGTTTTATCTCAATACCCTTTTTTGCTAAAGCGTATGACACTAAAACAAATCTATGGCAATCAAATGGATCTTTTTCCGAACACATAAGGCAAAGTTTAAGGCCTCTATTAATACCTGTTACTAGTTTATCTATACCATGCCTAAAACCTATCGTTTCACGCACTTTCTTAAAATCAACCATCTCTTTATCATTAAAAAAAAGCTCTGAATTACTATATCTAGCGCCTAATAAATTCCCCATATAAACATAAGAAATACTATTATTGCCCGCAAAGACTTTCAAAATTTCTTTATTATATTGCGGATTATGCTGACTATTTCGTTCTATCCTCTTAATCCCGCTATCGCCTGTTTGTATGACGACTCTTTAAATACCGCGGTGCCGGCGACAAGGATATTAGCCCCCGCGTTTACGGCTTTTTTAGCGGTTATTTTATCAATGCCGCCGTCTACTTGCAAATACCTTCTAAACCGTTTACGAATTTCTTTTACTTTTAAAAGCATATCTTCCATAAATGACTGCCCGCCAAAACCCGGTTCCACAGTCATTACTAAAACCATATCCACTTCATTTATAATATCGTTTAAAACATCCGCGTTTGTCGCGGGCTTTATTGAAACTCCTATTTTTTTTCCTTTAGATTTAACACGCCCTATAATTTCACGCGCGTCGCGGCACGCCTCAATATGAAAAGTAATCATATCCGCGCCGGATTTAATAAACTGGTCAACATAATTTATAGGATCTTTTATCATTAAATGAACATCGAAAAATAATTTTGTCAGCGGCCTAATCGCGGAAACAACTAATGGGCCGATTGTAATATTAGGAACAAACACGCCGTCCATAACATCAATATGAATCCAATCCGCGCCGGCTGTTTCTATAGCTTTTATCTCTTCGCCTAAACGGCTGAAATCAGCGGACAATATGCTTGGGGCGATAAGAATATTTTTTTCTGACATTTATGTTCCTGTTTTAGAGCCGCGAAAAAGCATATCAGCAATGTTTGTCAAAATACCTTTATTACCACCATGGATTCCCGCTTTCGCGGGAATGACAGAATGGAAAACGGGAATGACGGACGGGAAATCATGGTTATTTAATTGCCGATAAAACTATTATAAATTCATGTTATAAAAAAATTTTACAACGTATCCAACGTTTTTCTTATTTTTGTCCGCGCAGACGGAGTTAAATTGCCTATCATGGCCGCGTTAATAGCTTTTGGCTGAAAAATACGATTACATAAATTCTGCACCATGCTAAGGCTAACCCCGTCAATTTTTTTCAACAACTCATCCACAACTGGTATATTTTTATCTATCATAACTCTGTAACCAAGCCACATCATACGGCTTGAAGTATTTTCAAGCGACAAAAGAAACTGCCCTTTAGCGAATTCTTTAGCTCTTACTAGTTCATCGGCGGTCACTCCCAAATCTTTTATTTTTTTAAGTTCATCAACAATTGCCGAAGTAGACTCACTCGCCTTTTCATTATCAACGCCAGCGTGTATCGCGAATTCGCCTATATCACTGTGCCTTTTATATTCAGAAGCTATATCATAACAAAGGCCGTATTTTTCCCTTAATTCTTCAAATAAACGCGACGACATATTGCCGCCTAAAATAATACTTAAAATTTTTATGGCTATCCGTTCATTTATATTATTGTCCTCAACCGGAAATCCAAAAGCGATTTGAGTCTGATTTGTTTTTCTGAGTTCTACTTTAAACCTAGGGCTTTTTTGAGACAAGCTAGGTGTATCCACATTAAGCTTATGTTTTTTATTATTTGGAAATTTACTTTCAGTGTACGAAAATATTTCTTTGGGAGAAACTTTTCCTACCACAATTACCGACATATTAAAAGGCTGGTATGTTAAATCCCTGTAGGATAAAAGGTCTTCTCTTTTAAAACCTTTTACATTCGAGATTGAACCTGTAAGAGGCATTCCAAGCGGGTTTCCCGGCCACATTAGTTCAGCCAATAATTCCCCCACGTATTCTGACGGCTGGTCTTTATACATTTTTATTTCTTCGCAAATAACATATTTTTCTTTCTGCATATCCACGCTGTCAAATCTAGAATTAAAAACCATATCCGTAAGGACATCAAGCCCTAATGTTAAATAATCCGCGGGGACTTTTATCATGTAACACGTAACTTCATCAGCGGTGAACCCGTTAAACATTCCGCCGACTCCCTCAATAGCTTCTTTTAATTGTTTCGCCGTATATTTCGTAGTTCCCTTAAAAAGCATGTGTTCAATAAAGTGGCTTGCTCCGCTTAATTTTTTAGTTTCATATCTTCCGCCGGCGCCTATCCATATTCCAATAGAAACAGATGTCATATGCGCCATCGGAGAAACAATCACTTTTAATCCATTACTTAAAACTTTTTTTTCAAGCATTTCCACTCCAATCTAAATAATTTTGAAGAATTATTGTTGCCGCGACTTTATCTATTTTTTTTTTACGTTTATAGCGCGAAATTCCAGCGCTTATCATAATAGTTTCAGCCTCTTTAGTACTCAGCCGTTCGTCCCAGAAGACTATCTCTATTCCTAATTTTATTTTAATGATTTCAGCGATATGACGGCTCGCTTCTACACGTTCGCCTGAAGAACCATTCATATTGATCGGCAAACTTATAACAATTTTACCGACAGAATAATCTTTTACAAATTTTTGTATTTCAATCAAAGTAGATTCATCGCTAGTATACCTTATAGTTTCTTTTCCCTGCGCGATAATACCCATTTCATCGCTAATCGCGACACCTATATTTTTTGTGCCGATATCAAGCGCCATAACGCGCATATATAAACTCCTAGACTATTCCCGTGTTTATCCGAAAAATTTTATTTCACCATAGCGAATAACGCGAATCTCTCTGGCTAAAAGGTTTAAAAAAATTCACGCGAGGGACATTATCCCCACTATTTTCCATGCACCGCTAAACTTAAAGATTTTACTAATTTTTTAAATTCAAAAAATAATTTTGTTTCATCGGATATGTTCTTTTCTATAATATTTATTAACGCGCTACCGACAATAATACCATCAGCGCTTTTCGCGAGTTCCCGCGCTTGGAGAGGGGTTGAAATCCCAAACCCCACGCAAACAGGCTTTTTTGCTACTTTTTTCAATCGCGCTATGTCACTCTCTATCTTCGCGCTCAAAACATTTCTCGCGCCCGTAACGCCTGTAAGCGACACGTAATAAATAAATCCTTTTGTTTTTTCAGCTATTTTTTTAAACCTCTCTAACGGTGTTGTCGGAGCCGCTAAAAAAATAAGAGAAAAATTTTCTTTATTTGTTATTTCTAAAAGCTCTTCCGATTCTTCCATCGGCATATCAGGAATTATTATGCCGGACGCGCCGCTTTCTTTGGCGTCTTTAATAAATTTAGCTAGCCCATAATTAAACACAATATTGAAATATGTCATGAAAACTAAAGGCGTATCAATTTCTTTACTTAATTCTTTGACCATAGCGAGAATGGCTTTTACTCTACATCCCCCGTCTAACGCGCGTTTCACAGCTTTTTGTATTGTGGGGCCGTCGGCTAAAGGATCTGAAAACGGAATCCCCAGCTCTATTATATCCGCGCCGTTTTCCGCCAATATTTTTACAAGCTTCTTAGTAACGGCAATCGACGGATCCCCTGCCGTAATATACGGAATAAACGCTTTTTCTCCGCTAGAACGTAATACTTCAAATTTTTTATCTATTCTATTCATATAATCCTTGTTCCCTTATTATATTGATATCCTTATCGCCACGGCCTGACAAGCATAAAATAACAATATCGCGTTTTGATATCACTGGAATAAGTTTTTTTAAATAAAAAACAGCGTGCGCTGACTCTAAAGCAGGAATTATGCCTTCAGTTCTAGAAAGAAGCTGAACTCCGTCAAGAGCTTCTTTGTCTGTGACTGACTCATATTTTGCGCGCTTTAATTCTTTAAAATATGAGTGTTCCGGCCCTACACCCGGATAATCAAGCCCCGCGGAAATAGAATGAGCTATTTTTATTTGTCCGTCGTCATCCTGCAAAAGAAAACTTTTATTACCATGTAAAACTCCAACTCTGCCTTGAGTTAAAGTCGCGGCGTGCGCTCCGGTTTCGACTCCTAATCCGCCGGCTTCAACACCTATAAATTTAACATTTTTATCTTCAAAAAACGGATAAAATAATCCGATGGAATTACTCCCTCCGCCGACACACGCCACTAAATATGACGGAAGTTTTCCTTCTTTTTTTAATATCTCGCGCCTTGCTTCTATTCCAATAATTGACTGAAAATCTCTAACCATCATAGGATACGGATGTGGGCCAACTATAGACCCGATTATATAAAACGTATCTTTCACATTAGTAACCCAGTCCCTTAACGCCTCATTAGTAGCGTCTTTTAAAGTCTTAGAACCGCTCGATACCGGACGGACTTCCGCGCCTAATAATTTCATTCTAAAAACATTAAGACTTTGCCTCCTAATATCTTCCTCGCCCATATAAATAACACATTTTAACCCGAATAACGCGGCTACTGTGGCAGTCGCGACACCATGCTGACCTGCGCCGGTTTCAGCTATAACACGTTTTTTACCCATTTTACGGGCTAATAAAGCTTGCCCTATTGTGTTATTAATTTTATGAGCGCCAGTATGAAGTAAATCTTCTCTTTTAAGATAAATTTTCGCGCCGCCAAGTTTTTTTGTTAATTGTTCAGCAAAATAAAGAGATGTGGGCCTGCCGGCGAATTCAGTGAGATAATATTTAAATTCCTCTTTAAACGCTTTATTTGTCTTTATCTTTTTATAGGCATTTTCTAATTCAAACAATGCTGTCATTAAAGTTTCAGGAACAAACCTTCCACCAAACTGCCCAAAATACCCTCTATCGTCAGGGAGTTTAATATTTTTTGGCATTTTCTATGAACTCCTTCATCTTTACTTTATTCTTTTTACCTACAAACGCTTCTACTCCGCTTGAAACATCCACGCCAAATGGATGAGCTGTTAAAATAGCCTTACTTACATTATCCGGTTTTAATCCGCCGGCAACGAAAAAAGGCTTATCAAATTTTTTTTCTTTTAGAATGTTCCAATCAAATGTTTGACTTGTCCCGCCTAAAAGGCCCGGAGTTAATGTGTCAAATAAATAATAATCAATATCTGTATAATTCTCAAGAGTACCGGTTATTTTTCCACGTTCAATTTTAAATGTTTTTATAATTTTTATCTCTTTAGAAAGAGACTCTCTTAATAAATTGCAATATTTTACGCTTTCATTCCCATGCAACTGAACATAATTTAATCCGCACATATCAACACATCGGATAACCTCCTCCATTGGCCTATCGTGAAAAAGGCCGGCTTTTCCCATCTCTACGGGAAGAGAAGAAACTATACGTTTTACAATATCCACGCCCACAGACCTCAACGATTCTTCAATAAAAATAAACCCTACAATATCCGCGCCGAAAAGATACGCGTTATTCGCGTCTTCAAAATTGGTTATCCCGCAAATTTTTACTTTAGCCATAAGTACTTCCCCCTTCAATTATTTTCTAATATAAACCGCATTAGCCCCTGTCAAATAACACTACTCTCTTCGGCTAAACGTTTAACCGAAAAATTTAACTCGAATTTCTAATCTCTATTTTCTATTGCTCTACCAAAATTTTCGCAAAACAAAAATTTTGGCTAAACGCCGTGACCCAAAATTTCACGCACTTTTAATATTATATCCTTTGAACTAAGAAGGCTTTCTCCCACTAAAATAGCATCAACGCCTAATCCTTGAAGAAACATTACATCTCTGTAATTCGCGATACCGCTTTCTGAAACTATCACTTTATCAGCCGGCAAATATTTTATAAGCTTTTCAGTAGTAATAATATCAACGTTAAAACTTGATAAATCCCTGTTATTTATTCCGATTACAGAAGAACCGCTTTTTAACGCCTTTTCTATATCTTCTTCATCATGAACTTCAACCAAACAATCTAATCCCAACTCTTTAGCTATATCCTGATAATCCTTTAATTGCTGAAAAGTAAGAATGCGGGCAATTAGAAGTATAGCATCCGCGTGATTCACAAGAGATTCATATATCTGATACTCATCAATAATAAAATCCTTGCGTAAAACCGGTATTGTTACGCGGTCTTTTATATTTTTCATATATTCTAATTTTCCGTCAAAGAACCGCTCATCAGTAAGAACGCTAATCGCGGACGCGCCCGCGGACTGATATTTACACGCGATATCAAGCGGATTAAACGAACTTACAATAACTCCTTTAGAAGGAGAACTTTTTTTCACCTCGGCAATAAGTTTTATCTGGCCTTCAACATGAATCGCCCGCTTGAAAGCGCCTAACGTAGCCCGCATCCAAACATCTTTCTTCAAAATACTGATCGGCATTTTTTGCTTAGCAATTTTTATTTCTTCTTTTTTCTTTTCAACTATTTTATCAAGTATCATATTTGTCCTTTGAATGTTTCACCCTCCATTAGAATCCTATAAAACTATTCCGCGGCATTAGTCATCTTAATAAGTTCTTCAAGTTTCTTTATTGCTTTCCCTGAATCAATCGCTTCTTCCGCTATTTTTCTAGCATCAATAAAGTCACGCGATTTATCGAGTAGTATTAAAATAAGTGCCGCGTTTAATAAAACAATATCTCTTGCTGGGCCTATCCCGCCTTTTAAAACATATTTAATCATATCCGCGCTTTCACTAGCGCTTTTCACATACAATTTATCTAATGACGACCTTTTTATTCCAAAATCTTCAGGACCTAAATAATAAGTTTTACTGTTACCTTCGCGCGTTTCTGTTATTTTTGTTTTATCGGATATTGTAAGTTCATCAAGCCCGTCAAGCCCATGAACAACCATAGAACGCGATATGCCTATTTTATCCGCTACTTCCGATATCTTTTCAGTAAGACTCGCGTCATACACGCCTATAATCTGACAATTAGGAAAAGCCGGATTTGATAACGGCCCAATAATATTAAAAATTGTCCTTACGCCTATATCCCGCCTCGCGGTGCTAGCGTATTTCATAGCTGTATGATATAACGGAGCGAACAAAAATCCTATGCCTATTTCGTCAATACATTTTTCAGTGATACTAGGCGATACATCTATCTTCACTCCGAGTTGTTCCAAAACATCCGCGCTACCTGATTTACTTGAAACCCCGCGGTTCCCGTGTTTCGCCACTTTTATTCCTATCCCCGCCATTATAAAACTTACAGTCGTTGACACATTAAATATATCTATACCGGAACCGCCGGTTCCGCAAGTATCTAAAAGAGGTGTGAAATTTATACGCGATAAATCTACTGCTTGACCGCGTACGTTTATTTTTAACGCCTTCTCTCTTAACGCTCTGCACGCTCCGGCAATTTCATCGCTAGTCTCGCCTTTCATTTTAAAAGCTGTAATAATAGCGGCAATTTGACTAGTTTCACAAGTGCCTTCCATTATATTTCTAAAAAGACACAGAGACTCTTCCATAGAAAGATTTTCAAAACTCGTTACTTTTTTTATCGCGTCTTTTATATCCATGATTATTTATCCCATATTTTGCAGTAGACTTCGAGAAAAATGGCTTAAGTCTTTGAAAAGACAAGGCTT
>JYNY01000230.1 GCA_000954095.1 Candidatus Omnitrophus magneticus | reverse complement strand
CTTTTAGCCGTTCGTATAAATTGCGTAGTCTTCTTTGTCTCATTGACCTTTCTTTATCACGCCTGCCGTTACTAAAAGTCAATATATACAATTCTTTTTCTTCTCGGATAAGTTTTACTTTTACATTTTCTTGAACTTTTTTCCATGGTTCTTTTAATAATTGTTTTTCAAGCTTAGACAGTTTTCCTCTTGGCGTTCCGACAAGATAATCAGCATTATGTTCTCGCATTTTTTTAAGACTTTCTTCGGTAGGAATGCCTCTATCCATAATCCACAATCTATTTAATTTGCCATATACTGTTTCTATCTTTTTTAAAAATCCCGGTAGAGTTGTCCGGTCTTGAGTATTTCCCGGCATAACTTCATAGGCCACCGGAAAACCTTCTTTAGTGACTATAAGCGCAATTACTACTTGCACGCAATCACTTCTCTTATCTCTACTATATCCGAATTTTTTTAATCGTTCATTATCTTTTGAATCTGCCTCAAAATATGTGCTGGTAAGATCGTATAATAAAACATCATAGGATATATTAAATAATGTTTTCCAACGTTCAGATAAAAATGAAAATAAATCTTTTTTGGGCGCGTGAAGTAAATCCAAACAGCGATACAAAGTATCATCTAACGCGATAGAATCATCCTCTCCTAGCAAATCCGCCATAGCGCTACTTTTAAACCATTGCCTGTGTAAACGCCATTCACTACCAGCCGAAATCCAACGATACGTAACTAGTGTTTTTAAAACATTAAGCCAATTTGTCCCTTTACGGCTAGGGGTAAGATGTTTTGACCAAAAATTATCTAATCCCAAAAAATTCCACATCTCAAGCGCTAACCAGCATGCTCCCCATTCTCGTGGACGCTCAAGGCGCATTTCATTAAGTTTTATCTGTATTGGATTAGTAACTTTATCAGGCGGATTTATATCATCCGTAAAAATTGATAACTGGCGATATGTCTTATCGCTTTTATCAAATACTTCTAAAGCTTTACACCATGAAGCTTCTTGAGAATCATTAATTTCTCCCAAATAAAGAACTTGTCGTTTTATTACTCCGCGGCGAGTTCTAATACTTTCAACAATGCTGAAATAACGATGTTCTTTACCGTCTTTAAACCTTCTGCGACATTTTAAATACATAATGTCTATATTTTTACACAAGTAAATACTTTGTCAATCAACTAGGTCGGCCCCACAACCATTTTTTGAGTTTTTAAAACATGAAACCCGCATTAAATGGGCACTTCAAAATTTTAAAATCTGAAAAATAGCTGTTTTTTTACGCGAATAGCGGAAGATGGGTTAAACTTGATAAACCCAAGCCATACTAAAGAAGAAGCAATAAAAGAAACAGAAACTTTTGTGGAAAAATGGAGCAAAAAATATCCATCAATGAACCGTATGTTTGACAAAGAAATTAGTGAAAAATTATTTGCATTTTTAGAATTCCCTTGGCAAATAAGAAGGATGCTGTATACAACAAATTGGATAGAAAATTTGAATGATTCTATAAAACGGACCACTAAAATACGAAGAAGTTTTCCAACAGAAGACAGCGCGTTAAATCTAGTAAGCTACGCGTGTATGGAACGTGAAGAAAAAAGATATAAATACCCTGTGACTTCATTTTATCCAGTTAAAAATGTTCTTGATGAAATGTTGCTTTCTCTAAAACAAAAACAAGAAAGATCTTAAATATTTATGTTTTTTAATATTTTGCCAATTGCTTCAGACACAAAAAAGTTGACAGTCTCCTTATAAAAACTAAATTATTATCGCTGTTTTTGAAAAATTTTTCAACAATAGAATTTATAGAATATTTAAACATTTCAATAAAAAAGGCTACTTTTAAAAAGTTGACTTTTTTATTAATTTTTAAATATATAAAATGGTGGGGAGGAAAGGATTCGAACCTTTGAAGGCAGAGCCAACAGATTTACAGTCTGTCGCGTTTGGCCACTTCGCTACCTCCCCGTAAAATATTAAATCAAATAACTATAAATCAGGTAAGAATTATGACGGCTGAAATTTTGGAGCCGACGGAGGGATTTGAACCCCCGACCAGAGGTTTACAAAACCCCTGCTCTACCCCTGAGCTACGTCGGCGCTAAAATATCCGCTACAAAAGATAGCAGATTTCTATTTAAAAATCAAATAAAATATGTTTTATTTTTGCCACTGTACTTACCTTGTGAAATTGCATATCACGTAGCCTGACAAATTACCTAACCCAAAAATTTTTTCATAAGTTCATGCCCATGCTGTAAAGACACACTGCCGGCTTTAGAAGATGCTTCCGTAAATAAAGCCACTTCGTCAGGAACTATTCCCGTCCCCGCCATCACAAACGGAACAGCATCAGACGTATGCGTCTTTTTTTTAACAGGTGTAGGATGATCAGGTAAAACCAAAATTCTATATCTGTCCACTGTTGATAAAAAATCAAAAATAGGACCGACGATTTTTTTATCAAAATTTTCTATCGCTTTTATTTTTTCTAAAATATCTCCGTTATGCCCTGCTTCATCAGGGGCTTCCACATGAAGAAACACAAAATCTTTTTCTTCTAAAACTTTTATTGCCGCATCCGCTTTGCCTGAATAATTCGTATCATAATACCCTGTAGCGCCGGGAACATCAATAACACTAAGCCCTATAATCCTGCCGATTCCTTTAATCAAATCAACCGCGGAAATTATTCCGCCTTCTTTACCGTAAAGACTTTTAAATTTCGGCATTTCAGGTTTTCTTCCCTGCCCCCAAATCCATATCATATTAGCAGGATTCTGGCCTAAATCTATTCTTACTTTATTCATATCGTTATCACCAAGAATTTCTTGAGATTTTTTCATTATTTCAAAAAGTTCTTTTTCTTCAGGCAAATATTTATTTATCGGCTGGCCCGTGATATCGTGCGGAGGAAAACATTTTACTTTTTCCAATTTTCGGGCTTCTTCCAAATTAGCGCATGTTATTACTAAAAGATTCCTATAACTCGTCCCTCTATAAAAATGATAACGGTTACTCCCAATATCTCTATTAAGAAGTTTAACTATAAGCGCGCTTTCCTGACTACTGATGTGTCCCGCGCTATAATCAGCCATTTTACCATCATTGATAGTTACGGTATTAAACCTAAATGCCACATCCAACGCCCCTAATTCCACGCCTAAATTTGCCGCTTCTAAAGGGCCTCTTCCGCAATAAAATTTAGACGGGTCATATCCCAATATTGAAAGATTAGCGACATCGCTCGCGGGAGACATTCCACGAGGAACATTACGGGTAACGCCGACAATCCCCAACTTCGCTATTTTATCCATATTAACCGTAACTGCCGCTTCTAAACATGTTTTTCCGTCAAGCTCCTGTAAAGGCGTATCCGCCATCCCGTCAGGCACAAGTATCGCGTATTTCATCTATAACCCCGCTTCTTTAGCAATTTTTTTAACATCCGGTTCCATAATAACAGGATATTCCAATGTTTTAATGGCTCTATCAGGATCTTTTAATCCATGCCCTGTCAAAATACACACTATATTTTTTGTTTCTCCTTTAGCTAGTTTTGGAAAATATCCTTCTTTGGCTTTTTTAAAAATCCCGGCGATACTCGCGGATGACGCGGGTTCTGCGAATACGCCGACTTTAGAAGCTAAAAATTTATACGCGTCAATGATTTCTTCATCCGTAACTTTATCAATAATTCCGAAGGATTCATCACGCGCGTAAACAGCTTCTTTCCAACTAGCAGGATTACCTATCCTTATCGCAGTCGCTATTGTCTCCGGTTTTTCTATAATTTTTCCATCTACTATCGGCGCGGAAAGAGCCGCTTGAAATCCCATCATTTTAGGTAAATTTGTAATTTTGCCTATCGCTCTATATTCTTTATACCCCTTCCAATATGCTGTTATATTGCCCGCGTTTCCAACAGGAAGCACGTGAAAATCAGGTGATTTCCCTAAAAAATCACAAATCTCAAAAGAACCTGTTTTCTGGCCTTCTAAACGATATGGATTAACAGAATTAACCAAAGTTATAGGGTATTTCTCACTTATCTCACGCACAACTTTCAAGGCATCGTCAAAATTCCCTTTCACTGCTATAACTTTAGCGCCATGAATAAGAGACTGCGCTAATTTTCCTATAGCAATGGCTCCTTCCGGAATAATTACAACACATTTTAATCCGGCTCGGACAGCGTATGCCGCGGCCGCAGCGGATGTATTGCCGGTAGAAGCGCAGACAATAGCTTTCGCGCCTTCTTCCAACGCTTTAGATACTGCCATAGTCATGCCACGGTCTTTAAAACTTCCTGTTGGATTTAAGCCTTCATATTTAAGCCAAACATTATAACCGTCTCCTATTTTTTTTGCCGCGACAGGCGCGCTTATTAACGGCGTATTACCTTCTTCAAGGCTCACAATAGGAGTTTTATCTGTAACAGGAAGATATTTTTTATAACGTTCTATTATACCCATTTTATCTCCTTTTATATAAGCTCTATGGACTAGGATTCATGCGGGGCCGGCCGCGAAAATAGGTTTTTTAGCCGCACTATAAAAAATAAGCGCGGCTAAAAAAACTATTTTTCAAAACATTTATTTTCGCGTGAAAAATAAAAAAAATAAAATTTTTTTATTTCGCGGACGGCCCCAAGACTCGCCTATCGCCCATATCAAACAATATTCTTTATTCTATTCTTCAATCCGTATTACAACGGTTTTACTTTTCACAAAATCCATTCCATCTATCGCGTTTACCGCTTTACGCATATTCCCCTCACGGGCTTTATGCGTTATCATAACTACCGGCACAGTCTGAAATTCTTTTCTATCTTCCTGAGACATGCTCGCAATACTTATATCATTATCAGCAAGAACTGTCGAGATCTTAGCAAGCACGCCCGGCTTATCTGTCACTGAAAACCTGAGATAATAAGAAAGCATTATGTCTTCAATATTTACTAAAGGAAAACTCGCGGAAGAATTAAGTAAATTATAAGGCATAATAAATTCAACACCCGCGTAAACTATATGTTTTGCTATACTCACAACATCGGCCATTACCGCGCTCGCAGTAGGCCTTCTGCCTGCTCCTTTTCCATAAAGTAATGATTCTCCAACAAAATCACCTTTTACAAAAATCGCGTTATCCGCGCCTTTAACATTACTAAGTAAATGCCCTTCCGCGATTAATGTGGGATGAACTCTTAACTCAATACCTGAACTTGAACGTTTCGCGACCGCCAAAAGTTTGATCGCGTAACCCCACGATTTCGCGCAAATTATATCATGAAACGAAATATCTTTTATCCCCTCAGTATAAATATTTTCAAGAGAAATCTCAACACCAAACCCTAAAAGAGCCAGAATCGCCAATTTATGGGCACTATCCTTTCCGCTTACGTCTAATTCAGGATTAGCTTCGGCTATTCCATCTTTTTGCGCTAAACTTAAAGCGTCTTCAAAAGAATATCCATTATCATCCATCATTGTAAGAATAAAATTTGTAGTCCCATTAAGTATTCCATAAATAATTTCAATTTTATTGGAAATAAAACTTTCCTGTAATGCCCGTATAATAGGGATCCCGCCGCCAACGCTTGCTTCAAAACAAATAGATACCCGATTTTCAGACGCTGTTCTAAAGAGTTCTTTCCAATGATGAGAAAGAAGCGCTTTATTCGCGGTAACAACATGCTTCTTTTTTTTTAAAGCGTTTATAATAAATTCTTTAGCGGGATATTCGCCGCCAATAAGCTCAATGACAATATCAATTTCTTCGTCATTAATAATATCATAAGCGTTATGCGTCATGACAACACCGTTTAGATGAGGAATTTCTTTTAAAATCTTCTCATCCTTATCGCAAACTTTTTTTAGAACAATAGAAATACCAGTACGCTCCTCAACTAATCCGCCGTTCTCAATTATTGAATCAACCACGCCTTTCCCTATTGTCCCCGCGCCTATAAGACCTATATTTACGTGTCTCATATAACCCCTTTTAAAATTTTATTAAATTATTTCCAATCTTGAATACCAAGTTCCGACCACATTTCTTTCGGTTCCATACAAAGGTATATCCAAACGGATTTATTAAACGCCCTGACCCACTCTATCATTTTGCCGTAAATATCTTTTCTAATTTCTTCGGGATACCGAAATTTCCCATCATCATCAATAAAAAATTCACCTTCATAATAAATTCTATTATCAAAAAACCGTTCTTCCGCCACTTCTTTTAAACCGGGCGTATAGCGTAATGTGCCTAAACTTATCCACGCGGTATTGTTATTTAAAATATTGTTTGAAAAAATCCGCGCGATAATATTTTTATAATCAGCATGCCACCCCCGATAAAAAACTATCGGATCAAAATGAAATCCAATTTTATAACCTTTCCGTGCCGCTTTTATCGCGGCAGAAATCCTTTCCGCTATAGTGTCAGCACCTCTTTCGTATCTATCCGAAATTATATCCGTATTCATTGACCATGAAACAACAATATTATCGTTAGGCGCGCTATCCAATAATCCGCCTATTTCACTAGTCTTTGTTTTTAATTCCAAAGTAAGATATTTCAATTCCTTAAAAAATGAAATTAATAACCGCGAATATTTAGTATACCTATCAAACGCCAAAGAATCCGTGAACTCGCCTGTTCCGATACGTATTTTTCCACGAGCCCTTTTATCAAAATCACGAATATATTCATAATAATCTTCAATATTAGCCGGCAATATAATACCGGGACTGTTACTGTATAATTGCAGGAAACAATACGAACAGTCTATCGGGCATCCAAACCCTATATTAAGAACCCAATACGCGCATGACTTATATTTTTTCGTACAAGGGCATGATTTTATAAACGCGTCTTTATTTTTTACAAGAAAAATATTATCCTGCCTAGCGCTGTATCTCTGGGCATGTTTCATTTTAGAGAGTGATTTTTCAACGTCTCTAAAAGTTTCTATTTCGCGTATATCGGCACTTGGGAAATTATAAATAAAATCGTTTGTCCAAGTATAATTTCTAACGCTCTTTTCAATAAAAATTTTTTTAGGAGACAACATGCCATTCCATGATGGAGACTCAAATCTGCAAATTCCCAGTGTAGACGCGCGCGTTTTAAGGCCGCCTTTAAATGACGGATATCGAGCCCATATAAGACGTTTTTTTAGTTTATGAAAAACATCATTTTTTCCCTCTAAAATAATTTCTTCTAGTCTCAAATTTTTCAACAGAATTCCGCACGAGATGCTGTCTCTCAAACAAATCTCATACAATAATCTTTTTAATTCGTTATATTTATTAACGCCAAGCCTAATCGGTACACGCGATAGAAATTCTTCTATTTCTGTTTCAACTTGATTATTTTTATGAATATCCATACGCGTCCTAGTTAGGCGGCCGGATTTCGGAGAACTGAGCCGCCGCGAAATAATATTTTTAAAAAATATTATTTCGCGCTAAAAATAAAAAATTAAAAATTTTTTATCGGCCCCGCTATCACACGCCAAGCGCGAGAGCTAAAACAAATTTCGGGTTACTATATATCTTGCCGCGGTTGCCGTAGTTACGGCAATCGCGAAACTAAGCATTGTTCCGATAAGAAAAAATTCAGCTTCTCTTTTCGCCAAAGGCGACCGCGTCTCGCCGAATCTTATTATTGATTTAGCGGCTATTAAAAAACCTATAGCGTCAAAATGCCCTAAAAAAACAAATGATATTATTAAAACTCTTTCAAGCCTGCCTATCCATAGCCCCGCCTTAGTAAGCCCGTAAAACTCTTTAGTTTTTATTTCTTCCTGCCAAGGAGAAATAATTTTGCTCATTAAAACACCAGCCGGCCATATCACGAATATATACGAAATAAAGTATACCCACAAAAATGTATTATTAAATAAGCCGCCAAAAATTTTCATAAAAGACTCAGTAGAGACCCGCGCTAAAATTATCCATAAAATTAAAATTACAAATAGATGCGCTATCTGGTCTAAAAAAAAATATTTTAAATTGTCTCTACATTTAGCCTTATTCCCATCTATCATGATATGCGACAAAAAAACAGCTAACGGCACCCAAAAAACTTTCCAGCACCCCGCGAAAATATAAATAAACGCGCTGTAAATTATACCGTGTCCATAAAGCCCTTTAGAAAACCACTTTTTTTTCAATCGGTCTTTAACACAGATATCCGACTGAAAAATAAAATCAGAGATAAAATGCGCTGTAATAAGCCTCACCAATAACGGGTAATCCAAAATGTTTAAATCCGGTATCATTATAAGCTCCCAGTATTATAATCAATTTTATAAACCTATAGACTTATAAAAAACTCAAAATCACTAAACGCGTCAGAGATTAACCTAAAAAATATTTTTTTATAAACCGTTCATACCGAACAAAAAGTTTCGCTACTGCCCAGCCTCCGGCGCTTTTAAGCCTTTGCCTTACGGCAGGCTGAGAAATATCAAGTATCCTCGCCATTTTCTCCTGAGTTAATCCGCGCGCGACGTTAGCCATCGCCTCTGCTTGTTCTTTTGACCATCTATTGATTAAAGCGTCTAAAAGAGCGCACTCCATTTCAATCTCTTCATTAAAATCCTTAAAAGCGCTTCTTATCAATAAACGGCCGTCGCCTTTTATCCCCTCTAGAGCCTTGCCTGACAATCTGAAAGCCTCACCATCCCCCTCACCCGCGCATTTTGATTTTAAAAACTCTATATTGCCTATACCAACAGCAATCCTAGCATCAATCATATTTTTACGTTCTTTAATTCCAAAAATATGCCGTATATGCGACCTTAAAATAATTACAGCCTTTAAAGCTATTTCCGGCTTAGAAATAACACATTGAAAACTATCTCCGCGGTAAATTTCAAAAGGCGAGATTAAAGAAGAAGCCAGAAACTCTTCAGTAATTCGAAACGCCCGTTTCAATTCATTCAAAAATTTTCCGCGGGCTTGAAGGCTTAATCTGGAAGAATTAACGATATCTCCTGTTATAACAGCATATATTTTTTTATTCATAACGTCCTCAATTATAAGCTATGTATATTATTTATTCAAAATATAAATCTCAGGACTTATAACAAGTAAATATTTTTCATAAAAGGATTGCCGTGAAACTACTCAAAATTAGTAATCACTAAGGGAGGGTAATCGCAAGAAAAAACTCGAGACAAACCATGTTATCAAACCCTTATGGATTCCAGTTTTAGCGGTAATTACAGGATGGGATTTTCTAAATTACACAGAAAAATTTCTTTTTTGAGATTTTCAATTTTCTGCCAAAATTTTTGTTCTATAAAATTTTAGCACACCGTAATCCATAAGGGGATATTTTTTGTTAATACTAAGAGGTTAGTAATAACCCTTTTTCGCACTTCTTTTATTTCTAATACATTTTTTGAGACTAAGCTTCTTTCACCCAAACTTTTTTTCCTTGAAACACAATCGCGAGTTTTTTTATTTTTTCGATACAGCGGGATATGAGTTCTAAGTCGTATTTACGTTCTTCTATTTGCGTTAAAGCTGATTTTACGGCACTTTCCGGAGTTTCGTCATCGTCTTCATACA
>JYNY01000229.1 GCA_000954095.1 Candidatus Omnitrophus magneticus | reverse complement strand
AAGAGGCTCCAAATCCATTCGTTTGATTGCTTGTGAAATATTCTCACTCGAAAGTCTGAACCTGTCTAAAACGAAAAACAGACAGAGGTCCGAGTTATTATCATGGGGGTGCATGTTCTTTTTACTCTCCTGAGATGGAAAAACGTCCAACTTTTATACCTGCTTTAATTACTCTTAGCAGATCATCAATTGAGTTTATACGTCCTAACCATTTTAATATATATGACGGCCGTAGGTAGAAGTCCCTGTGGGCTTTTTTTATCCATTCGGAGAGTTCCTCGCTTGGCATATCGCAGTACGCGTCTGTGTAGTATGTCTTTGTGTGAAGGTCTTCTAAACGCAGTGTATACTTATCTCCTAGTTCAGGATACTTTTCAAGCACAATCTCGAACAATTCCGTTCCTGGATAAGGTGTCATCATTCCAAACGTAACAGTGGTAGGGTCTAGTTCTTTTACAAATTCGATAGTCTGTCTAACAGTTGTCTCCGTTTCTCCGGGATGGCCTATCATAATATGGGCATGTG
>JYNY01000228.1 GCA_000954095.1 Candidatus Omnitrophus magneticus | reverse complement strand
CAAAATATTATACTCCGGCAAAGAATCTGTGTCTTTCTGATTCGGTCTTAACTCCTCTGATTCCCCGTGCTCCATTTTATTTCTTTCAACCTCCTCATCTTTTCCTCTTCTTCTTCTTCTTTCCTTCCTCCTCTCATTTCTTTTTTGCTGTTTGACGAAGAAACTCATTGTGCTACACTTGCAACATCAGTATGCCTAGAGTGGGCGAGAAGTTTTTAATTAATTTTAGAAAAATAACAAGAGCAAGTACCGGCTAAAGCTATTTCTAATCTGGCAAAGAAAGGAGGGATGAAATAGTTGTCTGGAAAATATCAATAACAACAGAAGTTTTGACGTATATGAAAATTTGATATTTTTTTTATTATTTTGCCGCAGAGTAGCTAAACAAACAGCCGATACAATATAAACAGATAGAAATTAAATAGAACAAAAATTTGTTCTTATTTAGGGTGGGAAGTATTAAAATTTTCTTTTAAGGAGGAAATAATAATGAAGTTTTTAAAAATAGCAATGGTTTTAGCGCTTACAAGCTTAGTTGCTGTTGGCGCGTACGCTGAGACACAAAGTGTCAAAATCAGCGGAGATTTAGCGATGAGATCTTTCGCGAGAAACAACTATGATTTGGATAACAATGATCCAAACGTAGCGAACACTGGCGTAGAGTCTTCAGATTGGAGCACATACCTTACAAACACAGCTGAAGTTCAAGTGGACGCGGACTTAACTGACAATGTAACAGGTGTTATAAGACTTGTTAACCAGAGACTCTGGGGCGATGTGTATGGCAACAATACAGCCGCGGATAATACATACGGCATAATTGGCGCGCCTTATACAGATCAGGTTGCCGCGAGAACAGTTTCTTCAGCAGATTCTTTTGATGTTAATGTGGATTTAGCTTATATAGAATTAAAAGAGTTCCTTTATTCACCTCTTACATTAAAAATTGGTCGTCAGGACCTTTGGTTTGGTAAAGGATTTATCGTTGGTGCTAACTTACAAGATCCAAATGGTAATTTACTTCCAAGAGAATATACAGCGATTAAATCTTTTGACGCGATTCGCGCTACTTTAGATTATGATCCTTGGACAATTGACGGTGTATTCGCGAAAATCCGCGAGAACCAAGACAGAGCAGATGAAGATATAAATCTTTGGGGTACAAATGTTGGTTATAAATTCAATGAATATAACGCGGAAGCCGAAGGTTACTGGTGGTTCAAACAACAGAGATATGTTGGAACAACTTCCAACGGGGCAACAATGCCGTCAGTTCTTAACGGCCACCAATCAAATGATGTTCATACTTTTGGTTTAAGAGGTAGTTTTGATCCTATAGAGGATTGGACAATTGCTCTTGAAGGTGCTTACCAGCTTGGCGAATATATCGGAGCAGCACAACAGATAGAAGAAAGAAGCAGAAGCGCTTGGGCAGTAGATGCTATGGTAGAATGCCGTTATTTCCAAGATAATTTTGCGTGGAGACCGGTTGTTGGCGCTGAATATATTTTATATTCCGGCGAAGAAAATCTTGGTAATACAACAGCTACTACGAATGGAACATATAACGGATGGGATCCTGTATACAGAGGCAAGTTTGATACAGCTATTCGTGAATTCCAGAATGTATTTTACAGAACAGCGATGGGAAGTTCCCCATCTACAACTAATCAGCACCAGATTTTATTAACAGGTAAAGTAGAGCCTACAGATAGCCTTACATTAAAAGGTACTTTTGGCAATTTCTGGCTTGCTGAAGAATGGGCGTCAACTACAACCGTAGTTAATCAGAATGAAGAGCAATACCTTGGTAGTGAAGCAGATATTACATTGACTTGGGATTACACAGAAGATGTGCAGTTTGGTCTTTTGACAGCATGGTTCTTCCCAGGCGATCATTTTGCTAACAGCCAAGATGATGTTGCTACAGATGTCGTTGGATCTGTTTCTCTTAACTTCTAATTATTTTTAAGCAAGAGATCAGGGAGGGAAAACGGCTCACCTTTTTGGTGAGCCGTTTTTTTTATGCTAAAAATTTCTTTGCAAGGAAAGGTTCTTGACTTTTAAAGAGAGTATGATAAACTTATTTTCATTGTTTGTAAGGAGAATTTGTTATTTTATACTTGGAGGTGGAGTATGGCAGAGGCGTATTGCGTAAAATGTAAAACTAAGAAAGAAATGAAAAGCCCACAGGAAGTTACTATGAAAAACGGCCGTAAAGCAATTAAAGGGTCTTGTAATAGTTGCGGCACAGGCTTATATCGCATATTGGGTAAATAAGAATTTTAATTATTAAAAGGATATTAAATTGTAGGGGCACGAAATTATCGAGTCCCTACAATGTTTTATACCTAAAGGTAATCTGTGGTAAAAAGAAAAATTAAAGATTTAGCCTTAGAAAAGGCGCATGCAATAGCTAGGGTTGCGCTTGAAAAAGAAGGCGAAGATATTCTTGTTTTAGATTTAACCAAATCCGCTAATATTTTTAATTATTTTGTGTTGATTACTGCTGGTTCATCTAAAAGAGTTCAGTCAATAGCAAAAGCCATAGACGAAGAGCTGTCCGTTAACTGGAAGCAAAACGCTCGCCTAGAGGGGAAAAATAATCCTTCTTGGACATTGGTTGACGCGGGAGATGTAATAGCGCATGTTTTTTATAAAGACGCGCGCAATTTTTATGGGATAGAACGGTTGTGGCTCTCTGCTCCAAGAGAAGAAATTAATGAAAAATGCTTGAAAAAAACTTTAAAGAAAAAATTATCCAAATCTTCAGCGAAGGCATAAACCAATATTTCGCGGAAGAGTCCGCTTGTCGTGCGGATATTTCTTCTTCTCTTATTTCCCTCGATGCCCCAAAAGAAAAACTTCATGGGGATATCACTTCCAATATCGCTATGGTTTTAGCAAAACAAGTAAAAGCAAATCCTGTCATTTTAGCTCAACATATCAGTGAAAAAATAAAAAAAATATTTAATCAGAGAAGCGACATTAATTCTTTTATCGACGGTATTGAAGTAAAAGGCGCGTTTATTAATCTTTGGCTTTCTGATAAATATTATGAAAATATTCTTTTGGAAATATTTAAGAATAAAGAAAAGTTTGGGCAGAATAGCGACTTTGGCGGGAAGAGAGTTAATATAGAATTTGTTTCAGCGAATCCTACAGGACCTCTTACGATTGCGCACGCGAGACAAGCCGCGATAGGCGATGCTTTAGCGCGAATATTAAAATTTAATGGATATGACGTGACAACAGAATATTATCTTAATGACTGCGGCAGGCAGATTAATATGCTGGGAAAGTCGCTAGAAATTAGGTATAGGAATTTATGCGGGAAAGAGGATAGTTTGCCGGAGGACGGGTATGTCGGGGAATATGTTATTGATATTGCTAAAGAAATAAAAGAAAAACACGGGGAAATGTTTTTAGAAGAAACAGAAAAAACTAGTAATTTTTTTAGAAAATACGCAGTAGAAAGCATAATGAATCTTATTAGAAAAGACCTTGAAGATTTTAGGGTTCATTTTGATGTATGGACAAGCCAAGCAGAATTTGAGGAAAGAAAAATTGTCGAACGCACTTTAGAAGAGCTGGAAAAAGCCGGCTATCTTTATGAACAAGACGGAGCTAAATGGTTTAAGTCAACGGCATTTGGAGATGATAAGGATCGGGTTGTTCGTAAAAGCGATGGTTCGTATACATATTTAGCGCCGGATATAGCGTATCATAAAGATAAATATTTACGGAAGTTTGAGAAAATTATTGACTTGTTAGGGCCGGATCATCATGGATATATAAACAGAATGAAAGCGGCTGTTTCTGCTATGGGATATGATAAATCCTCTATAGATATTCTTATAGTTCAGTTGGCTACACTGCTTCGAAATGGTGTAGCGGTTTCCATGTCTACACGTAGAGCGGAATTTATTTCTTTAAGGGAAATCATTGAGGAGATTGGCGTTGATGTGGCGCGGTTGATTTTTTTAATGAGAAGGCGGGACAGCCATCTTGATTTCGAGTTTGAGGTTGCTAAAAAAGAAGCGACTGACAGAAAGGATTGTACC
>JYNY01000227.1 GCA_000954095.1 Candidatus Omnitrophus magneticus | reverse complement strand
TAAGTTTTAAACTTTTCTATGCAAGAAAACATTAGAGAAGAAGGCATGACTTCTTGTTACATAAAACCTGACGCTAAGCTTGATATGGATAAACTATTAAAAGCGTTTCAAAAATTTTATCGCCGTAATAGTGAACATTGGCTAGAAAGATTTGATTATAAAGAAGCTGGACACGGGCTTCTTTTAATGGCCTTTTTGCAGAGAGTAATCAATGGAGGCGGCAGAATTGATCGTGAAATGGCAGTTGGCCGAGGACGAACAGATTTAACCATTGAATTCGCCGGCGAAACATTTGTTTTGGAACTAAAATTAAAAAGAGACAGCGATAGTAAAGAAGATGGCCTCGACCAAATTTCACGCTACCTAGACACACTCGGCATGACAAAAGGATATCTTATTTTATTTGAAATAAAACCTTCCAGTATTATTCCATGGGAAACCCGCGTTAAATGGGAAAATGTTTCTCATCAAAATAAAAAAATTACTGTTGTGGAAATGTGAGATGTTTTCTAGTTTGATTTATAAATAAACATGGAATGAATATGGAGGATTTTAAAAAATGAAAAGTAAACGATATTTTAATACAACTGGTTTTTGTATGCCTGAAAGACATTATATGATTGACCCTTTGCGCAACCAAAAAATCATATTCGATTTAATAGAGAAGACGCAATACTTCACAATCCACGCGCCGAGGCAGACTGGGAAAACAACACTTTTACATGAATTGGCGCATAGATTAAATAAAGAAGGAAATTATATTTCAGTAGTGTTTTCCGTAGAGTCCGCGGGGTATAGATCTATAACTGAAGAAATCGCGAATAAAAAAATTATTAATTCTCTTTACAGTTCAAGCGGCCAATATCTCAATAAAAAAAATTGTCCAATCCCGCCTGAAAAATATACTAAAGATTTAACATTAGAAAATTACTTAATAGATTGGGCTATTTCTCAAACTAAACCAATAGTTTTATTATTGGATGAAATAGATTCATTATATGACGATGTTTTAGTGTCAGTTCTTAGGCAGTTACGAAATGGATTTCAAATAAGACCAAAACGATTTCCTTCAACCGTGGCGCTTGTGGGATTAAGAGATGTTCGGGAATACAAAACAAAAGTTCGTCCGAGTGAAGTGTCTCTAGGCTCAGGCTCGCCCTTTAATATCAAAGCTGAATCAATTCTTTTGGGAACATTCACAAAAGAAGAAATAACTGAATTATACAGTCAGCACACAAAAGATACAGGGCAGATATTTTTAAAAGAAGTAGTAGATAGAATTTATGAATTAACCGGAGGCCAGCCGTGGCTGGTAAACGCTATAGCGAGAGAAATAGTAGTAAAAATATTAAACGAAGATTTTACAAAAAAAATAACTCTAGATCATGTTGAATCCGCGAAAGAAAATATAATACAAAGACGCGACACGCATTTAGATAGTTTAATAGATAAACTGAAAGAGGAGCGGGTAAAAAATATAGTAAGCGCTATTATAAATGGAGACGGAGTTTTGTTTGACAACTATGACGATTCGCTTCTATATTGCCGAGATTTAGGGATTATAAGCGAAACAAAACCTATAAGAATAGCTAATGAAATATACCGAGAAATAATTCCGAGAGTTTTAAATAGAAATTTGCAGGATAGTATTGAAGAAGAAGGCGAAACTAAATGGTATATAAAATCCAACGGTAAACTTGATATGGATAAATTATTAAAAGCTTTTCAAGAATTTTACAGTGAAAATTCTGAAGTTTGGCTTGAAAGATTTGATTATAAAGAAGCAGGCCCGCATTTACTTTTAATGGCGTTTTTGCAGAGAGTAATAAACGGCGGCGGCAGGATAAATCGCGAAATGGCAGTTGGAACAGGACGAACTGATTTACTTATAGAATTTAACGGAGATAAATTTGTTTTAGAATTAAAGTTAAAAAGAATGCCGTCCGCGAGACAAAAAGGCTTAGATCAAATCTCCCGCTATCTAGACACCCTCGGCATGACTAAAGGATATCTTATTTTATTTGAAATAAAACCTTCCAGTATTATTCCATGGGAAACCCGCGTTAAATGGGAAGATATTTCTCATCAGAATAAAAATATTACTATCGTGGAAATGTGAGACAACTTGTTGTTTGATTTATAAATAAAAATAAAATTGGAGGAAATTTTAAAATGAAAAGTAAACGATATTTTAATACAACTGGTTTTTGTATGCCTGAAAGACATTATATGGTTGACCCTTTGCGCAACCAAAAAATCATATTCGATTTAATAGAGAAGACGCAGTACTTCACAATCCACGCGCCAAGGCAGACAGGAAAGACTACGCTTTTACATGAATTAGCGCATAGATTAAATAAAGAAGGAAATTATATTTCAGTAGTGTTTTCGGTAGAGTCCGCGGGGTATCGGTCTATAACTGAAGAAACCGCGAATTTAAAAATAATAAATTCTCTTTATGAATCATGCGAGTTATTTATTTCTAAGGAGTTATGGCCGAAAAAGTCGCTAGCAGATGAAAAGTGTTCTTTACAGACTTATTTAAATAATTGGGCGGGTTCTCAAAAAAAACCAATAGTTTTATTATTAGACGAAATAGATTCGTTATATGATGACGTATTAGTATCAGTGCTAAGACAACTACGTAATGGTTTTCAAGGAAGGCCAAAACATTTTCCATCAACCATAGCTTTAGTGGGATTAAGAGATGTTCGGGAATATAAAACAAAAGTCCGTCCGAGTGAAGTGTCTCTAGGCTCCGGTTCGCCCTTTAATATAAAAGCGGAATCAATTCTTTTAGGAACATGGACAAAAGAAGAAATAGCTGAATTATACAGTCAGCACACAAAAGATACAGGGCAGATATTTTCAAAAAAAGTAGTAGATAGAATCTATGAATTAACCGGAGGCCAGCCGTGGCTGGTAAACGCGGTAGCGAATGAAAAGTGGAGAAAATATTAAAAAGTGATTACACAAAAAAAATAACACTCGCTCACGCGGAAGAGGCGAAAGAAAATCTAATCGCGCGCAGAGACACGCATTTAGATAGATTATTAGATAAACTGAAAGAACCCAGAGTTAAAAACATTGTCAGTGCTATTATAAACGGCGATTCTCTTGTGTATGACAACTTCAATGATGATCTTAGATATGTTATAGATTTAGGAATTATCCGCAAAGAAAAATATGACATAATTTTTTCAAATGAAATATACCGAGAAATAATTCCTAGAGTTTTAAACTTTTCTATGCAAGAAAACATTAGAGAAGAAGGCATGACTTCTTGTTACATAAAACCTGACGCTAAGCTTGATATGGATAAACTATTAAAAGCGTTTCAAAAATTTTATCGCCGTAATAGTGAACATTGGTTAGAAAGATTTGATTATAAAGAAGCGGGACACGGGCTTCTTTTAATGGCATTTTTGCAAAGAGTAATCAATGGAGGTGGTAGAATAGACCGTGAAATGGCTGTTGGGAGAGGAAGAACCGATTTGGCCGTTGAATTTAACGGAGAAACATTTGTTTTAGAATTAAAATTAAAAAGATATGATGATACAAAAGAAGAGGGCTTAGACCAGATTTCACGCTACCTTGACACGCTCGGCATGACAAAAGGCTATCTTATTTTATTTGAAATAAAACCTTCCAGTATTATTCCATGGGAAACCCGCGTTAAGTGGGAAGATACTGTTCATCAAAATAAAGATATTACAGTAATTGAGATGTGATATTTTTTTGTTTATGCTTTTGTTAACACAGCCTTTTCTTCAATAATAATTTTTCTGATGCTTTTCGCGGTTTCTTCTGATAATTTAATCAAAGGTAATAGAATATATAACCATTTGTTTTTATCTCCAGAGTATCTGCGGTTAAAAAGTTCTATAAGCGCTATTCTAAAAGAAAAAAGTCCTCGTTCATTTGAATAAATAACAATAGGCATTCCTAGCTCTTCGCATAATGTTTCTATTTTTATAGCGTCTTTAGTTTTGCCTTTAATAATTCCGATAAAGTCAGTTGTGATGCCCACATTTTTAGCCGCTAATTGTTTTGCTGTTTTGACGGCGCGCGTGATTTCATCTATTTCTGAAAAATTTTTGTTTTTAGCGGACAAAGTTTTTATTAGCGTATTTTTATTTATGGTAAGAATATTAATTTTTTTATCCGCTGTGTTTATTATTTTTTCTATTAGAATGTTATTTTCAGGCGCGCCGTATAAAACAATAGTGCCGTTTAAAAAAATGTCTTTTTGTTTAAAAAATCCAAACTGCAATGTTTCTTTTAGATCAAAAAATCCAAAGTTATATACAATGCTGTCTGTGAAAAGTAATAGAGTCTTTGGCTTATACGCTTTATAATCCGATCCAATTAAAGGTTTTAATTCTTCTTGTTTTATTGTTTTAATTGAGTGTTTAGATGTTAACGCGGCAAATTGATGGAGCAATTGCGTGAAAGAAATTTTTAGAATATTAGGGTCTATTTTTAAAGTTAATTTTTTGGCAGGCGTCATTGCTTTTGAAAACCAAGCATTAAAAGTGTTGTCAGGCGCGGCAGGAATATTTTTTTCAGGCGTTATTTCAATCTTAGGTGTAGACAGGTCTTCAGGTTCTTCTAAACCGAGGTTTGTAAAATTGTCGTTCGCGGATCTTTCAGTATCTTGTTTGTGGGCCTTTTCTTCATAGATATCCCAAGTTGTAATTCTTTTTTTTTTACGGAGTGCTTCTAAGGTATTATCCATTTCTATTTTGTCAGATATTTTTTGCTTGGCAGAATTAATTTTTGTGTGAATATGAGAAAAAATATTAATAATTATTTTTATTAAAGTAAAAAGCGTAAGAAAGAAAATAATAGAGCCTTGAAAGCCCCATAATTTATATATTTGCGCGGCGATAAGATATGTGCCGCTAAGTACTAGAATCCCGATAATATTTGCCAGAAAAGAAGAGCCGGTGTTATTTGTTACCGCTTCAGTTGTTTTTGAATAAATTGTTTTAGTCGGTTTTTTTCGTGCTTTAGGCATATAGGACTCTTTTATTTTTTTGTCATTCAAATACACCCATACGAATTTATTTTTTTTGTATTCAAGTTTCATTGAGTCATTATTTTGGGGTTGTGTTTTTGAAAAAATTATTTTTTTAGAGGTGTTTTTTAACGGAAGAATAAAAGTATGACTCTCTTCGCATAATGAATCAAAATCAAAAATATTTATTATGTTTTCTTGTACTATAAATTTTTTTAAGACAGTTTCTTTTATTAGATTTTTAGTTTTATCCGCGGAATAATTTTCGCTAAAACTCGTGGCAATTACATACCACGCGAAAATCAACGGCGCCTGAGCAAGAAGAGACGTGTCAGATTCCGCGTTATTAATCGTAAGAGAACCTTTGTTATTTTCTATAAGGCATATAGGACGGAAAGCACTTGTGACAGAAAGGGTATCTTCTTTTTTTTCAGATGAAAAAGAAAAGTCGTTTATAATAAGGATAGATGAAAGGAATAAGCATAAAATTTTTAAGAAAAAAGAGTAATGTGTTTTTTTATTTTTAATAATAGTATTCATTCGAAAGCCTTTTTATTAGTAATTTTAGAATTTACACTTTATTATTAGCTAACATTGTAGCTAAATCTAAATATTTTGTCAATAAAAAATTTTATTTAATTTACTTTTTTGTGTTTTATTTGGATAAGCTGAAAAAATATGGGTAAAAATATATTTGACTTTATGTAAAAAAGAGAGAAAATAGGACAATTGTATTTGTGAAAAAAAGTACAAAGTTTGTACATTTAGGTACAGGTTGGAGTGTTTTAGGATGAGCAAAAAAAAGATACCAGAAGCAGTTATTTCAAGGCTGGTTGTTTATTTGAGAGAAGTTACTGAACTTAATAAATTAAAAATCCGCGCGATTTCTTCTTCTGAACTTGGCGATAGGACAAATTTGAGTGATGTTCAGGTTCGAAAGGATTTAGGATATTTTGGACAGTTTGGGGTTTCAGGCGCGGGGTATCCGATAAGTGATTTGAAGGAATCTTTAGAACGTATTTTGGGGAAAAATACAATTTGGAATGTAGCGATAGTTGGCGTGGGCCATCTTGGTTCCGCGCTTTTGGCATATTCCGGTTTTAATAAGCATGGCCTTAATATTGTTGCCGGGTTTGATACGGATTTAAGAAAAGCAGGTAAAACATTGGAAGGTATTTTGATACAGCCGATTGATGCTTTGCCAGCAATGGTTAAGGAAAAAAATATTTCTATCGGGATCATAACTGTTCCGTCAAGAGAAGCGCAAAATGTGGCGGATTTATTTGTTGCCGCGGGAGTTGAGTGTATATTAAATTTCGCGCCCGCGAGTTTAAATGTGCCGGAGCATGTTAAAGTTAAAGATGTGGATTTATCAAGAGAGCTTGAAACTTTGTCATATCATCTGGCAAATAGGAATGGGTAATAAGGAGTTTACGCGTAATAAAAAAATTTTCATTTTTCATTTTTTTACGCGGAATTTAACATATGAAAAAAGTTTTTTAGTATGACTTATTTTGTCGGCTAAAAAAGCCGCGTCGCGCGCGGGGCATCATATTGAAACGAGAATAAAAGAGGATACTTGTGTCTAAAATTTTAGCTTTGGGCGCGGAAAATAAAACAAGATTCGCGGTTAAAGATGGAGAAAAAATTTTTTTAAGCGATGTTTACAGCGATTTATCAATAGTTTCTGTTTTAGAGTCTTATGAAAAAGATATTAGAACGTATCTAGCGGAAACAGGCATGAAACCTGAGATAATCGCGTGTGACGCGCATCCCGCGTATCATTCAA
Organism: Candidatus Omnitrophus magneticus; assembly: GCA_000954095.1. Lineage (GTDB taxonomy): Bacteria > Omnitrophota > Gorgyraeia > Tantalellales > Tantalellaceae > Omnitrophus_A > Omnitrophus_A magneticus. The sequence continues at coordinate 9,037 of JYNY01000227.1, read as the reverse complement.
GATGGATAGCGGAAAATTTATCAAGGGAATACGCGAGTGAAGTTTTATTTGTCCAGCATCATGAGGCGCATATTCTTTCTTGTATGGCGGATAACAATATTACCGGAGATGTGTTAGGCGTGGCATTTGATGGCGCCGGATATGGCAATGACGGCGCTATTTGGGGCGGAGAATTTTTATTGCAAAACGGAGCGGCGCTTAAAAGACTAAATCACTTTTCTTACGTGGAACAACCCGGCGGCGATATAGCCTCCCGTGAAATATGGAGAATGGCGGTTAGCTATTTGAATCAGGCGTATTCAGGCAAATTGGAAAAGATTTGTTCCGCGGTTCTCAATGGAATAGGAAAAGAAAAAATTTGCGCCATTTTGGATATGATATCTAAAAAAATAAACGTGCCGTTAACTTCAAGTGTTGGAAGGCTTTTTGACGCGGTAAGTTGTTTGGTTCTCGGCAGAATAAAATCTGATTTTGAGGCAGAATGCGCTATTTTGCTTGAGAAATCTATTGTTCAGGGCGTTAACGATTATTACGGATATGAAATATCCGGCGGTTCTATTTGCGTGTCAAAAATGATACGTGAGATTATCCGTGACATGGAAGAAAAAATATCCGCGGGCATAGTAAGCGCGAAATTTCACAATACTATCGGAGAAATTATTTTTGATATAGCGCGCCGGACAAACAAAGAATTCGGCATAACTAAAGTTTTGGTTTCGGGCGGATGTTTTCAAAATAAATATTTAATGGAATATGTGGAGAAAAAATTTAGTAGCGAGGGTTCATTAAAATTATATAAACATAACAAATACTCTCCGTCGGATTTAGGGATAGCTATCGGACAAATTGTTTACGCGGAGCGCGTGAGCGGGGAATAAAATAATCCTTTATGGAAATTATTTTTTATTAAGGAGAACGCTATGTGCTGGGCAATACCTGCAAAAGTTGTAGAGATAAAAGGGAAAACTGCTAAAGTGGAGCTTGGCGGCGCTTTTAAAGATGTGTCGCTCGCTTTAATGGATAATATTTCTAACGGAGATTATGTTTTAGTTCATGCCGGTTTTGTTATTCAGAAAGTTGATCCGGAGAATGCCAAATTTACTATAGAATTTTTTGAAAAAGAAGGAAATGTGGATGCTTAAATTTATTGATGAGTATAGAGACCGCGAAGCATGTTTAGATACCGCGCGGAAAATAAGAGAAATTTCCACTAAACCTTTCAACATAATGGAAGTGTGTGGCGGACATACTATGGCAATCCGTAAAAACGGGATACATAAAATTATAGGCGATAAAATACGGCTTATATCTGGTCCGGGCTGTCCTGTTTGCGTGACTAGTATTCAGGATATTGATAAGGCTGTTTTTTTAGCAGGGATAAAAGGCGTGTCAGTGTGCACTTTCGGAGATTTAATGTATGTGCCGGGCTCTTATTCGAGTTTAGCGTCAGTTCGTTCCGAAGGCGGTGACGTGCGTGTTGTTTATTCTGTTATGGATGTTTTAGATTTTTGTAAAAAAGAACCTGATAAAAAATTTATTTTTATAGGGATTGGTTTTGAAACAACTGTTCCCACAATCGCGGCGAGTATCGTTTCCGCGGAAGAAGAAAAAATAGAAAATTTTTTTGTTTTAGCGCTTAATAAAACATTGCCGTCCGCGCTTTCAGTTGTTTTAAATTCGGAAGATTCTAAAATAGACGCGCTTATCGCTCCCGGGCATGTGAGTGCTATAACAGGTTTTGAAATGTATCGTTTTATTGTTGATGAAATCGGCGTTTTATGCTGTGTGGCAGGGTTTGAACCTTTGGATATTTTAAAGGCTATTTATATTTTGGCAAAGGCGCATTCCGCGGGAGAGATGAAACTTTTTAACGGGTATGAACGTATTGTCACGGCCAATGGGAATGAAAAAGCAAAAAAGATAATAGCTAAAGTTTTTGAGCCTTGTAGTTCTGAATGGCGCGGATGCGGTTTTATTCCTGATAGCGGCCTAAGGATTAGGCGTGAATATCGGACGTTTGACGCGGAAAAAATAATCGATATTAAAGTTCCTGTTTCAAGCGAAAATCCCGGTTGTATATGCGGTAGTATCTTACGCGGCGCGAATACTCCGATGGATTGCGTTTTATTTAAAAAGGTATGTACGCCTTCTTCTCCGAAAGGCGCTTGCATGGTCTCAAGCGAAGGTACTTGCGCGGCATGGTTTAAATATGAAACTTGAAAATAAAAAGTTGAGAATTGAAAAATGAATACAATAACTTTGTCGCATGGTTCCGGCGGAAAGGCGTCCAACGAACTTATAAAAAATTTATTTTTTAAATATTTTTCTAATGAAATTTTAAATACAGCCATGGATTCCGGTGTTTTTAATTTGAGAGATGGTTTTTTCGCGTTTACGACAGATTCTTTTGTGGTTAAACCATTATTTTTTAACGGCGGAGATATAGGAAAACTCGCTGTTTGCGGAACAGTTAATGATTTAGCGGTTTCCGGCGCTTCTCCTAAATATCTTACATGCGCCTTTATTATTGAAGAAGGATTTTCTTTGGATGAGTTAGAGGCGATTGTGAAATCTATGGCGTATTGGGCGGATAAGGCCGGCGTAAAAATAATAAGCGGAGACACTAAGGTTGTTGGAAAAGGCGAGAGTGACGGCGTTTTCATTAATACATCCGGTATCGGCGAAATAATAAAAGGTGTATCTCTCGGTATAGACAAAATTAATATCGGAGATAAAGTTATTGTTACCGGAACAATGGGTGATCATGGGTTTAGTATTTTGAGTAAACGAAAAGGGTTAACATTTGAAACCACTCTTGCGAGTGATTCAGCGCCATTAAATAAAATGCTTGAGAATGTTCTTAAAAATGTTAAAGGCGTTAAGTTTATGCGTGATCCGACTCGGGGAGGGTTGGCAAGCACGTTAAATGAGGTTGTTACGGATAAATCAGGTATACTTATAAAAGAGGAAAAAATACCTATTTCAGACAGTGTCCGCGGTATTAGCGAGCTTTTAGGCATGGATCCATTGTATATGGCGAATGAAGGTAAAGCGGTAATAATAGCATCTTCGGATACAGCTCCAAAAATCGTTGAACTTTTACGCGAAAATGAATATGGTAAAAACGCTTGTATTGTAGGCGAAGTTACCGCGAATTATAAAAATAAAGTTTGTATTGAAACAATTATTGGAACAGTTCGAATTCTTGACATGCCGCAAGGCGAGATTGTGCCGAGGATTTGTTGAGTGTTGAAAGGGTGATGGGCCGCCCGCGAAATAAAAAAATTTTATTTTTTTTATTTTCGCGTAAAATTACTCTGCGCGAAAATGGATTTTTTAGTCCGTAATCCTTATGGCGAAACGTAGTTTCAGTTTAAAACTGTGCCAAAAAAATCCATTTCGCGGGCGGCCCAAAAAGCGCAGGTTCGCATGCACGAAATATCTTTAGCGGAGAATATCGTTAAAATTTTAGAAAAAGAATTGTTAGACCCTGAAATAACAGCGGTAAAAATAGTGTATCTTGAAGTTGGATATCTTAGGTATATTGTACCTGAGATTTTAGAAACAGCTTTTTTGAGTGCGCCTAAAGATGAAAAATTAAAAAACGCTAAACTGAAAATAAAAGTTTTGCCGTTAATAATAAAATGTTTGAAATGCGGAAAAGAAACTATTATGGACAAAATAGAACTGTCTTGCGCTCATTGTTCGTCTGATGATGTCAAGTTAATTGGCGGAAAAGAATTCAGCGTGAAGGAAATAGAGTGGTAACAGCGGACGGTATTTATTAATTTGTGCGAAAAATAGCGGGCAGGCACTTATAGACCAACAAAATTCGTCATTTTGAGGCCTTTGTCAGCGGCCAAAAAATTTAAAAGAGTTTAGTTTTTTCATCCCTTTGAGGCTACGTATAGCGGCGGATGAAGTTGGAAAAAGGTTTTTGTTTGGAAGACGATTTATATGACATTTAAAGTTATTAAAGAAAATATTTTGAGAAACAATGATGAAGCGGCGAACAATATACGCTTTTTGCTGGACAGAGAAAATATTTTTATGTTAAATATCATCTCTTCTCCGGGGTCAGGGAAAACATCATTATTGGAAAAAGCTTGTCCTCTTTTTATTAAAGAAGGAATAAAAGCCGCTTTAATTACCGGAGATTGTTATACTTCCAGAGACGCGGAAAGATTAGATATTTTAAAACTGCCTGTTATTCAAATCAATACAGGTAATGCCTGCCACATAGATGCTAGTCTTGTACAAAGGGCTATTAATGAAACTAGTCTTGATGGATTAGATTTAATCATAGTTGAAAATGTCGGGAACCTTGTTTGTCCCGCGGAATTTGATATTGGCGAAGACGATAAGATAGTTATGGTTTCTACTGCTGAAGGCCATGATAAGCCTGAGAAATACCCATTGATTATTATGGAGAGTTCGTTGTTTATTATGAATAAAATTGATTTAATTCCGTATGTGAATTTTGACATAAATTTGTGTATAGAGAGCGTGCAGAAGATTAATCCTAAAATTGATATCATAAAAATATCCTGTAAAACAGGCGAAGCTGTTAGCGGGTTCGTTGATTGGATAAAAATAAAAATCAAACAAAAGAAGGAGAGGAAAAGCCTATGAGGTATGTTTATCTATCTAAGAAAAATTTTGGGCAATTTGTAGAATATTTAATGAAAAAAGCGAAAGTAGTAGCGCCGCGCAAAAAAGGCAAACAATTCGTATTTGATGAAATTGATTCTCCCGGCGATATTTGTTTAGAGTATTTGCCGACGATACTTCCGCCGAAAAAATATTTTTTTCCGCAAAAAGAAAAACTTGGTTCATTTAAGGCGGGGGATATTAAATTTAGCGATACAACTATAGAAATAGAACCCACCATAATTTTTGGGGCGCATACATGCGATATTGACGGGATTGAATGCCTTGATATGGTTTTTCATAAAGACCCAAGCGACCCGTATTATTCTAAAAGAGAAAAGGCTAACATTATAATAGGTTATGAATGCCTTAAGCCTTGCGATGGGGTTGCGACATGCGTTTCTATGGACACGCATCTTCCAAAAGCCGGTTACGATATAATGATGACAGAAGATGGAGACAAATATATACTTAATATAAATTCAGCGGAAGGCGATGAACTTATCGGCAAACTTGATATTTTAGAACCGCTCAAAGAAGACGTAGCAAAATTAAGATTAAAAAAAATTCATGAAGAAAAAATAAAAAAATTTACCGTGAAGTTGAAATACACATATAAAGAATTGCCTGAAGTATTTGAAAAAGCGCATAAAAGTCCCGTGTGGAAAAATGTCGGAGAAAGATGCGTTTCCTGCGGGAACTGTACTACAGTATGTCCTACATGCTATTGTTTTAATGTGTTGGATGAAATGGAATTAAGTATGGAAAAAGGCGTTAGGGAAAGAGTATGGGATTCTTGCCAGCTTGAAGATTTTGCTAAAGTCGCGGGAGGAGAAAATTTTAGAGAAGAACGAGAAGAGCGCCAAAAGCATAGATATTACCGTAAATTCGATTATCCTATAAAAAAATATAATAAATTTTTTTGTACAGGATGCGGACGATGCACAAGAGCGTGTGTTGCCGGTATAAGTCTTATTGAAACAGTGAATGGTCTTTAATTTAGAATTTTTGGTTAAATAAATTTTGAATGAAAATCCGCGGACAAAACAAGCGGAAGTTAACAAGGAGGCAGAAAATGTGTAAATGTGGTTGCGGTACAAAAACCCGTCAAATAGAGGTGAAGCCGCTCTATTCTCCTATGGAAGGGACTATAGTCGGGACAAAGAGAATGACGGAGAATGAAAAATTTTTTGAAATAAGGCTTGAAAATGTTGAAAGATTTGATTATCTACCCGGGCAGTTTGTTCAATTTTCTATTTTAGGTATAGGAGAAGCGCCTATCTCGATATCATCAACACCGACTAAAAAAGATAAAAGTACTTTTGAGGTGTGCGTGCGTAAAGCAGGTGTTTTTACTAAGGCAATGCATCATCTTGATCTTGGCGATAAAATAGGCGTGAGAGGCCCGTTTGGAAGGCCGTTCCCGATAGACTCGTTACAAGGTAATGATCTTATATTTGTCGCGGGCGGGCTTGGTATTGTACCACTACGGTCGCTTATAAATTTTGTTATGGATAAACGTAGAGATTTTGGCAAGGTCACAATTCTTTTAGGATGCAAAGCCCCTAAAGAAAGGCTTTTTACTAAAGAAATAGAAGAGTGGAGTAAACGTACTGATATTACTTACGCATGCACAGTAGATAAAGCCGACCCTGATTGGAAAGGTAATGTCGGAGTAATTACGACCCTTATACCCGGCGTTGATATAGATATAAATCGTACTTATGCTGTTGTTGTGGGGCCGCCGATTATGTATAAATTTGTTATCGCGGAACTTATTAAAAAAGGCCTTTCTCCGCGTCAAATAGTTTTATCTCTTGAAAGGCACATGAAATGCGGGCTTGGGAAATGCGGGCATTGCCAAATAAACGATAAATATGTTTGTCAAGACGGGCCGACATTTACTTATGATGAAATAAAGGGAATGGAGGAAGCGCTATGAACAAAGAAACAAAAAAGAAAGTGAAAATCGCGTTTTTTGATTTTGCTGATTGTGAAGGGTGCCAGCTTCAGCTTACTTATCTCAACACTGCTTTTTTAGGGCTTTTAGATCATTGTGAAATCGTTAATTTTCGTGAAGCCATGTCAGAAAGAAGCGATGATTATGATATTGCTTTTATAGAGGGTTCTATAACAAGAGAACACGATGAAGAACGTGTGAAAAAAATAAGAGAAAACGCGAAGATACTTATCGCTTACGGCGCGTGCGCTACCATAGGCGGAGTAAACGGTATGAGAAGGCGTTATTCTGACCAAGAAGCTAAAAAAATAGTTTATGGAGATAGGCCGTTTCATTTGGAAGCAGGCTATCCGCGGGCTGTTAACGAGGTTGTGAAAGTAGATTATTATATTCACGGATGCCCGACAAATAATGAGGAAACAGTTCTAGCTATAAAATCTATTCTTTTAGGAAAAGGATATGTGCCGCCTACTTACGCGGTTTGTGTTGAATGTAAAATGAAAGAGAATGAATGTATGTTTGATAAAGGCGTGACATGCATGGGACCTGTGACTCGTGGAGGATGTAACGCGTGGTGTACAAGCTGGGGAAATACATGTTACGGCTGTAGGGGTTTATTGGATGATCCCGCGAAAGAAGGGCATACCGAAATATTGAAAAAATATGGATACACAATGGATGAATTAAAACAGAGGTTTGATTTATACAATAGTTGCAGAATCTCTAATGAGGAGGCGAAAAAAAATGGCTAATACCGCGTTATCTAAAAAAGAATTAAATATAAACGTCGAATACCTGACACGCGTTGAGGGTCACGGTAATATTGTCGTTAACGTGAAAGATGGGAAACTCGAAAAGTGCCAATTAGAAATTATTGAAGCTCCAAGATTTTTTGAAGCAATGGTACGAGGGCGGTCAATGTTTGAAGTCCAGCATATTACCTCGCGTATATGCGGAATCTGTTCAACGGGCCATTGCATGGCATCGATAAAAGCCACAGAAGACGCTATCGGTTTTAAGGTAAGCGAACAGACAAAATTATTAAGAAAACTTTTACTTCATTTGGAAACGCTGGACAGCCATATACTGCACGCGTATTTTCTTGTGGCGCCGGACGCGCTTGGCGTTAAAAGCGTTGTGCCTTTAGTAGTGACGCATAAAGAAGTTGTTTTAATGGCGTTACGGATGAAAAAAAATTATAGCGATATGTGCGACATTATGGCAGGACGACACACGCATCCGATAAGTATTTGTCCTAGAGGGTGGACAAAACTCCCGTCTAAAAAAGATTTAGAAACCATGAAAGAAATATTTAAAAATCAGCTCGGAGATTTAAGTAAAACCGTGGATATTTTTAAAACAGTAAAACTTCCTAGTTTTGAAAGAGAAACAGAATATGTGTCTCTTACTCACCCGACAGAATACGCGTTTTATGAGGGAGACATTACTACAAGCGATATTAAAACAACAATTTCTCCGCGTAAGTATAAAGAAGTAATACATGAATTCCATGCCGAACACAGTACTGCCAAACATTCCAAAAATAAAAGAGGTTCTTATATGGCAGGCGCTTTAGCGCGTATCAATAATAATTTTGACAAACTTAATGAACAAGCTAAAGGTGTGGCGCGGGCTCTTAATTTTAAAGTTCCGTGTTACAATCCTTACATGAATACAGTAGCGCAGTTAATAGAAGTCGCGCATTGTGTTTATGATTCTTTGCGCATAATTGATTTATTTTTAGAAAAAGGGATAAACTACGCGGAAGAAGTAACATCATGGCCGACAAAAGATGAATGGAAGAATTTCAAAGTAACTAGCGGCACCGGAGCAGGCGTAGTAGAAGTTCCGCGTGGAATACTTGTTCATGAATATACTATCAACGACAAAGCTATAGTTGAAAGCGCCAATTGTGTTATCCCTACTAATCAGAATTTAGCGAATATTGATTTGGATATGAAAAAATTAATTCCTGAAGTTATTGACAAATCAAAAGAAGAAATAACACTTTTATCTGAAATGCTCGTAAGGGCGTATGACCCGTGTATTTCTTGTTCGGTTCATATGCTGAAAGTTGATTTTGTGGAGTAGGTAGTAGTGAAAATAGGTTTTTAAAAAACAGGGGAAGAGGTTTTATTGTAAAATTTCTTCCCCTGTTTTTTTGTGTTTACTTAAGCATTTCTCTCTTGTGTCGAAGAAAATCCATACACCGAAAAACTGCGTTTCGTCATAGCGAATAATGCCAATCTCTCCGTCTAAGCCGTATGATTGAATAGCGTTCTTGCAAAACACATAAAAAAGAGATAAAAATCTTTCTGTGTCCTTCAAAAAATTTCATTCTGTCATTCCCGCGAAAGAGGCTGTGTCACAATTAGCCCATCTTCCGCTATTCGAGACACAAGTTGGCTATTTTACTGGGTTTTAGGC
>JYNY01000226.1 GCA_000954095.1 Candidatus Omnitrophus magneticus | reverse complement strand
GTCAGGACCTTTGGTTTGGTAAAGGATTTATCGTTGGTGCTAACTTACAAGATCCAAATGGTAATTTACTTCCAAGAGAATATACAGCGATTAAATCTTTTGACGCGATTCGCGCTACTTTAGATTATGATCCTTGGACAATTGACGGTGTATTCGCGAAAATCCGCGAGAACCAAGACAGAGCAGATGAAGATATAAATCTTTGGGGTACAAATGTTGGTTATAAATTCAATGAATATAACGCGGAAGCCGAAGGTTACTGGTGGTTCAAACAACAGAGATATGTTGGAACAACTTCCAACGGGGCAACAATGCCGTCAGTTCTTAACGGCCACCAATCAAATGATGTTCATACTTTTGGTTTAAGAGGTAGTTTTGATCCTATAGAGGATTGGACAATTGCTCTTGAAGGTGCTTACCAGCTTGGCGAATATATCGGAGCAGCACAACAGATAGAAGAAAGAAGCAGAAGCGCTTGGGCAGTAGATGCTATGGTAGAATGCCGTTATTTCCAAGATAATTTTGCGTGGAGACCGGTTGTTGGCGCTGAATATATTTTATATTCCGGCGAAGAAAATCTTGGTAATACAACAGCTACTACGAATGGAACATATAACGGATGGGATCCTGTATACAGAGGCAAGTTTGATACAGCTATTCGTGAATTCCAGAATGTATTTTACAGAACAGCGATGGGAAGTTCCCCATCTACAACTAATCAGCACCAGATTTTATTAACAGGTAAAGTAGAGCCTACAGATAGCCTTACATTAAAAGGTACTTTTGGCAATTTCTGGCTTGCTGAAGAATGGGCGTCAACTACAACCGTAGTTAATCAGAATGAAGAGCAATACCTTGGTAGTGAAGCAGATATTACATTGACTTGGGATTACACAGAAGATGTGCAGTTTGGTCTTTTGACAGCATGGTTCTTCCCAGGCGATCATTTTGCTAACAGCCAAGATGATGTTGCTACAGATGTCGTTGGATCTGTTTCTCTTAACTTCTAATTATTTTTAAGCAAGAGATCAGGGAGGGAAAACGGCTCACCTTTTTGGTGAGCCGTTTTTTTTATGCTAAAAATTTCTTTGCAAGGAAAGGTTCTTGACTTTTAAAGAGAGTATGATAAACTTATTTTCATTGTTTGTAAGGAGAATTTGTTATTTTATACTTGGAGGTGGAGTATGGCAGAGGCGTATTGCGTAAAATGTAAAACTAAGAAAGAAATGAAAAGCCCACAGGAAGTTACTATGAAAAACGGCCGTAAAGCAATTAAAGGGTCTTGTAATAGTTGCGGCACAGGCTTATATCGCATATTGGGTAAATAAGAATTTTAATTATTAAAAGGATATTAAATTGTAGGGGCACGAAATTATCGAGTCCCTACAATGTTTTATACCTAAAGGTAATCTGTGGTAAAAAGAAAAATTAAAGATTTAGCCTTAGAAAAGGCGCATGCAATAGCTAGGGTTGCGCTTGAAAAAGAAGGCGAAGATATTCTTGTTTTAGATTTAACCAAATCCGCTAATATTTTTAATTATTTTGTGTTGATTACTGCTGGTTCATCTAAAAGAGTTCAGTCAATAGCAAAAGCCATAGACGAAGAGCTGTCCGTTAACTGGAAGCAAAACGCTCGCCTAGAGGGGAAAAATAATCCTTCTTGGACATTGGTTGACGCGGGAGATGTAATAGCGCATGTTTTTTATAAAGACGCGCGCAATTTTTATGGGATAGAACGGTTGTGGCTCTCTGCTCCAAGAGAAGAAATTAATGAAAAATGCTTGAAAAAAACTTTAAAGAAAAAATTATCCAAATCTTCAGCGAAGGCATAAACCAATATTTCGCGGAAGAGTCCGCTTGTCGTGCGGATATTTCTTCTTCTCTTATTTCCCTCGATGCCCCAAAAGAAAAACTTCATGGGGATATCACTTCCAATATCGCTATGGTTTTAGCAAAACAAGTAAAAGCAAATCCTGTCATTTTAGCTCAACATATCAGTGAAAAAATAAAAAAAATATTTAATCAGAGAAGCGACATTAATTCTTTTATCGACGGTATTGAAGTAAAAGGCGCGTTTATTAATCTTTGGCTTTCTGATAAATATTATGAAAATATTCTTTTGGAAATATTTAAGAATAAAGAAAAGTTTGGGCAGAATAGCGACTTTGGCGGGAAGAGAGTTAATATAGAATTTGTTTCAGCGAATCCTACAGGACCTCTTACGATTGCGCACGCGAGACAAGCCGCGATAGGCGATGCTTTAGCGCGAATATTAAAATTTAATGGATATGACGTGACAACAGAATATTATCTTAATGACTGCGGCAGGCAGATTAATATGCTGGGAAAGTCGCTAGAAATTAGGTATAGGAATTTCTGCGGGAAAGAGGATAGTTTGCCGGAGGACGGGTATGTCGGGGAATATGTTATGGATATTGCTAAAGAAATAAAAGAAAAAAAAGGGGAAATGTTTTTAGAAGAAAAAGAAAAAACTAGTAATTTTTTTAGAAAATAAGCAGTAGAAAGCACAATCTTTGCTTTTTCCAACGTGATACGGCGATGCTGAAATATTAAAAATTATATCCGCGCCTCCTGCGGCTTGTGCCATATAAGGCCCGTTATCTACCCATAAATCTTCACAAATAACAACACCAAATTCTGCCCGCGATAAGAGCTCTTCACCGTTACTCTCTTGGCGCAAAAAATCATTCGCAAAAATCACACATTCTTTTGTAGCGTGCTTTTTTTTCCCAACACCAACACCATTCACAAAATCACCTAAAATAAAAATACTGTTTTTTTCTCCCGCGTTAAAATAGCGCTTCTCATCAAACACGCTGTAATTCGGAAGCATCATTTTATAATACGCGCCATAAAAATGTCTGTCACTTAAAACTCCTGCCGCGTTATATATTTCCCCTTTCTTATCCATGTCTACAAAGCCGACGATAGCGGTAATGCCTCTAGTATGTTCTACTATTTTTTTTAATCCTTTAATATTTTCTTTAATAAAATGCTCTTTAAACAATAAATCCTCCGCGGGATACCCGCATACTGCCAATTCCGGAAACGCAATTATATCCACTGATTTTTCTATAGCGCTATCAATGGCCGTTTTTATTTTTACTATATTGCCTGCAAAATCTCCAACTGTCTGATTTATCTGGCCAATAGCTACACGTAATATTTTTTTATTTTCTTTATTCATTGGTTACCTATTATACGCACCGGGGAAATACCGTTTTACTTGGATAAAAATGCTCAAAATTACGAGACCAACCGTTTCTAAAAATTGCTGGCGCATCAAAAGGAAAGGGCGCCTCAATATTATTTCTTTTTTAATTCATATGTCAAAATTACCGCTTCCGCTATCTCCTTCATTGTTACGCGCCTGTCCATACTGGCTTTACGCATCATACGGTATGCTTCATCTTCCTCTATAGAATGCGCCTTCATAAGAAGCCCCTTTGCCTTTTCAACTTTTTTTCTTGTCTCTAATTCTTCCTGAATAATCTTGGTCTGCACTAATAGCTCTGTATTTTGTATCGCAACCGCGGCTTGATTCGCCACTGCGCTTAAAAGATCTATATCCTTAGACATAAATTCATATTCTTGCGTTGTGTAACAATTTATTACCCCTATCACTCTGTCTTTAACAACCATCGGCACGCTAAGCATAGAAACAAAATTTTCTTTTTTAGCTAATTCTTTTTCTTTATATCTCGGATCTTCTAAAACTTTCAAAATTGCTATTGCTTGCTTGTCGCGCGCGACAAGGCCTACAATACCCTCGCCAACCTTAATTATGCGTTCCCTTAAATAATCAGGACTCATTGCCTGTGTGGCTCTGATTTTCAGCTCCTGTTTTTTTTCATCAAGAAGCCATAACGCGCAAATTTTAGCGCCCATAACTCCGGCAGTAAGACTAACTATAAGTTTTAAAATATCTTCTAAATAAAGATCTGCTGTTATCGCTTTACTAATTTTGGTAAGCGTATCTAAATAATCTTCACTGGTTTTTTTCATATAAACTCCCTCCAACTTTTCTCTAAAAAAAAGGCAAACCTGCTTTTCAAAATGCCACAATATCTAGCATATTCTACAGCAAAGTTTGCCTCTTATCCAAGACATATAATAATCGCGCAACAAACTTACATCATAAACATCATCTCAGCGTATGTCGGCAGTGGCCATTTGTCTTTTGGAATAATCCCTTCCAATGCATCAATAGCTTCTCTTAGCTTAACCATGCTAGCGATTGTTTTCTTCGCGGATTTTCCGCTTGCCACACTTGCCTCAAGTTCGCTTACAGCCGCTAATGCTTCTTCCACGTTAGACACCAAGCTAACTAAAAGCTTCTTCGACTCTAGCATTGTAATCTTTTTACTTATGCTTCCCACTTTCTGAATTGTCTCTGCTAAGACTCCTTGATACTCTAACGCGGCAGGAATTACAAGAGTCTTCGCGATAGTTATAGCGCAATTTGCTTCCATAGCTATAGTCATTTCATACGCGTGATGATACACATCGTTTCTTGATTTAAATTCTTCTTTTGTAAGAACGCCATATTTTTCAAATAAAGCTCCATATTTTTTATCTTTTTCAATAACTTCCAAAGTATCAGGCGTGTTGCGTAAATTAGGCAATCCGCGCTTCTCCGCTTCTTTTGTCCATTCCGCACTGTAATTATCGCCATTAAAAATAATACGTTTATGTTTCTTCACTATACCCTGAAGAATGCCTTGCAATGTATCATTAAAATTTTTGCCTTTACTTACAGCTGTTTCTAACTCTGAACAAATCTCATCTACGGCTTCTGCGAAAATTGTATTGATCACTATATTCGCGCCTGAACAACTTTGGCTAGAACCAACAGCCCTAAATTCAAATTTATTTCCAGTAAACGCAAATGGGCTTGTTCTATTTCTATCTGTAACGTCTTTTGGCAATTTAGGTAAAGAAGAAACACCTATCTCAATAATCCCGCCTGCTTTTGAGCTATTTGGCCTGCCCTTTTCCAATTGTTGCATAATATCGGTCAATTGATCTCCAAGAAAAATTGACACAATTGCCGGAGGCGCTTCATTCGCGCCAAGTCTATGATCGTTTCCCGCGCTTGCCACAGCGGCTCTAAGCATAGGCGCATATGTGTCTACTGCTTTCAAAAGAGCGCAGATAACAGTTAAAAATTTAGCGTTTTCATGCGGAGTGTCCCCCGGAGAAAGCCAATTTTTATCATCCGGCCCCACAATTGACCAATTGTTGTGTTTCCCTGAACCATTAACTCCGGCAAACGGTTTTTCATGCAATAAACATACAAACCCATGTTTTTCAGCAATATCTTTTAATGTCTGCATTACAATCATATTATGATCAATTGAAAGATTTTGCTCCTCAAACATAGGCGCTATCTCAAATTGCGCGGGACAAACTTCATTATGTCTAGTCTTCGCAGGAACTGCGAGTTGCCAAAGAGCCATATCTAACTCTTCCATAAACGCGATAACTCTTGGTTTTATCGCTCCAAAATAATGGTCTTCCATTTGCTGATGTTTTGCCGGCCTTCTTCCAAAAAGAGTTCTGCCTGTTTGTAAAAGGTCAAGCCTCGCTTCATAAAACTCCCTATCTATAAGAAAATATTCTTGCTCAGGGCCAAGAGTCGCGTACGCTCTTTTACCTTCTGTTTTAATTCCAAACAATTTAGCTAAACGGCAAACCTGTTTTGAAAGCGCCGCGACAGATCGTAAAAGCGGAGTCTTTTTATCTAACGCCTCTCCGTGATACCCGCAAAAAACACAAGGGATACAAAGAGTCGAATTATTCTCTCCTCTTCTTATAAACGCCGGGCTTGTAGGATCCCATGCAGTATAGCCGCGCGCTTCAAATGTTGCTCTTAAGCCGCCAGAAGGAAAACTCGACGCGTCCGGCTCTCCTTGAATCAACTCTTTGCCGGAAAATTTTAACATAATTTCGCCGTCTTTATTTGGAGAAATAAAAGAATCATGTTTCTCAGCTGTTGCTCCTGTTAACGGCTGGAACCAATGAGAAAAATGAGTCGCGCCGCGAGAAACTGCCCATGTTTTCATGGCATCGGCAACTTCATCCGCGATAGTAGCATTCAATGGCTTATGATCTCTAATCGTTGCCGCTAAAGAATCAAATGCTTTTTCCGAAAGATAATTTTTCATTACCTTAAGGCTAAATACATCTTCTCCATAAATTTCTGTCAACCTTTCAACACTGCTATTACAACATTTTTCACTCATAAATCCCTCCTGCTATAAAAAATAAATTAATAAGAAAATCCTATACTAAGACCGCCATAAAATTCACTTTTATACTGTTCATCCAATGATAAAGAATACCCTACTTGCGGAGAAATCGTAAAATAAGTCAAAACGGGAACGCTTACGCTTCCGGAAAAAAGAATACTACTCCAACTGTCAGAATATTTCCATTGCCCGGCATTATATCCTACACCCATCCCAAGATTAGCTGTTATCCCATTGTCAAAAGCAAATGTATGGCCGCCGCCAAATTCAAAATAAGACCCATGCCCTGTATCGATATCCCAATACCATTTAAAATATGGTTTCAAAATAATATCATAAGAAGCGCCCAAATAAATTTCATGCGTGTCTACCGCGTCTGTAGACCAATCCAAATTAGGAAAAGTATAATATATATATCCTACTGAAAAATTTAGAGGTTTCAAATATTCATTTTCTTCTAACCCTGCTTGTTCCATCTTCTCACCGACGTTAAAAGTATAATCAATAGTATAATCCAACTCTGTTAAACTGTCATTAACGCCTGTATCGTAATTACCCCAAATACTAGCGCTTAACCCCCATTTAGAAATAGCCGCGTAAGGTTGCATAACAGGATCATTTCCTAAATTTTGACCCCTCCAAATATATTTTGTTAAAAAAGCTGTGCCTGCTGAAATATTCGGCGCCCATTCTTGCTTTTCTCCCAACCACTCACATTTTTTATTAGTATCTTCCGCCCTCGCGCTAAGAGAAAAAAACAAAATAAAACAAAACACCGCTCCAAAACTTGTTAAAAATTTTTTTACTGCTCTCATAAAATTTCCTCCTTGGTTTAACAAAAAAATTTTACAATCCGTCGCTTAACCCCAAAAAGGACTCCATTATCCTCAAAACCTTACAAACAAAGCACCTATGCCCTGTTTTCAAAAAAATTTGTACAAATCTCAACTCATTGCATCTTGGCGCTATCGCAAAATGAAAAAATATTTTTTTGCCGCGAGTGTTGATAATCGAACGGCAAAAAACTTCATTTTGCGACAGCGCCATCTTACAAAAACCTCAACACAAAAAAAAAGGAAGCAGTGTTACTGCTTCCTTGCTCTTTACACATCTCTGTGCAAAACTATTTCATTTTAACAATTTCTAAAATAAAAATCAATAAAAATTATTCTGCCAATTTTTTAAAAACTCAAAAAACAAGACGCCTCAACATGCTTAATATTTGTTATATTCATCTTCATCGTCTTCCTCATCTTCCTCGCTGTCTTCATAATCAACAAAATCATCCAAATTATCATCTAATTCTTCATCTTCTAGCAAATCATCTACTTTTTCATTATTTTTTACTATTTTCAAAACAATAGGTTTCAATGATTTTATTTCTAAATCCGTATCACAGCTGTAACAAGTAATAATATCACCCTCTTCACTATAAAAATCTATTTCCAATATTTCACCGCACTCTGGACATTTTGATTTGCTCTGTTGAGGTTTTCGCGCCATATTAAACCTTCCTCCCATTTTTCATATAATTAAAGATTTTTATAATACTTTATTCTGAACTATTGCTATTCACGCCTTATATTTTTTACAAATATATTTTTCTCTCGTTTATTGAATTTCTTCTTCTTCGTAAACATAAATATATTTAATATCTTTATTACCATTTTTTTCTATATATTCCACATCAATTTTATCGCCGGCTTTTACTTTTTGAATTGATTCCACATTATCAACCTCAACGTCCGGCGCTATTTTATAAGCAACTTCTTCTACTTTTTCTTCCCAAGTTTCTTCATCATAAGTAACTTCTTTCAACGTTAAACTATCGCCTGAAATTACCGCCACTGTTCCATAAGCGTAATTCTTTTGTTCCTTTGCCGCGTCCTCTGCCGTTTCCGTAATTTTTTCAGCTACGACAACACTGGTGTTTTCTGTATCAATACTGGCCTTTTCCGCCGCGACGCTTGTGTTTTCCGCCGCAACACTGACCTTCTCTACCGGCTCCTCCGCATTAGCTAAAATGCTAGTAACAAACAAACAACCACAAATCAATACGCTCTTTACTATTCTTAAATCTTTCATGTTACCCTCCCATATTAAAATTAAACTACTTTAATTATCAGTTTACACGGCGACAATATTTTATGCAAATATATTTATATTTTTTTAAACACCGCTAACTCATTTCAATTTTTCACGAACACTACATGAACACTACATACTGATAAATCCAATAACTCCGCGTCTTATCAACATTACAGCAATGGCTACTAAAAATAAATTTGAAATACGAGACAAGGCCTTCACTCCGCTTTCTCCTAAAAATCTTATAAAAATTTCAGAGAACAAAAAAATTATTCCAGCCAAGATAACATTAATAAAAACAGAAAGAATTGTCAAAACAAAACCATATGAATCCATTATAATAAGAATCGTGGCAAGAACTGCCGGCCCCATAATTAATGGCGTTCCAAGAGGAACAACGCCTGCTTCCTTAATAGAAATTTTAGGCTTTTTATCAATATTGATAACTTCCCTCATCGCCACAATAAAAAGAACAGATCCGCCGGCTATCATAAAATCCCACTCGGTTATTTTTAAAACATTAAAAATCGCTCTTCCTAAAAAAATAAAACTTATCGCCAAAACAATAGCTGTAATAAGTGAATATAAAATTACTTTTATTCTATCTTTAAAAGATTCTCCTCTTGTAAGAGCGACAAAAAACGGCAATGTTCCGACAGCGTCAACCGCTACAAAGATAGGAATGAATACTAATAAAAAATTTTTTAACATAGCGCCTCTTCTCTTTGCATCTTTTTGAAACCGCTTACATTCTATAAAATAATATCACATCAATAACCTTTCAACAAAACCCATTGCTTAAAAATAACTATTGCCCAAAAAAATTTATTCTCTATTAAAAATTGTTAATAAAACAATAAAAAGTCTAATCAGTTGATATAAATAACAATATAAAAAACAAAACAAATTCTAGTTAGTCCACAAAAACTTTATTATTAATTTTTTTATTAAAACTATTGACCAAAAAATGAATAAAAGTTAAAATATCTTACGTACGGGGGAAATACTTGGTGGTTAAATATGGGCTGGCTCAGAAAAACAAAAACTTTTTCCGTATTCTTTTTTTTGCTGGGTATTAATATAGCTGTATATTCTATGTCTCTCGAACCGTCAGTCTCCTTCCTGAAAAAATCAGACGAACTCTTTTACACGCAAAAAAAAATTGACGATTTTGTTTGGCATATTTTAAATGATAAAGACCCTGAAAAAAATTTAAATTCTTTACTCGCCCAAACCCCGAATCAAAACGAAATATCTCAAGTAAAAATTTTTGCCGGCATCTCCAACAAACTAATAAATATTTTTAGCCAGACAAAACAACATAAAAAAGAAATTCTTGCTTTCGGAGAAAAAACCATAGAAAAACTAACGATACCTAGTCAAAACCCGGCAAAGTTAACCAAAACATTCCAATTTATTTCTGCGCAATTAATTACTATAATTTCGTGGATAGATTTAAACTTACCCGGATCTGGAAATATGCGCGTCTTGTTAAATACTCCAACAATAGAACCCTTAAATCTAAATACAACCGACGACATTATTAACAATGGAAATACAGAGACTTCTTCTTGGCAAATATTTTATATTAAAGATATTTTACAACACGTCCTGCTATTACCTGAATATTTAACGGATAAAAACTATCTTGAAAAAGATAAAAATACTTTCTTAAATTATTTAACTGTTTCCGGTTTCTGTATCGGCAATAAAATCAGTGATGAATTAAAAAATATCGGCATTATAAGCGACCTTCGAGAAGTATTATTTCTTAACGACTTTATCCCCGGAACAACACAAAATACCATAGCAGAACCCATGAGCTTTCAAGGAAACACGCTTAAGATACGACATATAACACGCGGGCAAGGCCTCCAGTTCAATATTTTTTATAACAATAATGGCGAGATAAAAACCATTCTAGGGCAAACGTTAAATAAAGGAGACTGGACATTGGTGCTACCGGGATGCGTTGAATATATTGCAAACACCGGACAACTCAGATTTAATGATGTTTCTTTAACTCTTTCCGATAAAGATATTAAAAATTTTAACCCAACTTTTTCTGATAACGCACAAAATAAAAACATGCCTCCAAAAACAATAATGAACAATATCCCTTATATCCCGGTAAAAATAAATAATGAACAATATCTAATAAAAACTTCAAAAAAATTACCAAACATTAAATGGCTACCCAGCCTGCCATACGCTGATAAAAAAATAAATTTATCTTCAATTTATTCTTCCTTATCCAACGACACTCCGCGCATGATTATAAAAATCGCGGGACGTTATTACAAATGGGCACTGAACAAAAAATATTCATCGCCGCGTGATATAAAAATTTTAGAAAAATCGGAGAGTAAGAACAGCTAAAACATTTTGTCTATTTCACACATTACATTTTTTCAGGAAGGGCTATATTTAAAAGATTTAATCCATTAGAGAGAACAATCCTCGCGCATTCCACAAGAAAAAGCCTCGCGCGGGAAAGTTCTTTATCGCTTGAAACAACTCGGCATTCAGTATAAAAAGAATGAAATTTTCTGGAAAGATCATTAAGATATGTAACAATCTTGCTTGGCTCTAACGCGTCTCCAGCGGATTGCACGACAAAAGGGAATTCGCTTAACGCTCGTATAAAAACTTTTTCCGTTTTATGCGAAAGAAGAGACAAAGAAGCGCCTTCCAAAGACAATCGTTCTTCCTGTTTATCATTAAATTCTTTTATACTGCAAATTCTCGCGTGAGCATATTGTATGTAATAAACCGGGTTGTCGTTCGATTCTTTTTTAGCAACCTCAATATCGAAATCAAGATGGCTGTCCAGCCTTCTCATTAAAAAAATAAACCGCGCCACATCAACGCCAATCTCATCAATGATTTCCCTTAAAGAAATAAATTCCGCTCTACGTGTAGACATGGAAACCGCTACACCATTTCGAAGCAGTGTAGCCAACTGAACTATAAGAATATCTATAGAGGATTTATCATATCCCATAGCAGAAACAGCCGCTTTCATTCTGTTTATATATCCATGATGATCCGGCCCTAACAAGTCAATAATTTTCTCAAACTTCCGTAAATATTTATCTTTATGATACGCTATATCCGGCGCTAAATATGTATACGAACCATCGCTTTTACGAACAACCCGATCCTTATCATCTCCAAATGCCGTTGACTTAAACCATTTAGCTCCGTCTTGTTCATAAAGATAGCCGGCTTTTTCCAGCTCTTCTAAAGTGCGTTCGACAATTTTTCTTTCCTCAAATTCTGCTTGGCTTGTCCATACATCAAAATGAACCCTAAAATCTTCAAGGTCTTTTCTAATAAGATTCATTATGCTTTCTACTGCGTATTTTCTAAAAAAATTACTAGTTTTTTCTGTTTCTTCTAAAAACATTTCCCCGTGTTTTTCTTTTATTTCTTTAGCAATATCAATAACATATTCCCCGACATACCCGTCCTCCGGCAAACTATCCTCTTTCCCGCATAAATTCCTATACCTAATTTCTAGCGACTTTCCCAGCATATTAATCTGCCTGCCGC
>JYNY01000225.1 GCA_000954095.1 Candidatus Omnitrophus magneticus | reverse complement strand
GTTTAGGAGGACTTTTCTATTTATATCCTTCTCCAAATGCAGTTTTCCGGTTTAAGCAAAATCCGCCGAGAGCAAAATCATTTTCATATTCTTTTATTTCTTCTTCTGCCTTAGCCTGTTCTTTTGCCATAATACCGAGAACATTTGAAACGCGGTATCCTTCCTTAATTAAATCATCAGTCATTCTCTCAATTCTGCTATGCCAACGCGCTATGGTTTTAGCCTCTTCAGTACAAAGCTCTTCACGTGTAACATCCATATTTCTAAACTCTTCAAAATGTTTTCGATAACAATCTTTAAGATATTCTGTATATAATCTATTCAACGCGCGCATCTTAATACCTCCTTTTAAAAATATCTATCGCCATTCTTTCAGCAATAAATTTTACGCCACATATTATTCAAAAACTAAACAATAAATCCTGAATTTCAAAATTACTTTTTCTTCGCGTACCACCTATTATTTAGTCTGCCAATTACCGCCTTGTGTTTCAATAGGAGTTCCGCTTGGAGCGTCTTTTTGTAAACGTTCCGCGTATGTTTTTTGCACCGCGCCTTCTAGTATCCCATTTTTATCAGCTATCGCCCTGTAGATAATAGAACGGTCATAATTCTCATCCCGCGCTAATTTATGAATAGAAGTATCTCCGGATTTTCTTACGACAACAAGACCATTATTCCCTTCTCCTATAACTCCTTATTGTTCTAATGAAAGTAATTAAGCGTATCTAGCCTTTCGATTCAAAGCTGCAGTTTCAACTACAGGAGAAAATTCAGAAGCATAAGCAGTACTTGTAATAGAATCTAATAAACTTACAACAAGCGTCTGTTTAGTGCCAACTCCGGTAACAATATTTTCAATAGCGTCTATAGCTTTTTGAACATGCTGATAAACATCCAGCCTCATTGTCACATCAAGCTTAATAGGTTCCTTCGGCGCCTCTAGTTTTACTGACGCGCAACTCACTGCCAATAACAAAATTAAAATAGAAAAATACTTAATGTGTCTCATGCGATTCTCCTTTTTTTACTATTCTATCAAATTAAAATATTAAAAAAGATCATGTAATACAATATTAAACACTCTTTTCCCAGTATCGCCGCTTAATTCAATATCCAAATTTATATTTTGTCCGTCCAGCAATACTTTTATATTCCCGACATTATACCTATAATACTTAAATTGCTCCACTAATATATCAAGAGACTGTTTTGATGTTTTCATCATATTGTTTAGAAAACTTGTATCTTTTATGATCAGAACTCCGCCGTTAGAATCTATAGCAAATTTTCCTTGAATATCATTAACTCCTATCTTTGTGCCTAAAATAGCTATATTAC
>JYNY01000224.1 GCA_000954095.1 Candidatus Omnitrophus magneticus | reverse complement strand
TTATCAACTAGACGAGGAGGCAGTGTAAGCAAAGAAGCATATTATGTTATTTTAGGATTAAGGAAAGATTTTAAACGAGAAATATTAGGTGTTTATAATTTTCCGTCAGAAACAAAATCAGGAATGGGAACTATTTGCGATGACCTTAAAAAAAGAGGAATTAAGAGAGTTTTATTATGGGTTACGGATGGCGTGGCAGGCGTAGGAGAAGAAGTACAAAAGAGATTTTCATATACAAAAATACAACTTTGTATAATCCATAAAATAAGAAATATTTTAGAAAAAGTCCGTAAGGAAGATAAGGCGATTATTTTAGCAGACTTTAAACAAACATTTAAACTTGATAATCCAAATCATACCAAAGAAGAAGCGATAAAAGAAACAGAAACTTTTGTGGAAAAATGGAGCAAAAAATATCCATCAATGAACCGTATGTTTGACAAAGAAATTAGTGAAAAATTATTTGCATTTTTAGAATTCCCTTGGCAAATAAGAAGGATGCTGTATACAACAAATTGGATAGAAAATTTGAATGATTCTATAAAACGGACCACTAAAATACGAAGAAGTTTTCCAACAGAAGACAGCACCTAACATCGATATTATCCCAAACAATACAGAAATTTTCACATTACCCTTTTCCCCTATTTTCAATTGCGCATCCTCTGTTTTCGTATCAATACCCTCTTCTTGTTCTTGTAACTTTTCTCCGTCAAATTTTTCTACTAACCCACCTTCTTCTCCATCTTGCATCACCGAAACTTCACCTCTTCCTTCGCCATATTTATAAACCCTTATTACAACTTTACCTTGTAATGTATTAAAACGAACAAACACGATATTTCCTTGTATATCAACTTCATATGTATTTAATATTTCCTTAAATTCGTCCAATCCTGTCCGATAAAACTATTTCACCAAAAAACTAGTTGAAATTCCTTAATTTTAAAATCAGAAATTCTGGCTGGTGTTGCGCTTAACAGATCTATCAATGTCAACCTTGATAATAATGCTTCTTTTATTATCCTATGCAAATAAAATAACGATTTTTCATATTTAGATTGGTATTTTATATATGTCAAAAGTAAATAATATATCATCGCTATCCAGACTTGACTCATCACCGCATTTTTACTTGTTCCCAAAAATGTTTTTATTTGTAAATTCTGTTTTATCCATCTAAAAAATATTTCTATTTGCCATCTTGTTTTATATATTTGTACGATCGTTTTAGCTGACAGTTTAAAATTGTTGGTAACAAAACTAACTACTTCGTCACTTTTTTCATCTAAAAATCTTATCATTCTTAAATTCTTTTCATATTTTTTATTTTCTAGTTTTATTTTTTCATCAGACAATATCCCGTCTTTCATTGCCTCTAGATGCTGTCCGAGAACTGTATATTTTAGATTGTTTTTTAATTTAGTCACAAAATAACTCTTAGAAAAGTCAATATTACTCCATAGTTCAAGGTCTGTATACGCACGGTCAAAACAATATATGCTGTCCGGTTTAATATTTAATTTATCCTTAGCTATTCTTATATCAGAAATATTCCCTTCAGTTATCACTG
>JYNY01000223.1 GCA_000954095.1 Candidatus Omnitrophus magneticus | reverse complement strand
GATTATTATATCGGGTTTTTCCTTCATTGTCAGTTGCGCTGCTGATGCAATAAGTCCTTCAGTAACTATATATGATGAGTGAAAATCGCTTAAAAGGGCTATTTTAAAATTATTAAAACTCTGTGGAAGATTGGGCATATATATCTTTCTTTTTACAAGCTGTAAACTATACCGTGTTGTATTACAAAACCCTTTTGAGGCTGTCAGCGCTATTGCCGCCCTTGCGCTATTAATTAAAAATTCTCTCCTTGTCATCTACCTTTACCTTATCTCTCTTACGAACACTATTCATAGATATAAAAAGCAGCACAACTATATAATCTGGCTGTTTCATA
>JYNY01000222.1 GCA_000954095.1 Candidatus Omnitrophus magneticus | reverse complement strand
ATATAATAGTTTTGTCAAATCTAAAATTATATAAATTTCTAAATATTTATAACATTTAAACATGGCGAGTGATATTTTGATTTTGGGGGGGATGCGCGATAATCATAGAGTTCATGTGCGTCTATATTCATTTATAATTGAACAAATAAAAAAAAATAAATTAGTAGCGGAATTCAAAAACTAATGGTATAATATAAAAAATTTTACGCAGGATTTAGCGGTCCCTCCGTAAGGACATAGTAACTCCAAAAAATTATAGGTTTCGTTGTTAAAATCCTATCAAGAGGAACACTTCAGAAAATACCGCCTTTTAGAAAAGATGAATATTGGCGGGCAATCCATATTTTTGGGCTAACCGGTAATCACTAGGTAGTTATTATTTATTTATGATTGTAAAGAGATTCTGCAGATGTTTACTAAACCAAATATTATTTTAGGAGAGGTTATCTATATTTGATTTAGCCCGAAAACTAGAGTTGAACATTTTAGCGTTATTTGTCATGGGCACTTGCAGTTTTTTGGTTTAGTTTTTTACGTTAAATTTTAAGTCTAAAATATGAACCTAGCTACAGGGGCAACGGTTAGGTTCAAATAATAAAAACAAAATAGTTAGCCCAAATGTTTAAAAAACATAAAAAAAGGAGAAAGAGATGGGATATCAAGGTAATAGCGGATTTAGTTCAGGACCGAGAGAAATGCACAAAGCAGTGTGTTCAGAATGCAAGAAAGAATGTGAAGTTCCTTTCAGACCTAGAGGCGATCGTCCGGTATATTGTAAAGATTGTTTTTCAAAACACAAAGACAGCGGTCGTTAAACAATAATGGCAAATATATTAAAACCGCTTATGATTGGAGATCTGGAAGTTAGAATTCCTATTGTCCTAGGTGGAATGGGAGTTCGTGTTTCGACAGCATCTCTTGCAAGCGCTGTAGCTGAGGCTGGCGGCGCAGGAACTATCGCTAGTGTCGGATTGGCATACGGGATAGATGAAACTGGCAGAGAGATTGTCGAGGCTTCTGATGAGGCTCTTAGAAATGAAATAAGAGACGCGAAACGATTGACCCGAGGAGTTGTCGGAGTCAATATTATGGTTGCGTTGAGCAATTTTGAAAATCTCGTAAGAACTGCTGTGGAAGAACGAGCAGATTTTATAGTATCAGGGGCGGGATTACCATTAAGATTGCCGGAGCATACAGAAGGGGCGTCCACTAAGCTTATTCCTATTGTTTCATCAGCGCGTGCCGCAGATCTCATAATCAAAACATGGAAGAAAAAGTATGAACGTTTTCCTGATGCGATTGTGGTCGAAGGTCCAGATGCTGGTGGACATATAGGGTTTAAGCTTGCTGATTTGCAAGGTCATACGGCGGGTCGTTTGGAAGATATATTTAATGACGTTTTGATTTTGGCGCGGGAGTATGAACAGGAATACAATACACGTATTCCTGTTATCCCTGCCGGCGGTATTTTTGACGGTAAAGATATGGCGCGATTTTTGAAAATGGGTGCAGGCGGCGTTCAGATGGCTACGCGTTTTGTCGCGACTTTTGAGTGCTCTGTTTCTGAAAAATTTAAAGCCATGTATCTTGCGGCAAAAGAGGAAGATGTAATTATTATCGATAGCCCCGTTGGGATGCCGGCGAGAGCTATAAGGAATAATTTTACTGACAAGTTTTTATCCGGCGGTGAACGGATGAAGTTTCGTTGCAGTTATAGATGTCTTAGAACATGTAATCCAGCAACTGTGCCGTATTGTATAGCTAAAGCACTTGGAAACGCTTCGCAGGGTGATATAGATAACGCTGTGATTTTTGCAGGAGCTAATGTTTCAAAAGTTAATAAGATAGTTTCTGTAAAAGATTTGATGGAGACAATAGTTGGTGAAGCTCTTTTGGAATTGCAGTAAATTTTAGAAAATTGTTAGCAAATTTAGATTTTTAAGCAGGCTATTTAAATTAGGTTGAAAAAGTTTTTTGCCTGCGTAAAATTAATTTTTGAGAAACCCCAGATAATATCTCACACCTAGTCTTATGCCTAAACTTGGCAGAAGCAATTCTTATATCTTGTAAAATTTAAATTGATTTTTTTCTATAATCCGAAAATGTAGATTGTTTTTTTTGAGCTATCTCTTTTTTGCATTTCAAATTTTAATGTGCGGTTGAATATCTTAGCCTTTTTTATTCATCGGGAACTACATTTTTTGGGATAATATGAGGATGATTTGACATTCAGGCTCATTTGTGATACTTTTTATCAGTTTAAAATCATTTCGGTTTAAATATGGGAGCTATTTTTGAAAAATATAAATTTTAGTATAGGTATTATTGGTTGCGGGAATATGGGTTCAGCTATTTTAAGGGGATTATTAAGTAAGGGCGTTGTGCATGCGGAATCTATCCTCTTAAATGATATTGATAAGAGAAAGCTGGAAGATTTATCTTTGACAAGCGGTTGTTCTAAGGCGGATTTGGATAATCTTGTTCCAAATTCTGATTACATAATAATTGCCGTTAAACCGCAAGACAGCGAAAAGTTATTAAAAACTATTGCTTCGATGACAGTTAATCATACGATTATTTCTGTTATGGCCGGAATAACTATTGAAAAGATATCTAAAATTATGGGCGTTCATACGCCTATTGTCAGGGTAATGCCTAATATGGGGGCTCTTGTTAAGCATAGTATGACAGCTATTGCTTTTAATCAGTATGTAAGCAATAGAGATATAGTATTTAAAATTTTTTCATCTATCGGAAGTGTTCTTGAAGTTGAAGAAAAAGATATGGACGCGGTTACTGCTGTTTCAGGAAGCGGGCCAGCGTATTTATTTTATATGGCGTCAGCTTGTTTTGAGAGCGCAAAAAAAATGGGATTAAAAGAATCAGTCGCGCGGGAGCTTATTGTGGAAACTTTATATGGGGCTTCTACAATATTGCGTCATGAAAAAATAAAATCTTTTAATGATTTAATTGCCGGTGTGGCATCTAAAGGTGGGACAACAGAAGCGGCTCTTAATGTGTTTAATAAAAAAGGTCTTAACGATATTTTTATAGACGCTTTAAGTCAAGCTAAGAAAAGATCTGAAGAATTGAATCAAAAGATAGTATAGTTTTTCACGAGTCTTAAGAATCGTAGGAAAGGGGATTATGTTTATTTTAGCGGAATTGTTAAAAAGCGTGGCGTTACTTATAAGTCTTGTTTTTAATATTTTATATTTTGTTTTAGTTGTAAGGATTATTTTGTCATGGGTAGGGGCGGATATTTATAATGATATTGTTCAGCTTGTCTATAAAGTTACTGACCCTATTTTAGAGCCTTTTAAGAGATTGCCGTTACAGACCGGTAATATAGATTTTTCACCGATATTAGCGTTTATTGTGCTAAGTGTTTTAAAGAGTTTTATTGTTAATGTTCTTTACGGTATTGCCGCTAGGTTGGGGTAAATTTTGAGAATAGAGATAAAGGTTATTCCAAAATCTTCGCGTGTTTTAGTATCTGAAGAAAATGGTATTTTAAAGGTATATGTTAGAGATGCTCCAGATAAAGGCAAAGCCAATAAAAGTGTTATTGAACTTATCGCGGAAAAATATAATGTTTCTAAAAATAAAGTTAAGATAATACGCGGCGAAACATCAAGAAATAAAATATTGGAAATAGAATTGTAATGGCGTATTGAGTGTAAAATATAATGGGCGTCGGCTTTGCTCCTAAAGTAGAGAGAATATCTTATGAATAAAGAAAATACAGGGATAAATTATAAAGATACGCTTAACCTTCCTCGTACGGATTTCCCCATGAAAGCCGGTTTACAGCAAAAAGAGCCGGAACTTTTAAAAAAATGGGAACAGGAAAATACTTATTCAGCGATTCTTGAAAAACGAAAAGTCTCAGGAAAAAAGTTTATTCTTCATGATGGCCCGCCTTATGCTAATGGGCATATACATATGGGGCATGTATTGAATAAAATCCTTAAAGATATTTGTGTTAAATATTATTCAATGAAAGGTTATACCGCTGATTTTGTGCCCGGTTGGGATTGTCACGGTCTTCCTGTCGAGCATCAGCTTTTAAAAGAACTTAAAATTCATAAATCCGGTATCAGCCAAGTAGAGTTCAGAAAAAAAGCTTATAATTACGCGATGAAGTTTGTCAAAATTCAAATGGATGAATTTAAAAGGCTCGGTATTTTTGCTTCTTGGGATAAGCCGTATCTCACTCTTACTAAAGAATATGAAGCTGATATTATTTTTGCTTTGGCAGAACTTTTTGATAAAGGTTTTATTTATAAAGGATTAAAACCGGTTAATTGGTGTAAAACATGTGAGACTGCGCTTGCTGAAGCTGAAGTTGAATATGAAGATAAAAAGTCTCCTTCTATTTATGTTAAATTTCCGGCACTTATAAAAAAAGATGGACGTGATGTCTATTTTATTATTTGGACAACAACTCCGTGGACTCTTTTGGCTAATACCGCGATAGCTTTGCATCCTGATTTGTCTTATGCGTTTGTAAAGATGGATAATGAAGTGTGGATTATGGCTAAAGATTTGGTCCATACTAATATGGAAAAATTTGGTATAAAAAATTTTGAAATTATTTCTGAACAAAAGGGAATCGAGTTAGCTTCGTCTATTAAATCTGCCGCGCATCCTTTTATTGACAGGGCATCGATTATAGTTTTAGCTGAATATGTTTCTAAAGAAGAGGGGACAGGGTGCGTACACACTGCGCCGGGGCATGGGCAGGACGATTATAATACTGGAAAAAAATATAAATTGCCTATACTTATGCCTGTTGACGATAAAGGGAAATTTAATGCCGAAGGCGGAGAGTTTGCAGGGCAAGATGTTATAGAATCTAATAAAGGAATTATTGAAAAATTGAAGAGAGATGACAGGCTTATTTTAGCTAGTGAAATCAGCCATTCTTATCCTCATTGCTGGCGTTGCAAAGAGCCTGTTATTTTCAGGGCTACTGAACAGTGGTTTGTGAATATTGAGCATAATGACTTGCGTTCACGTATTCTTACCGCGATAGATAAAGATGTTGAGTGGATTCCATCTATCGGTAAAGAAAGAATAAGTTCTATGGTGAAAAATAGACCGGATTGGTGCTTATCCCGGCAAAGATATTGGGGAGTGCCGATACCAGCTGTACAGTGCTTAGATTGCGGGAAATCATATACTTCAACGGAACTTATAAAAAAGGCCGCTACTCTTACTAGGGAAAAAGGCGACAGCGCTTGGTTTCTAGAGCCTATCGAGACTTTTTTCTCAGAGGGATTTAAGTGTCCTAACTGCGGAGCAGATGCAAAAAAATTTAAAAAAGAAGAAAATATTTTAGACGTATGGTTTGATTCAGGAATAAGTCATAGGGCTGTTCTTGAAACTCGTGAAAATTTAGCTAGTCCCGCTGATCTTTATTTAGAAGGTTCTGATCAACACAGGGGATGGTTTCAGTCTTCTCTTATAACTTCAATGGCGCTAAATAATCGTCCACCGTACCGTAAAGTTTTAACACATGGTTTTGTTGTTGATGGTGAAGGTAAAAAAATGTCTAAGTCTTTAGGGAATGTTATTAGCCCTAATGACGTTATGAAAGAATATGGCGCGGATATTTTGAGGTTGTGGGTTTCTTCTAGTAATTACGAAGGCGATATAAAACTTTCTCCTGAAATTTTAGCGCGCCTCGCGGATGGGTATAAAAAAATAAGAAACACATTTAAATATCTTTTAAGTAATTTGTATGATTTTGATCCAGAAAAAAATTATATTAAGTTGGAAGAACTCAGTGAAATAGACAGGTGGATGTTATCAAAACTTTACAGCCTCCTTAAAGAGGTTACAAATTATTATGATATGTGGGAGTTCCATAAAGTTTATCGAGGTGTATATAATTTTTGTGTTTATGAAATAAGCGCGTTTTATCTTGATATTGTAAAAGATGTTTTATATATACTTAGCCCTGATTCAAAAGAAAGGCGATCATGCCAGACTGTTCTTTATGAGATATTACAAGGTTTAGTCAGGGTTATAGCGCCGGTTCTTTCTTTTACAACAGAAGAAGTTTGGAAATATATGCCGGGAAAATTGAGTCTTATCAGTGTTCATATGGCTGATTGGCCGCGCATTGAAAAAATAGGCGCGTGGGAAAATAAGACCTTGGATGATAAATGGGAAAATATTTTAAAATTAAGAGAAACAGTTACAAAATTATTGGAAACGAAGAGGGAAACAGGCGCTATTGGGAGTTCTCTTGACGCTATGTTATATTTTTATCCTTTGACTCCTAACGCGAAATTTTTTGTGGAAAGTAATTTAAATGCTCTGCCGCTTGTTTTTCGCGTATCTCAGGTTAAACTTATAGAATGGGATTTAGAGGGCATGGATGAAGTGTCTTTTTGTGAATTGAAAATTAAAGTTGAAAAAGCTTTTGGAGAAAAATGTCCGCGTTGTTGGAATTACAGTGAAACATTTAAAAGTGAAGGGGAACATAAAAATTTATGCGGACGGTGTTTTGGAATTATCCAAAAAAGGGGGAGTAATGCCTGAAAAGAGCAATAAAAAAGTGTATACTAAAGAAGATTTAAAAAAATTTAGGGCGGAGTTACTTCAGCAGAAGGCCTTAATATTGGACGAATTGATAAAAATAAGGCAAGAAGCTAATAAGACAATTAAAGATTCTACTGGGGATTTATCGAGCTTCACATTGCATATGGCGGATATGGCGACAGATTTATATGACCGCGAGTTCGCGTTGGAATTGGCGGAAAGCGAGAGGGAACTTTTGTATTCTCTTGATGAGGCGATAAAACGTATAGATGCGGGGTCATTCGGGCAATGTGAAATGTGCGACACATGTATACCAAAACAACGATTAAACGCTATGCCGCACGCGCAATACTGTATATCATGTCAGGAGAAAAGAGAAACAAAAAAACGCAAATGAAACTATTCGTTATCGCAGTACCGCTTATCTATTCATTAGATCAGGCTACTAAATTTTGGATAAAAAATATTCTTAGTGAAGGTGAGAGTTTGCCGCTTATAAAAAATATTTTTCATCTTACATTGGTTTACAATCAGGGAACAGCTTTTGGCGTCTTAAAGGCGTATTCGACTTTTTTATTATTCTTGTCCGGGTTAGCCTCTTTAGGATTAATTATCCTTCTGACACTTAAACATAAACATATGAGTTTTTTGGAACGCGCGGGTTTTTCTTTTATTCTTGCTGGAACTTTGGGTAATTTCACGGACCGGCTGTATTACGGTTATGTTGTTGATTTTTTGGATTTCAGGGTTTGGCCGGTTTTTAATATTGCTGATAGTTTTATTACCACGGGAGCTATTTTACTTGTGACTGCCGTAATCCGCAGGGAATTTTCATCTAAAAAAAATTATGTATCCAATATTATTTAAGATAGGTTCATTCTCTTTTTATAGTTATGGTTTTTTTTCAGCCTTAGCTATAGTCGTGTGCGTTTTATTTTTAAAAAAAGAATGTGTTAAGAATGCCTTAGATTTTGAAAAAATTTTCAGCTGTTTTTTTTGGGCTGTTTTAGGCGGAATAATCGGCGGCCGGCTTCTTTTCGTAATTATAAATTTTGAAGAATACATAAAAGAGCCTTTAAGAATTTTATCGTATCGGGAAGGCGGCATGGCGTTTCAAGGCGCGCTTATTGGCGGGATTTTAGCGGGGTATCTCGCGTGCTGGATTAAAAAAGAGCCGTTTTTAAAAATATGCGATATCGTAGCGCCATATCTAGCTTTGGGGCACGCTATAGGCAGAATCGGATGTTTTATGAATGGATGCTGCTACGGGAAAATAGTAAAAAATGGTATAGGAGTTATTTTACAGGGAGAGGCATATCCGCGCGTTCCTATTCAATTGTATTATTCTATCGGATTAGTAATTATATTTTTTATTTTGAAAAAATTATTGGATAGCCCCAAAAAATTTAATGGGTTTATTTTTTTAATGTATATTATTTTTTATTCTTTTTTCAGATTTTTTATGGAATTTTTTAGAGCAGATAATTCTCTCGTGTTTTTTGGAATGACTTTAGCGCAGGTTATAAGTATAGGCACATTTTTTATAGGTTTAATTTTATTCGTTTTTCTATCACGTAAGAAGGTTTATGGAAGAGTTTAAATTTATTGTTACCGCGGATTTCGCTGGTGTTCGTTTAGATAAATATGTCGCGCTTAATCTCGGTGAGGGATATTCAAGGGTTTTAGTAAAAAATCTTTTGGATCAAAATTTAATACTTCTTGACGGAAAGAAAGTTAAGGCTAGTTATCATGTTGAGGAAGGTGAGACAGTGACTGTTACGGTTACTGATAAAGAGGAAAGTAAAATTGAACCTGAAAATATTCCGTTGAAAATAATTTATGAAGACAATTCGTTTCTTGTAATTGATAAGCCGAGCGGCATGATAGTTCATCCGGGCGCGGGAAATAAACACGGAACATTAGTAAATGCGGTACTTTATCATTGTAAAAATTTGCCTATTATTTCTGATTCCGCGAGGCCGGGTATTGTTCACAGGCTTGACAAAGAGACGTCAGGGATAGTGCTTGTGGCAAAGACAGAAAAAGCAATGAGGTCTCTGTCAAAACAGTTTCAAAAACGCACGGTAAAAAAAGAGTACGTAGCGCTTGTTAAGGGAGTAGTTGAATTTGATAACGGTATTATTGACGCGCCATTAGCCAGAAATTTATCAGATAGACATAAAATGGAGATTGCTCCTGAAACAGGAAAACCAGCGCAAACCATTTATCATGTTGTTAAAAGATTTAAGGATTTTACTTATCTTCGTATTGAATTAAAAACAGGAAGAACACATCAGATACGTGTACATATGAAACATCTGGGGCATCCCGTGTTAGGTGATATAGTTTATAGCGCTAGAGAAGGCTTTAACCGTCAAATGTTACATGCTGAAAAAATAGGATTTTATCATCCTGAAACTTGTAAATATATGGAGTTTATAAGCCCTATTCCTCCTGATATTATGGAAGTAATAGAGCGCGGTAAAATAGGTGTGAAGAAGTAGAAAATCGGCGAGCCGCGAAATAAAAAAAATAAATTTTTTTTATTTTTTGCGCGATACGAACATGTTAAAAATAAGGCTTTTTTAGCTCACTTGTTATGCTGTTAAAAAAAGTCTTATCAATTTTTTGGGCTGAAAAAGCCTTATTTCGCGGCTCGCCGAAGAACGTTTCAAAATAGAAAAGAGGTAAATTATGGATTGGAATATTACGCCGGCAAAAACATTATCGGGTGAAATTATAGTTCCGCCTGATAAAAGCATATCGCATAGAGCTATTATGTTCGGTTCATTAGCTAAAGGCGGTATGGCGGTTAATAATTTTCTTTCAGGAGAAGATTGTTTGAGAACATTAAACGCGTTTAAAGAAATGGGTATCGAGATAACAATGGAAGAAAATAATAAAGTTATTATTCATGGTAAAGGGCTTAGAGGTTTGAAAAAACCGGCCGGAGAATTGTATATGGGAAATTCAGGAACAAGTATGCGCCTTATAAGCGGCATTTTAGCTGGCCAAGAATTTACAACTATTCTTACCGGTGATGAATCTCTCTCAAAACGTCCGATGGCGCGCGTTATTAAACCTTTAAAACTTATGGGTGCTCAAATAGAAGCCGTTGATGGCGGGGATCACGCGCCGCTCCGCGTTACAGGCAGGGGAACAAAACTTTCAGCAATAGAATATAACATGCCTATGGCAAGCGCGCAGGTTAAGTCATGCGTGTTACTCGCGGGTATGTACGCGGACGGAGAGACTTCAATAGTAGAACCTTTTAAATCGCGCGACCACACAGAGCGGCTACTTTCTTATTTTGGCGCGGAAATGCGGGTAGATGGTTTAAGAGTTACCATTGTGCCTGATAAAGAATTGCGAGCTAAAGATATTACAATTCCGGGAGATATTTCAAGCGCCGCGTTTTTTATTGTGGCAGGATTAATTGTTGAAGGGGCGCATATTATACTAAAAAATGTGGGGCTTAACGGTACCCGGGTAGGGATAATAAATGTTTTAAAACGTATGCACGCGGATATTAATGTTCTGCCGGCATCGATTGAATTTGAACCTTATGGAAATATTGAAATACGTTTTTCAGAATTAAAAGGAACTACAGTTGAAAGGGAAGAGATACCTCTTCTTATAGATGAAGTGCCTATTTTACTAGTCGCGGGGAGTATGGCAGAAGGAGAAACTTTAATAAAAGGAACAGGAGAACTTAAAGTAAAAGAAACGGACAGAGTAAAAAGCATGATGTATAACCTTAGAGAAATGGGCGTTTCTATACGTGAAGAAGGAGATACTCTTATCGTAACCGGCAAGAAAAATAGAATTCTCAATAATAGTTCAAAACTTGAAAGTTTTGGTGATCACCGTACTGCTATGAGCATGGCAATAAGCGCGCTCGTGTCAAAAGGGGAATGCGTTATTCATGACACCGCTTGTGTCGACACATCATATCCAAATTTCTTAACTGACCTTTCACGGATTAAATCTTAGTTGTCATTATGTATTTTAAATGAAAGTTCAATCTTTAAAAAATCATTGACTCTTTATTCATATTGTATACAATTGTATACATGAAAACTTTAACACTTTCAGATAAAGAGAATATTGCCTTAAAAGAAATAAGAAATTCTATAATTAATTTTGGCCGCTGTCCTTCATTGCGAGATTTAATGAAAACGCTAGGATATCGATCTCCTCGTTCCGCTTCCCTATTAATTGATAAGCTCATATCTAAAGGTATTCTCCGTAGAAATTCAAATGGTTCTTTGCAAATTATCCGTGATTTCGAAGATAAAGCAAATGTGCAAACGATAGATATTCCGTTATTGGGAACTGTGCCATGCGGCATGCCAATCCTTACTGAAGAGAATATTCAAGCAGTATTTTCTGTTTCGACTAAATTGGCTAAACCTCCGCATAAATATTTTATTCTTCGGGCTAAAGGTGATTCGATGAATAAGAAAGGAATTAATGATGGAGATTTAATTTTGGTGAAGAAACAATCGACAGCAGAAAATGGAGACGCGATTGTTGCTTTAGTTGATAACGAGGTTACAATAAAAGAATATTCGGCATCTGCTTACGCTATAGTATTGAAGCCATGTTCAACGAATAAAACACATAAGCCGATTGTGGCGGGAAATGATTTTCAAGTACAAGGGGTAGTTGTAACGGTTATACCGAATCTATAGGAGTAATTATGATAACAGCGAAAAGACAAGTTAAGCCTTTTTTAAAATGGGCTGGAGGCAAAGGGCAACTTCTTGATAGAATCGCCGCGCATTTACCGCCAGCACTTAAGACCGGGCGTATTAAGAAATATTTCGAGCCTTTTTTGGGGGGTGGAGCTTAATCAATGAAGAATATAAACTTGGATGATAATATAAAACTCATGGAACGATACAAGAGCTTATCTCAAAAGGTCAGGGTTTTAACAGAGGAGTGGGTTAAAAATGAAATTTATTGCCCTAATTGTGGTGATTCAAACCTTGAACGCTATCCGAATAATAAACCTGTTGCTGATTTTTTCTGCAAGAAATGTGATGAGGATTATGAATTAAAAAGCAAAAGTAATAACGTCGGTAAAAAGATAGTGGATGGCGCATACAAGGCGATGCGCGATAGGCTTGCCGATGCGCATAACCCTAATTTATTTTTATTGAATTACGATTTAGATTCGTGGCAAGTTTCAAATTTCTTTGTTATCCCAAAGCACTTCTTTATTTCGGAAATTATAGAGAAAAGGGCTCCTCTATCTGTTTCCGCTCGGAGAGCGGGATGGGTAGGCTGTAATATTTTATTAAGCAAAATACCTGAAGTTGGTCGGATTTTTTTTATTAGGAATAAAAGGATTGAAGCGAAAGAGAATGTTTGTGCATCATGGCAGAAAACCTTGTTTTTGCGTGAAGAAAAGGAAGCCGTGGCAAGGGGATGGCTTTTGGATGTAATGCGGTGCATAGAATTAATTCGAAAAGACGGATTTACACTCGCAGACGTTTATAAATTTGCTCCCATGTTAGCCAAGCAACACCCAAAGAATAGGTATATAAAGGATAAGATTCGACAACAGTTACAGATATTGCGTGATAGAAAGTATATTCATTTTGTAGATCGGGGATGTTATCGTGTCGTATAAAATACTGTGAAAATTGAGCGATTCAAATTCTCAGTAATTTTATCCATCTATATTCAAAAGAAACGGTTTTATCCTAATATATGATTGTTCAACTACCCGATACTGGAGCGCGCAGGAGAAAGATTTTCTTTTGATAATGCATGAGCATTTGTTTGTTTTTAGGAAGTTGGGACAAGACGAGAATAAGTCTATTTATAAAGATAGCTTTTAATTCTAAAATTTTAATATTTTTTTTCGCAAATGGATTGTCTGTCAGCAAAATTCTAAATGGCTGTAAGGCTATAGCGTTTTGCGGACAGTAATGAGCATAAACCCAAAAACTGTTTTTTCGGTATAGTCTATTTTGCAATAAATTGGAGTTATCCAATGAATTATAAATTATTAATAAAATTTTTATTTGGGTTAGAGATGGATGCCATACCGAGTAAGGCGATTGTTACTCCTTTTTTCCCGCTTAAATATTTTAAGGGGCATGGGGAGAAAATACATAAGGAGTTTAACGGCCGGTTATATTCCGGATTTATTGCTGAAAAAAATAATATTTTTTTTATTGTTGTTTATTGCGGAATAGGGGACAGGCTTTTAGGGGATGCGGTTATCTTATTGGCAAAAGCAGGTGTTAAAGAAGTGCTTTTTATCGGGACTTGCGGCGGGTTAGGAGAGGTAATGCTTGGGGACTTGTTGATTCCGGTTAAGGCATTCAACGGTGAAGGTTTTTCAATATATTATCGTAAAAATTTTTCTATGGAAAAGTTATTCGAATATAGCGATAATAGTAATTCTGATAAATCATATATTGGGAATATTACTCAATTTGTACAAAAAAATTATAAGGGAACGCGTTTTATCCGTAGTGAAGTATCTATTTTTACTATTGGGGCGCTTTCTATAGAAACAAAAGAAAATCTTACCGCGATATATTCTAGAGGATATATTGGAATAGAAATGGAACTTTCTGCGGTGTATTCAGCGGCCGATGTTTCCGGTATTAAAGCCGGCGCGATTCTCGTGGTTAGTGATTTGCCTTTAATTAATGGAGTTGGGCAAGAGCTTGATGATAATGAAAAAATTATTTTTAAGGATTCCTTGAAAAATATAGCGTTTTTGGCGATAGAGTTTATTAGTTCATAGAGCGGCAGTTTGTCGGTAGTGTTTATAATTTAAATAAAAAATTAATTTTTAGGCAGGTGTTTATATGGCATCAAAAAAAGAAGTCCTTATTGTTTTGGCTGATGGGTTTGAAGAAGTAGAGGCGATAACGCCGATAGATGTTTTAAGGAGGGGCGGTGTTAATGTTGTTATAAGCGGATTAAACGGGCAAATGGTTACTAGTTCCCGCAAGATAACAATTAAGGCGGATATAGCGTTTAATGATTATAATGGAGATCCTGACGTGTTGATTCTTCCGGGCGGAATGCCGGGAACAGAAAATTTAGCTAAATCAGTTAAGCTGAAAGATATGATAAAAAAAATGAATTCAAAAAAGAAAATTATAGCGGCTATATGCGCGGCTCCCGCGATTATTCTCGCGCCATTAGGCATTTTAGATAATAAACGGGCAACATGTTATCCGGGTATGGAAGAAAATTTTTCTTCTTTGGTTAAATTTGGGGAAGAGAAAGTTGTCCGCGACGGAAACATTATAACAAGTAGAGGTCCTGCCACAGCCTCAAATTTCGCGCTTTTAATATTGGAACAATTGGCAGGGAAAGAAGTAGCTAGTGTAATCGCGCAAGGGATGTTGTTCGCGGAGTAAGATTATTTTTTGAGTTTATTGCGAAAGAAGACAGGCATAAATGAAAAAACAAAAAATTAATTATAAATTGAATTCCATAGAAGAAGTTATTTCTGATATTAAAGAAGGGCGTGTAGTGATTGTTGTTGATGATCCTTCACGTGAAAATGAAGGTGATTTTATTGTTCCTGCTAAAGGAATCACGCCTGAAAAGGTTAATTTTTTAGCGAAATACGGAAGAGGCCTTATATGCGTGCCGATAGATGACGAGTTAGCGGATAAATTAGATTTACATTACATGGCGCGTGAATTTCCTGATAAATATAAAACAGCGTGGACAATATCTATTGACGCGAAAAAAAATGTGACTACAGGCATTTCAGCGCGGGATAGAGCGAACACTATAAAACTATTGGCTTCAAAAGACGCGAGGCCTGATGATTTTTTTAGGCCCGGGCATATATTTCCGTTGCGGGCTAAAAAAGGCGGAGTTTTAGTGCGTGCGGGCCACACTGAAGCGTGCGTGGATTTAATGAAGCTCGCTGGTTCTCGGCCTGTCGGGGTTATATGCGAAATAATGAATGATGACGGCACTATGGCGCGCCTTCCAAGCCTTATTGAATTCGCGAAAAAACATAAACTTAAAATATGTTCTATTGAAGATTTAATTAGATACAGAAGAACCAAAGAAAAATTGATAGAAAGAGTTGCAAAAACAATTCTTCCTACTCCTTTTGGAACCTTTGATTTATACGCGTATCGTTCGTTTGTAGATGATTATCAGCATTTGGCGCTGGTTAAAGGAGACGTAACGAATGGAGAAGTTTTAGTGCGCGTGCATTCTCAATGTTTGACAGGAGACGTTTTTCATTCAATGAGATGCGATTGCGGAAAACAGCTTGATTTGGCGATGAAAATTATATCCGAGAAAGGGAAAGGCGTGATTTTATATCTTTCGCAGGAAGGCCGTGGTATTGGATTATTAAATAAAATTAAAGCGTATGAATTACAGGACAAAGGTCTTGATACTGTGGACGCTAATGAAAAGCTCGGGTTTAACGCGGATATACGTGATTATGGTATAGGAGCTCAGATATTATCTGATTTAGGATTAAAGAAAATCGATGTGTTAACTAATAATCCGCGTAAAGTTGTGGGGCTTAGGGGATACGGTTTACATGTTTCAAAACGAGTGCCGCTTGAAATAGCGCCGACAGATACTACGCGAAAATATCTGAAGGCGAAAAAATATAGGCTGGGCCACGCGCTAAAAAAAATATAGTTTTCGGGTTTGATTGGGTGTTGTTTGATGTAAAATAGGAGGACTAATCATATGGGAAATATTAAAGTTGTTAAGGCGGATCTTATCGCTACAGGAAAAAAATTCGCTGTTATTGTGTCGAGGTTTAATAAATTTATATCATCGAAACTTGTTGACGGCGCGATAGATACTTTTGTAAGACACGGAGTTAAAGAAGAAGATATTTTAGTTATGTGGGTTCCGGGTTCTTTTGAAATCCCGGCGCTCGCGCAAAAAATAGCAGTGTCAAAAAAATATGACGCGATAGTATGTTTAGGCACTATTATACGTGGAGAAACCCCTCATTTTGATTTTGTCGCGAGTGAAGCAGCTAAAGGCATCGCGCAAGTATCAATGGCAACTAATGTGCCGTGTGTGTTTGGAATTATAACAGCTGATACATTAGAACAAGCGCTTGACCGCGCGGGTATTAAAAGCGGTAATAAAGGTAAAGACGCCGCTGAAAGCGCCATTGAAATGGCAAATTTGTATGAATTGTTAAGTAAAAAATAAAATCTAGAATTTTGGTGTTAGTTGTCATGGGCAGTGTGTCTCGGTAAATAAGGAATAATACAAAATGAGAAATCGTACTTTATCCAGAGAAATAGCCCTTAAAATATTATATTCATGGGAAATTTCAGCTGAGACAATAACTCTTTGCGCGAAAAAATATTGGGATAATAATAAGCTAGAGGAAGAAACGGTTGTGGCTTTTTGTGAATATCTTTTAAAGGGAGTTGATAAGTATAAAATAGAGCTTGATGAAAAAATTGCTAAGGCCGCTTTGAATTGGACTATTTCAAGGATGTCTTGCATAGATAGGAATATTCTTCGTATAGCTTCTTTTGAACTTCTTTTTACTATTGATATTCCTGATAAAGTTACTATAAATGAGGCGATAAATTTAGCAAAAAAATATGGGGATAAAGATTCAGGGAGATTTGTTAACGGTGTATTGGACAAGGTGAAAACATATGGAAAAATTTCGGGAGTATTTCAATCAGAATGATAGCCTCGCGGACCTTCATCTGCATACAATTTATTCGGATGGGATGTTTTCGCCTAAAGAAGTTGTATATAACGCTTTTTATAACGGGCTTAAAGTTATAGCGATCACTGACCATGATACAGTTGAAGGTATTGATCCCGCATTGGAATACGCGAAAAACAGCGGGCTTGAAGTTATACCGGGTATAGAAATTTCAGCTAGAGTGAGTGGAAAAGAAATACATGTTTTAGGATATTTTTTAGACTGGTATAATCCTGTTTTAAAAACAATTCTAGACGAACGGAAAAAGGCAAGAGCTGAAAGAATAAATAAAATGGTTAAACTTTTATATACCGCGGGTTTTAATATTACCGTTAATGATGTTTTTCAGCTTTCGGAACATGGGATTGTCGGCAGGCTCCATTTGGCTAGAATTCTTGTATCTAAAGGATATGTTTCTAGTGTAAAAGAAGCTTTTAGAAA
Organism: Candidatus Omnitrophus magneticus; assembly: GCA_000954095.1. GTDB lineage: Bacteria > Omnitrophota > Gorgyraeia > Tantalellales > Tantalellaceae > Omnitrophus_A > Omnitrophus_A magneticus. Next base: position 42,037 of record JYNY01000222.1, on the reverse strand, counting down.
ATATATAGGCGAGGGTAAGCCGTATCACGCTGAACAAGAGCTTATGGATTATAAACAGGCGATAAATTTAATAAAAGAGTCTGGCGGTGTGCCGGTTCTGGCTCATCCGGGTGTGTCTAAAGTAGAAGAATTTTTACCTGATATAATAAAAGCCGGCATTAAAGGGCTTGAAGTATTTCATTCAGAACATACTATTCCTCAAATGAGAAAATATTTTGAATTAGCTAAAAAACATTTTCTTCTTGTTACAGGCGGGTCAGACTGCCACGGACATGGCAAAGATAAAATTTTAATGGGAAAAATTAAGGTTAGTTTGGAATTAGTGGAAGATCTTCGCGTTACTAATATTGAACAGGCGATTATCAATAAACAGACAGTTAAATCTAAATAATTGTTAATTAGGATTACTCGAGGTAATTTATGAGTTTTATATACTCAAAAATTTTATAAAAAAATCAACAAACAGGATGTTATCCGCCATGGTTAGTGACGAACAAAAAAAAATATATATGCTGTCTGCCTTGCGTCTTGCTAAAAAGGCATTGGACAAAACCTATCCTAATCCTATGGTTGGCGCGGTAATAGTTAAGAACGGAAAAATTATAGGAAAAGGATATCATGTTAAAGCAGGGGCTAATCACGCCGAAGTCGCCGCTATAAAATCAGCTGGAAACAATTGCCGCTCAAGTGAGATGTTTGTGACTTTGGAGCCTTGCGCTCATTATGGAAAAACCCCGCCGTGCGTGAACGCTGTAATAGAAAGCGGAATAAAAAAAGTGTTTATTGCTATGAAAGATCCAAATCCTATTGTCTCGGGCCGCGGTATAAAAATATTGAAAAACGCCGGCATAGAAGTAGAAACCGGTATTTGTGAAGACCTTGCCTGCCAGTTAAACGCGAAGTATATAAAATTTATAACTGATAAAATGCCCTATGTGACCGGTAAAATTGCTGAATCACTTGACGGCAAAACAAGCGCGCGCGATAAATCTTCGAAATGGATAACTGATAAAAAAACACGTGAGTTATCTAAAAAGTCCCGCGCTTTGTTTGACGCGATTCTTGTTGGAATTAATACAGTCCTTAAAGATAATCCCACATTATTGCCATTAGATGCCAAGAAAATAAATAATAGATATATTTTTAGGCGTGTTATTGTTGATTCTAAAGCGCGTATTTCGCTTGATTCTAATTTGGTTAAGAGCGCTGGAATTTCTCCTATTATTATCGCTACTACTGATTTAGCCCCTTTAGCGCGCTCGCGAAAAATTAGTTCTTTGGCAGGGGTAGAAATATTAAAATTTAAAAATAAAAATGGGCGTGTTCCTTTAAAAGAGTTATTAAAAAAATTAGCTGAAATGGGGATGGTTAATATTTTAGCTGAAGGCGGCGCGGAATTATTGGGAAGTTTAGTTGATGAAAGGCTTATTGACGAATGGATGATTTATATCGCGCCTAAAATTATAGGCGGCAGAGATTCCGCGGTAAAAGGGCTTGGTGTACAAAATATACACTCCGCTATAAACCTTACTGATATAAAAATTAAAAAAATAGGCAATGATTTTCTTATACAGGGGAAAACATGTTTACCGGCATAGTAACGGAAATAGGAATGATAAAATCTTTTAAGAAAGCCGGTCACGGCGCGTGTTTGGGAATATCAAGTTCTTCAATTATTAAAGATGTGAAAATCGGCGATAGTGTAAGCGTAAACGGCGTTTGTTTGACAGTAAACGCGGTTTTTAAAGAAATTATAAAATTTGATGTTATTCAGAATACTCTTTTAAAAACAAATTTAAAGAGATTCAAAATAGGCGGTTTTGTCAATCTAGAAGGCGCTTTAAAACTCGGTGATAAAATAAGCGGGCATTTCGTGTCCGGCCATATAGACGCGGAGCGGATGATTCTTGAAAAATCTCATACTAGGCAAGGATGTGTATTAAAAGTAAAAGTCACAGAGGCTGATTCTGCATATCTTGTTCCGCGCGGTTCAGTAGCTATCGACGGCGTGAGTCTGACGATAAACGATGTTAATCGTGAATTTTTTAGTGTATGTTTAATTCCTCTTACTTTGGAACAAACAATATTAAAATTCAGAAAAACAGGCGATTTTGTGAATCTGGAATTTGATATGACGGCAAAATATAATACTGCTAAACCGAAAAATAAAATTACAATGGAAACATTGAAAATGACCGGTTTTATAGATTAAGTTTGTAGTGTTTATAGCAGTTTTTGCACGGTAGTGTATGCTAGATTAAATATTAAAGAATAAATTGAAGTTTATAGAAGAAGGTTAATAGTGAAAACAGTAAAAAATGGAAAACAAAATTTTGATTTTGATTACGCGGGTTGTTCTTATGAACAGCTTTTTGAAAAATTCGGCACATCTCAAAGAGGGCTTGATGACGAAGAAGTATTGAGGCGTCTTGAAGAATATGGTTATAACGAGCCGGCGAGGAAACACAGGCAAGCTGTTATTTTGCAGATTTTGTCTAAATTTGTTCATCCTTTAGTTATAGTACTTTTAATAATTGCTGGTTTTTCTTTCTTTTTCGGTGAAAAGATTAGCGCTATTTTAGTTATTACGATGGCGTTTATTAGCGTTTTTTTATCGTTTATTCAGGAATACCGCGCGGGAAGAGATGCTGATCGTTTAAGTGAAATGGTTAGGACAACTGCTACTGTCTATCGCAACGGAAAGCCTAAAGAAATAACAATAAGAGAAATAGTGCCGGGTGATATTGTTGATTTGTACGCTGGAGATATGATACCTGCGGATATGCGGATTATTTCTTGTAAGGATTTATTCATAAATCAGGCGTCATTAACAGGGGAATCATTTCCCGTTGAAAAAGTTCCGGAATCTGTAAGCGCTCAGAAACGTTCACCGGTAGATTTAATAAATGTCGCTTTTATGGGTTCAAGCGTGGTTAGCGGAACAGGGCTCGGAGTTGTAGTAAAAACAGGGCTTTCAACTCAATTTGGAGAAATATCAAGGAAGCTCGCTACAATAACTGTTGCCAGCAGTTTTGATAAAGGTATTAATAAATTCACATGGCTTATGATTCGTTTTATGTCTATTTTGGTAATGCTTATCTTTGCTATAAATTATTTTAAAAAAGGCAATATTATAGAGGCATTACTTTTTTCCCTGTCAGTCGCGGTTGGGCTTACTCCGGAAATGCTTCCGATGCTTGTAGCTCTTAATCTTTCAAAAGGCGCTATTGCTATGTCGAAGAAAGAAGTTATTGTTAAGCGCTTAAATGCTATTCAAAATTTTGGAGCTATGGATGTTCTTTGCACAGATAAAACAGGCACTTTAACATTGGATAAAATTATGCTGGAAAGGCATTGTGATGTTGTCAGCCAAGAAGATGATGACGTTTTATTGTTTGCCTATATCAATAGCTATTATCAAACAGGCTTAAAAAACATATTGGATAGAGCCATACTTAAATATGAAAAAATTATGGTAAAACAATATAAAAAAATTGATGAAGTGCCGTTTGATTTTTCACGAAAACTAATGTCAGTAGTTATTGATAATGACGGTAAACATCGGATTATATGTAAGGGCGCGCCGGAAGAAATATATAAGCGGTGTTCTAAATTTGTGATTGATGGAGAACTATTGGATTTAGATGCCGGAAATTTGGTGCTTCTTGAATTGAAAAAAGAATACAGTAATTTAAGCGCCGAAGGTTTTAGGGTATTGGCGATTGCTTATAAAGATTTTGATCAGGCCAAAGAAAAATATACAAAGGAAGATGAGCAGGGGTTGATTCTTAAAGGATATATCGCGTTTCTTGATCCTCCAAAACCATCAGCTAAAAGGACTATTGAGACATTAAAAAGTCTTGGGATAGATTTCAAAGTGCTAACAGGCGATAATGAATTAGTTACTAAAAAAATATGTTATGAAGTTGGTTTGGATATAAAAGGATTCGCTACAGGCGAACAGGTTGAAGGATCTAGCGATATTCAATTGCGGGAATTAGTTAAAAAAACAACTGTTTTTGCCAGATTGTCTCCTATGCAGAAGGAACGGGTTATTCATGCTTTACATGATAATAAGCATATAGTCGGATATCTTGGCGATGGTATTAATGACGCTCCCGCGTTAAAAACAGCGGATGTCGGTATTTCAGTTAATAACGCGGTGGATATCGCTAAGGAATCAGCGGATATTATTCTTTTAAAGAAAAGTTTATTAGGGCTTGTTGATGGTGTTATTGAAGGGAGGAAAACATTTGGTAATATTCTTAAATATATCAAAATGGGTGCCAGCTCCAATTTCGGTAATATGTTCAGCATGACAGGCGCGAGCCTTTTTTTGCCGTTTTTGCCGATGCTACCAATTCAAATATTATTAAATAATCTTTTTTATGATATTTCGCAGATAGCAATACCGTCAGATGAAGTTGATAAAGAATATTTGATAAAGGCAAGGCCGTGGAATGTGGGATATATAAAAAAATTTATGTTAGTTATCGGGCCTATAAGTTCTATTTTTGATTTTTTGACATTTGGAATATTATGGTTTGTTTTTCACGCGGAACAGCCGTTATTTAACACCGGATGGTTTTTGGAATCTCTTTGCACACAGACGCTTGTTATATACATAATTCGTACCGGTAAAATTCCTTTTATTGAAAGTAAACCAAGCCAATTTTTGCTATTCACTTCTATTTATATGGTTACCTTAGGGCTGATATTGCCGTTTATTCCGCTTGGTAAATATTTTGGTTTTGTTCAACCGCCGCCGATATATTTTCTTGTGTTATTTTTTATCGTTACCACGTATCTCTTGATGGTTCAATTTGTTAAAGCGTGGTTTATTAAAAGATATGGGTATGAATAATTTTGAGGGATTATTGTTATGTATATACGGGGCGAAAATTTTTTCGCCCCGTATAATTACGCTGAAAATTCCAATAAATCATATTGCAGTTTCTTGGTGTCAGTAATATCATTTATGATTATTGCCTGACATTTTTTAACATTAAATAATATTTTTTGTATGAGTTCTTCCAAATTTTCTTCGCTCGCATTTATTATAAAGTCGTAATGTTCTCCTGACGTAAGCCGTGTTTTTAGTTCTTCCTTATTCCGTGCCACGGTTATTTCTCCAGAGAAACCGATGATATGAAGTTTATGCTGTGCCTCTAAAAAGTTCTCTCCATAAATAAGTACATGTTTTTTTAATGACAGCATTTGCAGTTCCAGAGATTTTTCTTTATTTGACAAAAGGTTTAATTTTCCGCTATTTACCCAGTTTTTAATATTAGCAGTAGGGGCCATCCTAGTGGTATCAACTATATTGTTAAATTTTGTTCGCTGTGGATCCTGAAGTTGAGCGATAAATCCCGCGTTTTCCCCAAGCGGAGTAATAATTAATTTTAATTCTTTTGTTTCTAATTGTTTATTTTTAAACAAACTATAAAAATTATATTTTTCTATTTGTATTTCGCCTTGGTTAAATAGGATGTTTTTCAATTCTTCAGTAATATTTTTATCGGAAAATAGGTTTATATTTTTAATATCCAAAGTATTAGTAATATTCATAATATCCATATAAGAGTTATTCGCGTAGATTATCCGGCCGTCTTTATCAAACATAGCTATACCCATTACCGCGCGGTTTATGGCTTTCAAAAAGTTTATTTCATCTTTTAATAAAATATCTTTTGTTCCTTTTTCTATTTCTTCTAAATATTTTATGTGGAGGTCGGTTTCATTTTGAAGCGTTAATGTTATGTTTATAGCGTTCGCTATTTTATTTTTTATAGCTTGTATATTATTTAGTTCTGTCCAAAGCCCAAGTTGTTCGATATGGGGTTGTTGAAGTTCTAATTGTTGAATTATTGTTTCAAAATAAAATTTAATTTTTTTGTATATATCTAAAGTTTCTCTAATATTGACGGCATTTTTAAAATTATCTATTTTTTCCATATCTTGATGTATTGTTTCTATGTTTTGTATTATTTTTTTAGTGATGTTTCTAGCTATTTCTGTAACCGCGCTGGTTTTATCCAGATTTTCTTTTAGGTTTGCCGCTCCGGTACGGATTTGAATGAATAATTCATGAAGGTTTTCAGTGGATACTGTTTTTTCTGAAATATTTGTTTTGAAAATACCAGTAGTATTATTTAAATTAGTAATATATGTATTTAGAACAGTTGCGTCAATAGGTTCAATTTTTACTTTTTTTAAAGCGGTGAAAATGCTTTGCGTGTAATCCGGTTCGAACAATTCAGGCATTTTTGATATGTTTATATTTATAATATGTTTATTTTTTAGTTCTATAATACGCGGATCATTTTTACCAAACCCGGTACAAATAGCTATTGGGCCTTTGAAATTCATCGCGCGAAGGGATATTGCTAAAATTATACCGCCTATATGTTTATCGTTTATCATGATGTCGCTTATAACCGCGTCTGGAGATTCTTTAGTGAAAAGTGTTACCGCGTCAGCGCATGTCCCTGCTGAAATAGTTGTTATTCCTAATTTATTAAGGGCTTTTTCCCAGTTCGCCCTTATTTTTTCTTCATCGTCAATAATAAGTATTTTTTTTATTTTTCTTAGTTCTTCCGTGTTTAAATCCGCGAGAAGTATATCTTTGGTTGTTTCTAGGGCTACTATTTCTTTATTTGTGATAGGAAATTCAATTGTAAAGGTTGTGCCTTTTCCCGGTTCTGAGTCTACCTTTATAGTGCCGTTATGTTTGTGTATTATTTTTTGCACTATTGCCATGCCGAGTCCCGTACCCTTGCCGGCTTCTTTTGTGGTAAATAAGAGTTCAAACAGTTTAGATTTAATTTTTTCTGTCATGCCTTTACCAGTGTCTTTTATTGTGATAACGGCTTTTTCTCCACTAGAGTCGGGGGAAAGATTTATATGCAAATCGCGCTCAGGCATGTTTTCCATAGCATGGCACGCGTTTGTTATTATATTGATAAAAATCTGCAATAGACGGTCTTTTGTACCTAGTATTTTAATATTTTTATCTAAATTATCTGTTACAATTACCCCATAATCTGTAATATTATTTTTTGATTTTTTTATAGCGTCGGTTATTATATCAGCGAGATGTACAGGTGTTTCAGGTTCTCTTTCTTCTCTCGCTATTTCTAAAAGTTCATTCACAATATTAGATATACGTTTTATTTCATCCAAAGTATCTTTAACAAGCATTATGGCCATAGTTTCATTTTTGGACGTGAGAAATTCTATTATCTCTCCCAGAAAGCTCGCGATTATTGTTATTGGGTTATTAATTTCATGGGCCACTTGCGCGGCAATCATGCCTATAGCCGCTAGTTTACGCATGTTTATATCGAGTTTTTCCAATTCATTTCTATTGTTGATTTCTTGTAGCAATGAGTCGTTTTGCGCCCCTAAAGAGGTAATTTTTTCATTAGTGATATCTTCCAGCCCTTTTCGATAATGCATTAGTTCTTCTTCTTGTTTTCTTGCATTTGTAACATCCATGAAAGATGTTATTATAAAAGAGGGTATACCCGCGATATCTTTTATTATATTATCTTGGGTTACTATTCTTATGTGTTTTCCATTTTTTTTGACATAAAGACGTTCGCCATAGCTTGTTGGCATAACATTCCCTTCTAGTTTTTGTAAAAAGTGTGACTGCGCGTGGTCTTGATGCTCTGGGCCAATAAAGTCAAATATAGATTTTCCTATCATTTCTTGAGGGGTATAGCCGAGTATATGTGATTCCCTAGTATTTATATGAAGAATTATTCCTTTTGTGTCTAAGATATGAAAACCCACAGGAAGAGTATCAAGAAATTGTTTCAAATTAGGCAGGTGGTGGATATAAAATTTTTCATTGCCATTTGTTATTTTTGTTTTAGTTTTTTTAAGGGTATTAAAAATTTTTTGTAATATTTCCGGATAATTTTTTTTTGTTTTAGTATTAAGGGTTTTAAACGTTGGTTTTATCTTTTCAGCTATGGCTTCTCCATGTTGTAAAACTTTAGCAAGTTCCATATGTAACGTGTTTTCTGGAAGATTCCCGGATAGAACTTTAGAGGCGCCTGATTTTTTTACAATGTTTTCCAGATGAGGAGTAGTTTGTTCCAATGCCACAATTATTGGTATGTCCTGAAAATTTCGCATGTTTTCATCAGAGAAAAGATGAGCCATAAATTCTATACCCCCCATGCCTACCATATGAAAATCTGTAAAAATTGCGTAAGGGATGTTGTCGGCTGACTTTGTGTCTTTTAGTTCGTATAATATTTCTCTTCCATTTTTTACTGTTTTTATATTTTTAGATTGGACGCCTAATTTTGAAATAAGAAGTTCTTTAAGTTGTGCCATTATTTCTGAGTTTCCGGCTAACATTATACGCGAGTTTTTAAATTGCGCGGTTTTATATTCTTCGTTTAAATCATATATTTTTTCTTCTTGTGTTTTTATGATTAGTTTTGCCTCGGTAATTATATTAAGCATGCTTTCTTTAATGATTATTATAGGACTTTCTATTTTATTTAATTCATTATTTAGTTGGTTTTGTTTTAAAAGAATGAGCAGGTTATCTAAAATATCAATAGCTTGCTCTGCTTTTCCCATTAAATCTTTAAGTTTAGCTATAGTTTCTAGGAGTAAGCTAGAAGCGGTCTCTTTAGAGTTAGCGGGTTCAGTATAGTTGGGTAAGTCTTTTTCTATAATAAAAACTATATTTTCTATTTCTTCTAAAAGTTTATTCGTTTTGTCTATTATTTCATCTATGTTTAATAGTTGAAGTGTTTTTTTTATTCTTGTACCCCATCCGCCTAAACTTGTGGAGCAATTTCCCAAAGTATGTTTTGCTTCTCTAGTTAAAATAGAGTAAGACTCTTTTTGAATGATTGTTTTTTCGTTTTTTATTCCATGCGGGGTGAATATATTTTCTTGGCCGTTTTCTATAGCATCTTTATATTTATTTATTGTTTCTTTTGAAGGCATTATTAAGTTAATGCTTGATAATATTTTGAGAGCGTTTGTAACATTTAATGTTTCAGGTATAAATAATTCATTTGATTTAGTTATACCAAGATTAATAATATTGTTTTGTTTAAGAGGTGAGAGTCTCTCATCATCTTCTCCATACCCGGAACATATAGCTATTGGGCCTTGAAATTCCATATCTCTTGCTAAAACCGCGAGTTTAAAACCATCTTCTTTCGCGGGCATTTCTATATCACTTATGATAGCGTCAATTCCCTTATTGTTTTGTAAAATTTTTAGAGCTTCTTGCGTGTTGTTGGCAGTAATTATTTTTATATTAAGTGTTGTCATAATATCTCGCCAGTTTTGTAGGATATTTGATTTGTCGTCCACTGCAAGAATAGTTTTGATATCGCGTACAGGAATTAAATTTTTTTCTACCGGACGTTGAATTTTTTTATCTCCATGAGGTTCTTCATTTGTGAAAGGGAGTGTTATCACGAAAGTTGTTTTTTCATTTTGTTCCGGATTTACAGTTATTGTGCCGCCATGAGATTTTATGATTTTTTCGCATATAGCAAGGCCCAATCCGGTGCCTTTCCCGGGCGCGCGTGTTGAAAAAAACGGTTGAAAAAGTTTTTCTTTAACTTCTGGTTTAATTATTTCGCCGGTGTTAGCGACACTTATGATTGCCAATTTTCTAGTTTGATCCATATCAATCTTTATTGTTAGTTCGCGTGAGATGCTGTCTTCCATAGCAAGGCAGGCGTTATTAATTAGATTGATAAAAACTTCAATTAGACGGGTTTCATTAGCTATAACTTTTAAATTATAATTAGCATCATTGTATCCATAATCTACTATTGTATTTACATTATATTTTTTTATAACTATTTGAGTATTTTTAACTGCTTCAGAAAGTATCCTTCTTACATGTATTGGCGAAAATAGAGTGGTTTCTTTGCGTGAAAAACTCAATAAATCTTTTACAATTTTTCCAATACGCGCTAACTGTTCATCAACCTGTTGAAGAAGGGTTTTAAGGTTGTCATTTTCTGTTCCGCGCATAAGTTTATTTATAAAACCGCTTATACTTGACAATGGGTTATTGATTTCATGCGCGACACTAGCGGCGATTGTCCCTAATGTTACTAAATTTGATATTTTTTCATGTTTTTCTTCTAGTTTTTTACGGTATTCTATTTCACTTTTTAATTTAATATTAGTCTCTATCAATTCTTTAGCGTTAGATTCCATTAAAGTTTCTAAGCTTGTTTTATACAGTGTTAGCGCTTTTTTTATTTCTTTATCTTTTGTTATATTAAATACGCAAGAGATTATGCCTATTATACGGCCTTCTTTATTTTTAATAAATGTATCTGAAAAAGAAAAAATTTCTTTTTTATTTTTTGGGGCGATGTATTCTCCTTCCCATGTCTCTGGTATGCCCAGTCTAATTTCTTCTTTAAGTATTTTTTTCGCGGTTTCTTGGCTGTCAGGGGACAAAAGATCGAAGATTTCTTTTTCTAGTAAAGCTTCTTTGGGTATTAAAAATAATTCTTCCGTTACTTTATTCGTCATTATGATTTTTCCGGACGGTGTCAAAATATTTATGGGAAAAGGGATATCGTTTAAAAAATGGGCATATCCTAATTCTTTTATGTATTCCAGTAATTCGTTAGTTTCCGATTCTTCTATCATTTTTGTTTGCGATGTGTAGTCGCGGTTTTTTATTATTGTCGTCATGTCAATAAAGCGCGCGTTTTTTGTTTTAGTTAAAGTGATTTTTTCTTTATCTGACAAGTCTAGGCCGTTTAAAATTTCGCGAGAAATATTTGGGTCTTTTTTTTCGGTAATATTTTGGATAAATTTTTGAAAAATATTTTCCATTATAGTGTTTTCTTGATGTGTGAAACCGGATTTAGCAAAGATTTCATGAATAATTGTTTGGGTGTTTAGAAACGCTGGCTTAGGCGGAAGATAAATACCAATACCGCCCGCGTGGGGTTCTGTCAGGTTTTTTTCAGGCGCTAGTTTTGTTATTACCATAAGCTGGCCGTCGTCAACGAGTTTTTTGAAATCATTATTCAATTCAGGCGCTGTTAGATTAAGGAACGCGTAAATAAAATTTAGAGGAATGTAATTTATACTTTTTAATTCTGGATAATTTTTATTTGTTGTATTATCTTTTATCGATATATATTTTCCCGCAGTTATCGCGTTTCTTATTATTTCGTCATGGTTTTTTTCGCTGTATACTTTTTGTGCTATTTCTGATTTTTCAATCCTTGAAATTGTTTCGAAATTTTCAAGCGCCTGAGTAAATCCATTTTTTGAAATTTCTTCTTCAAGAAAAAAATGGAAAATATTTTTTGATTTTTCATCGCTAGGCGATTTTGCCGCGCACCAGTAGTTAAATATTTTTCCGTTTAAAATTATTTCGCAGGGGATAAGGCGGACATTTACTGTTTCATAATATTTTGCTTTACTGAAACATAGTTTAAAGTCACAGTTTTCTTTTGAAAAATCAACGCCCAAAGCACTACTATCGATGTCGTATAATTCTGTAAAAGGATTTATTGTTTTAGAAAAAAAAGAAGAATTAAATAAATATTCAAGTAGAGCTAAGTCTTTAATTTGTTCATTACCTAATGATGAAAAAATAGATGACGGCGCTAAATGATTTAAGAATCGTGATTTTATTTGAGCGTGAGCTGTAAAATTTATTTGAGTGATAAATACGCAAACACTTAATAAAACAGTAATAAATTTTTTTATCATTACGCCCCCCCATAATTTTATTTTTTAAAACATTGGCTAAATAATAACTTTTTAAAATACAAACGATTATTTTTAAAAGATATTATACACTTAAATTTAAATTTTTTCAATATAAAAATCTAAAAATTTTATTTCTAACAGAACGAATCAGCAAACCGAAAAATGGCGCTGTCGCAAAATGAAAAAAATATTTTTTTATTTTTTGGGGCATGTTTTTCGGTTTATGCTAAAAAATAGTTTTTTGCCGCAAATGTTGATAAGCGGGCAGCAAAAAACTTCATTTTGCGCCAGCGCCAAAATAATACTTTAATTTTACAAAGCAGAAATAAATTGGTAGAAAATAGTTTAGTTGTTATTATAATAAACTGATTGAGTCTGTAATTTTTGGGGATTAGGGGCGTGAATATATTGTTTAGGAGATTTATTTTATGAAGAGGATTCTTATTTTTGAATTAAATTGGCTTGGGGATATATTATTTTCTTTTCCGTTTCTTCGTTCCATTAGAGAAGCGAATCCTGACGCGTATATAGCTTGCGCTGTAGTTCCGAGATATAGCGAATTATTGGTTAACAATCCTTACATAAATGAAATAATTTTTCTTTCTGATTCAAGAGGTATTACTGCTTTTTTTGAAAAATTATTTTTTATTTTTAAAATTAAGGCGAAAAAATTTGATACATCTTTTTTACTTAAACCGTCACGCGTAAAGGCATTTATGGCTAAAGCGGCTGGTATTAAAGAACGTGTTGGGTTTTTAGGTAAAAAGGACGATATAACTTTAAAAGTGGAACCGCCGCGCGTTAGTATGCATAGGATTTCGTTTTTATTAGAATTAGCTAAAGTTTATGGAATAAAGGTTGCTAGCGATAGGTATGAATATTTTATAAGTGAGGACAATATAAAATCCGCTGAAAAAATTTTGTTTAAAAAAATAGCGGGTATTGATATTTGTTTTAAAAATTTTATTGTTTTAAATCCCGGTGGTAACTGGGGACCTAAAAGATGGCCTAGTAAAAATTTTGTTTTTTTAGGACAGCGTATTTTGGACGCGTATCCTGATTTTTTTATTGTTATTACCGGCGCTAGTAAGGATAAAATTTTAGCTGAATCTATAATAAAACAAATTGACCGTAAAAATGTTCTAAATATTGCTGGTATCACAGGGCTAAATACTCTTGCCGCTATCTTTAAGAAAGCAAGGCTTGTTATAAGCGCGGATTCAGGACCGATGCATTTAGCTTCCAGCGTAGGGACTCAAACTATAGCGTTATTCGGGCCTACTTTAGCTGATTTGACAGGACCGCGTGGTATTGGTAAAAATTATGTGATACAACATAATTTAGGATGTGTTCTGCCTTGCTATGAGGTAAAATGCCCGCGTAATGTAGAATGTATGACGAGTGTAACTCCAGAAGAAGTTTTTATAGAGGTACGTAAGGCGTTGTCCGTGTAACTCATGCGAAATAAAAAATTTTGTAATTTTTTTATTTTTATGAAAGGCCGCCCATGTTTCATATTCGTAATTTAGGGAGGCCTTTCATAAAAACGGCTTTTTTAGCTATGGACAAAAAAACAGGTAATCACTAAGCGGTTAGTAATAAACTTTTCTGTATCCTTTAGAAAACCTCATTCTGTCATTCTCGCGAAAGAGGCGGTGTCACAACTAGTATCGCATTTTAAAAGTAGAGTGAAACTAGTAAAAATAGCGTCAACCCGCTGTCATTCCTGCGTAGGCAGGAATCTATACTGGTAAAAAGGGAGTGAAAAGATTTTAAAAAATAAAAAATCGTAGTTATGACACAACCTCGAAAGCGGGAATCCATACGGATTTTATGATATTTTTGAAATGGTTATACCATATATAGATTCCTGCTTCATGGAAAATCACAACGTTAATAATCAATCTTGCAATTACCATACGCTTAGTGATTACAAAATGATAGACGTTGTAGGTTTTATTTTAAAAACCTACAACGTCTGAGAATATATATTATGTTAACTACACGCAAGGATTTGTTTTTACCATTTCTGCCTTCATTGCGGCGCAGTAGAAAGCTTGGTCTTTTTTCTCTGGAAAAAAGTTTATCAAAAATCATGGAATGAGGCTGGCCGCTGGAGCCAGTTTCATTAAAAGGGGAAAAGAATCCAAAGGAGAAGGGGAACATTTCCCCTTCTCCTTTGATATAGAAAAATATACCTTAGTTTCTATTTCAGAATAACGTGTGTATGCCTTGCTTTCCGGCAAAGTTTTACCTAAACGTGAAATGCCTCTAAAAGCAAGCCCTGCCAATTTTTTTCGTTCTTCTTCTATCTCTTGTTTGTAAATTCTCATACTCCCTTCTTCATGTCGTTCTTTATAAGTTTCTTCAAGCAAAGAACGAATATCAGATGGCAAATTTATAGATAAAACATTTTGAACAACATCCAATGTTCTGCAAAGAATATATGGACTATACACTTTAGCTGACTTGCCAAAACTATTTTTATTTTCAATAGCATCTTTTAATTTAGGTGCTAAAATCCAAGCCTCATGACGAGCATCTCTTGGCCGTATATCATCATTTTCACGGTGCCGCCACAATCGTCCTAATCTCTGAAAAAGCATGTCTATAGGACATAAACGAGTCACTAAAAAATCAGCATCAATATCTAATGACTGCTCTAATATTTGAGTTCCTACTAAAATCCTCCCTGTTTCTCGACGAATTTTTTTTTTATTTTTACCTAAAAGGTTTACCCATTTATCTTCAATTTTTTTACGGTCTATTTTTATAAATCGTGAATGTAATAATCCGCAATCTATCCCTATTTCTTTTGCTTTCGTGGCTAAAATACAATACCGCTCTTGTGCGTCAACAATAGTGTTTTCAATCCAAATAATTTGTTCTCCAGACTCTGCACGCTTAATAACCTCATCAATAGCAGTATCATCATTCGCCGATATACAAAGACTTACTTGAGATTCTTCAGTTATTTCTATCCCTACCGCACTTTCCTCTTCTTGGGAATAAACGGAAATAAGCGGGTATGGCGCGGGTAATAATTTTGACTCATTAAAAGGTATTCCCATTATAGCATGCCTATGCTTGTCTGTAAGTGTCGCGCTTAAAATAATAACTGTGCATTGTAAATCACGAAGGGTTTTTACAAGTTCTCTAAGAATGGTTCCGGTATAATCATCATAAGTATGCACCTCATCTAAAATGACAACTTTCCCGGCAAGCCCTCATGTCCGGACAACACCATGATTTACATTCATCACCGACATCAGACCTGTATCAATCGTTCCTACAGCAAAAGGAGCTAAAAGTCCTCGTTTGGCACTGTTAAAACAAGAGTGTCCCGGAGCGCCCTCTTCACCAAGTTCAGTGTCACGAAGCCATGCAGAACCATGCAAAAGTAAAGAATGACGATGACTGTCCGATTTATCTAATATTTTTTCCAAAAACGAATTCATTCGTTCATAAATTTTATCAGAAGTTAATTGAGTTGGAAGCGCGAAATAAATACCAGTAGCATTTCCTTTTTCCAACATCTGATAAGCGGCATAAAGAGCGGCTTCTGTTTTCCCTATACCCATTGGAGCTTCTAATATGTATATTCCCCGTCTTTTTATAGACTCCATAAATTTTTTTTGTATATTTCTGGGAGAAAATTCAAAAATTTTATCAAATGTAAGTCCGTTACTAACTATGGGTGCCACAAAGCCCGCTTGATCCACTGCTTTACAAATAAAATTTTTCCAAGATTCTTCATTAACTTCATCAAATAAAGAACCGGAAGAAATCCAATCCGACACTGTGGTCAACCCTGAAATAACATCTGCCTGTAACTCAGAAGATATATTAGGCCAATCTGTTTTAAAATCATTTTTCAAAAATTCTAATAAATCTATACGTTGTTTTTGCCATTCTTTGCCGCCATAACCGTCTGAATTAGGTAATTCAACACTATTCGGGCTAATGCCATGATGCCTCCCTAAAATTTCAGGAATATATTTTTGAAAAGAATATACAGTAGCTTGACTTACAGTGTAATGATATCCAATTTTTTCATCTAAAGCTGGGTCAATAATGTTGAGAGAATGGCCAATATCACTATAAAGTTTTTCTTGAAATGCCGGGCTGACTTTCCCTACATCATGAGCCGCGGCAACTAATTCGCTTCCCGATGGGAAAAGATTTTTTCTAAGCCATAAAGGTAATCGGTTCAAAAGTTCTCGCGCCACATACCCCGCTATAAGAGAATGTGTTTTTACAGATACACCTTTTTGTTTTTTTCCATCTAAACATATAGTTTTTGCTAAACAGTCGTCTAGAGGAATACACGGTATATTATTTCTTGATGTATTTTTATTTGTAGGTTTTAACATATTTTTTTAAAAAATGTTTTAGTGTGGGGCAGGTCTCCCCTATTTCTGTTTTTATTTCTTTTCCTATTTATACCGTCAATTTATTAAGCCGTCTATAACGAGTAGCTTAAACCGAAAAACTGCATTTGTCCATAGCGAATAATGCGAATCTGTTCGGCTAAAAGGCTTAAAAAAATTCTTGACGCACCTCATCAAATGGTGCGCCTACAAATTTTTTTAAGCCTTTTATCTCAAACATCTTAGCATTCTTCATCTATGTCCAAACGCAGTTTTCCGGTTAAACATGAAATTTCGACAGGTTAATTCGAATTTTCAAAAATATCATTTCCGCGCGGGGCGCAAGAACAACATTAGAATTATGTAAATAATGTGGAGACCTGACTAATATCATCTTATATCTTCTTCATGCCCTCCATGAAAAATCAAAATTTCAATTTTATTTTTCATGGTATTCATTTTTTTTAAATGAATACCATTTACTAATTTTATTTACGAACTCTGAAAATGGTTTTTAAAAGAAGAGGGCGTTATTATTGTTATCACTAACCGCTTGTAATCACTAAGCGGATGGTAATTGCAAGCTTGATTATTAACGTTGTGATTTTCCATGAAGCAGGAATTTATATACGGTATAACCATTTCAAAAACATCATAAAACCCTTATGGATTCCCGCTTTCGAGGCTGTGTCACAACTACGATTTTTTAGTTTTTTAAAATCTTTCCACTCCCTTTTTACCAGTATAGATTCCTGCCTACGCAGGAATGACAGCGAGTTTACGCTATTTTTACTAGGTTTACTCCACTTTTAAAATGCGATACTAGTATGGTGCGTCTAACACTTCTTTACATTTGGTGATCTTTGACATTATCTGTTCAACTGACGCGCTCCACACAAAAACACGAGGACTTTGATTGTGATTTTCAATATATTGCATAATAGTCGTAATTAATTCTGACACGTTTTTAAAAGAACCTCGACGTATACGTTTTCTTGTAATTTCACCGAACCAGCGCTCAACCATATTGAGCCATGAACTGGATGTCGGAATAAAATGCAAATGAAATCGAGGATAACGTTTTAGCCATGTTTGAACGCGTTGATGTTTGTGTGTTCCATAATTGTCGACGATAAGGTGTAGCTCTAAGTCTTGCGGAGTCTTGACGTTGATAAGCTGTAAGAATCGAATAAATTCTTGATGCCGATGACGAGGCATACAGTCGCCGATAACTTGTCCATCGAGCATGCTTAAAGCGGCAAATAATGTCGTAGTACCGTGTCGTGTGTAATCGTGTGTTTGACGAGCAGGAATTCCTTGACGCAAGGGTGTTGATGGGCGAGTGCGTTCCAATGCTTGGATTTGACTTTTTTCGTCGACACAAAAAACGATGGCTTTGTCTGGAGGATTTAAATAAAGACCAACGACATCGTGTAGTTTTTCGATAAAATGTTTATCTCTGCTGAGTTTAAAAGTTTCGATAAGATGTGGCTTCAAATTGTGTCTGTGCCATATACGACGAATAGTAGCCTCGCTCAATCCTTGAGCTTTGGCCATTGTTCGTGTACTCCAATGAGTCGCATCAACAGGAGTTGTATGAAGAGTCGCTTCGACAACCGCATTGATTTTGCGTTGCGTAATTCTTGGAAACCGGCCAGGTCTCGGAGCATCTTTTTCCAGTCCGGTCAGACGAAGCGAAAGAAACCGCTGACGCCAGAGTTGAACAGTTGGACGAGAAATTTTAAGTTTTTGTCCAATGTCTTGATTTAGAATTCCGTCGGCAGCCATACAAATAATCTGAGCGCGTTGAGTCATACGTAACGGAAATTTCCGTCCGTTTGCCCAAACGTTTAGTGTTGAGCGCTCTTCGGATGATAATTGAATAGGTTCTGCTTTTTTCATCAAGCAACATTATAGTAGAATCCTTTTGCTAAGTAAAGCTATAAGTAAACTTATTTAAGACGCACCATACTAGTTGTGACACAGCCTCTTTCGCGGGAATGACAGAATGATGTTTTCTAAAGGATACAGAAAAGTTTATTACTAACCGCTTAGTGCTTACAAAAAAAGAGGCGCGAAAATTCGCGCCTCTTTTTTTACAATAAATAATATGATAAACCCAAAAATGCTAGACTCACTCAAGCAATTTCGCGTAATTTTTTATAGATTGAATTTTATGCCACTCACTTATTTTAAATGACGGATAAACGCTATTATTATGATACAAGGGTTCCTCATTGAAACCCGCGTCAAAACTAGCGATAGGAGTCCCCGGCACAACGGAATATTCACTCAAAAGTATTTTAGCTCCTTCACCGCGCGCGAAATCTATTGTTTCTTTAACACCTTTTTCATCCGCGTCCGGCGCCCCTAACAAAATATACGCTGAATATTCCCCTGTTTTGTAACCCGCGGACTTTAAGTTCTTGACCGCGTTTAAAAAATCATTTTTGGTAATTTTTGAATGCCATTTTTTTTCATTACGCGGGTCAATAGTTTCAAGACTTATTATCGGGTTCACTAAATTTATTTTTTTCATTAAAACTGCTATTTCAAAAGAAATAAACCTCGCGTGCAATCCATTCGGCGTGTAAAACGACAATCCATCCCCAAGCTTATAAATTTCATTAAAATATTTTTTTATATATTCCTGAGCATACAATAACGCGTCATCATAAAACGCGAAAATCTTTATCCCCATCGATATTAACATTTTTAATTCATCTAGAGCCTTTCCCATATCTTTAAGCATAAAACTAGGAGACAATAAATTTTGCGCGCAATACGCGCATGAGAAAGGGCACCCCAAAGATATCCGCAAAATACCGTAAGGACTATTGCTATACGAACTATAATCAATCGATGTATTCAATATGTTCTCCCATGAAAAATCTAAATCTTCTCCCAAAAAAGTATTTAATTTAAAAAGCTCTTTACTTTTTATCACAATATCAGCTCCGCTATATTTAACCGCGTGTTCATAACATAAAGTAGCGTATGTCCCGCCTAAAATAATAGGCACGCTATCAAATTTTTTTCTAAGTATTTTTATGATATCAATAACACTAGGATACCAATATGTCATACCTGAAGACACCATAATAAAATCTATTTTTTCATTAGGCATGGAACTTTCCGCGATATCCACGGGCAGGCCGTATCTCTTATATTTTCTGGGAATCCCTTTTAACGCCAATGGTTTTTGGATATTTTCCATAATAAATTTTCCTGTGCCATTCTTAGCAGATTTCGTATTAGTCAATAAATTAGGATGCTGCCTATAAAGGCAATCTGTTAAAAACACTTTAAATCCCGCGGACTTTAAAATAGATGAAATTTTCAGTAGACCCCAAGGTTTTATCCAAAAATCATACGCCGCAAAATCATATATCCACGGGTTAACCAACAGCACTGTTTTACTTTTCATCGCCTCCCCTTTACAACTTTATCCAATGATTTGAATTTATGCTGTCTCGTATTATATAATATCTCCATGAATAAACCTTCTTTTTCAGTAATAATACCCACGTATAATCGAAAAAATTTTATTGAAAAATGCGTTAACTCCGTCATATCTCAATCGTATGATGATTTTGAAATAATAATAATTGACGACAACTCAACTGACGGAACAAACGATTTAATAAAAAATATCAAAGATACCCGACTGCAATATTTATACAACGATAAAAACATGGGTGTGTCAAAATCCCGCAATTTAGGGATACGCCTCGCTAAAAAAGAATTCATCGCTTTTCTAGATTCTGACGATTGGTGGGATCCTAAAAAACTCGAAACCACTGTAAAATTCATTAACCAATTCCCTGATATAAAAATATTTCATACTGAAGAAATATGGTTTAAAAACGGCCGTGTATTACCACAGAAAAAAAAACATAAAAAGCCTGACGGTTTTGTTTACCCAAACGCTTTAGAATTATGTTGTATAAGCATATCCACAGCAGTCATCCATAATTCTATTTTTCACACAATAGGAAACTTCGATGAAACACTACCGGCATGTGAAGATTATGATTTTTGGTTAAGACTGACTAATAAATTTAATATCAAACTAATTCCCTGCGCCCTTACATTTAAAGACGGCGGGAGATGCGACCAATTATCTCATAATATTTGGGGACTTGACCGCTTTAGAATTAAAGCCTTAGAAAAAATGCTGTTGCAAAACAGTCTAACACCTAAATCATATAAACTCACACTGGAAGAACTAGAAAAAAAATGTGCTGTCTTTTCCAACGGCGCGCACAAAAGAGACAAAATAGAAGAATCCATACTCTATAAAAACCTACCTAAAAAATATATACCACCCCAAAAAATAGCATGAAAAAAATAATTTGTTAACAAATAGTTTGATTTTTGAATATATTTATCAAAAATAAATTAATTTGTGTTATAAATTATTTTACAAAAAAGTTGCTTATGGTGAAAATATGTTGTATAATTGATAATGATAGTATAAAAATAGACCACCACCAAAGCCCCCTTTTCCTCCTTTAAAGGGGGCGCAAAAAACAGGGATGTGCCAAAAGCGCGTCCCTGTTTTTTTATTTTACGGCAATAAAGATTTCGATTTTTTAGAGTAAAAAAAATTAAAATCTTAAAACACGTAGAAACAAAAATATACGCAATAAAAATTTAAACCCGGGCTTAAATCACATCTTCTACTGCCACATTCTGCCCACAATCTCATAAGAATCTATAAAATTTTAATGTTTTAGTATTCATACACAAAAAACACTACCACAATTAAACTGAATATTAGTATAATTATCTAAATTATTTTTGTAATACACTACATACTACATTTTATTGATATATAAAATAAAATTAAAAGGAGTAATTGATGAAAAAAATATTTTTACTTATCGCTGTCTTCTTAATATTGGCAGGGGGATTCTTTACGGAAAAATCTTTTGCCGGTCCTTGGACTCTTAACGAAGGCCGTGTTTGGACAGAAGTTTTTACAAGATATTTTCATTCAAAAGAATGCTTTGATTCTGAATACAATCAAAGCGATTGGGGAGACGGAGGATGGTCGTCAATTTACGATGTCGAAGCAAAAATAGAATATGGAGTAGTAAATGATTTAAATTTCCTACTTGGTATACCTTATTCTTGGAGTCATTGGACAAATGATTGGAGTAGAACCCAATGGAGCGAAAAATTTAAACACGAAGGTTTTAAACCTATAAGTGTTGGGGTTAAATATAAATTCATGAATAAACCCGCAGTAGCGGCTGTTCAATTAAAATATTTTATACAGCCAAGAGGAGAAGATAGGGTTCAAGCTCCTGAACTTAATGAATATGGTGATGCTATTGAAATTAGAGCGCTAGTTGGCAGATCATGGACGATGTCAAAAGATAAACTTATATATATTGCCGGCGAAGCAGGCTACTTATGGAGAGCAGATTGGGAATGGACAAGCCAAAGCATATATGCCAATGCTATTCCGCTATTTATTGAAGGCGGATATTCGCCTCTACATTGGCTCATGTGGAAAGCCGAAGTTGACTGCATGATATCTCAAGCTGGAACAGGCAAAGTAAAAGATACTTACACATGGCGCACAGGACCTATTTTTAATATTATAGGAAAAGGATTTACCAGCGTCACAAAAGGCACCCAAGAAGAACAAACTAAAGATCCAAATGACTTAAAAGAAAGAATAAACTTAAACCTAGAACTTCAATACGGGCAAACATTTGCCGGTAGAGGCGACGCGGATGACCGTTGGAACCAACAGGATAGAGTAAGCAAAGGACAAGAATTCATAGCGAAAGTGCAATTATTATTCTGATTTTATTTTTCATTATTTTATCTTGTTTAAAAAGCCGGAACAAAAATGTTTCGGCTTTTTTTATCGCTAATTTAAGGAGGATTTTAAAATGAAAATTATAATATTTTTTTTAACTCTTGTTTTACCTATAACACCGTTATCCTTCGCATTAGCTGAAAAAAATAATATTATAAAAAATTCTTCTATTTTTATTCAAAGGCCTATAGAAACATGGAAAAATGAAAAATTTATTTTTCACACAAAACCGTTATCTCTCAGAAAATTTTATTACCCGAACATAGTAAGAAAAAATATCTCTCCCGACTCAATGCAAAACATTCATCCGCCGTATGAAGAATGCGCGGGAAGAATAGGCACAATAGAAAAAATCATTCCAAATAATAAGGGTGAATTTTTAGTAACAATAAAAATGGATGATACTGGCGCCATCTATGACGCGGAATCGAAAGGGACATGTATTGACGGGCTTATAGCACTTAAAGATATCGCCAACGCTCAAAAATCTTTCATGGGAAAATCTTTTTATTATCTTGATCAAAATATTCTTACTTACAATGAAAAAACAGGTGAATATAAACCTGTCTACGCCAAAAAATATTCTTGTATAAAAATTATAGGAGTAGAACCGGGGTTAGATAATAAAACACCTGTCAGGCTATTATTAGAAACTAATAACGAACAAAAAGGATTTATTGATATAAATTTAAGCGGAACAAATGTCCCTAAAAATATAAGTAAAAAAAATAGGTTCTATGACTATTTCTCCATGGAAAATCCAGAGTCTTGGACAAACGACATCAAAAACTTAATAGAAATTAAAATGGTAAAACCCGGTATGACTATTTCTCAGGCGAGAATGAGTTGGGGAGAACCTGATTATATCGAAATAAAATCCGACGTTGCAACAAAACAAGAAAAATGGATATATCCTTATAATGACACTCTTTTTTTTGAAAACGGAATATTGAAAAAATCAGAAAAATCCATCCTAGAAACAACCGAACAAAAAAAATAAACCACAAAGATTGTACTGCCGAATTCTACATAGAATCAATGAATCCACAAATTATCAATAAGCCTTGTCTTGCCGGCAAAACACGCGATAGCGATAAGCGTATTTTTTTGTATTTTATCAATAGATTCTAGCGTTTCCGCGCTTACAATCTCCACGTAATCTATTTTCAAACTGTCTCTTTTATTCAATAAAGAATTTATATGAAATTTTATTTCTTTTGAATTTAAATTTCCATTCTTAATCATCATGCTGGATTCTTTAAGGGCTTTAGATATTCCGAGCGCGTCCTTTCTTTCTTTGGGAGATAAATAAACATTACGAGAACTCATGGCAAGACCGTCTTTTTCTCTCACGATAGGCATAATCTTTATTATAGTATCCATATTAAAATCTGCTATTAAACGTTTTATAATAATCGCCTGTTGCGCGTCTTTACTGCCGAAATAGCTAATACTAGGCGAAATAATATTAAAAAGTTTTGTTACTATCGTCGCGACTCCCCTAAAATGCCCGGGACGGCTTTTAGCGCAAAGTTTATTAGAAAGATTTCCTTCCAGATTCACATAAATTTGATAATCTCTCGGATACATTTCTTCCGCTGATGGAATAAAAATCACATCCACTCCGGCTGAAACGCACATTTTCTTATCACGCCTAATATCACGCGGATATCTTGATAAATCCTCTTTTGGACCGAATTGCGTTGGGTTCACGAATATACTTACTACAACAATATCATTCTCTTTCCTCGCGGAACGGATAAGGCTTAGATGGCCTTCATGGAGATACCCCATAGTAGGAACAAAACCAATTCGTTTTTTAGACTCGCGCGCTTTCTTTGAATATAATTTCATTTTGTTTACGGTATTTATAATCTTCATAATTTTGTAACTAACGCCTCCGCGTATAATTTACTAATTGTTTTTTTGATAACAGGGTGGACAAAATATGGTTCTATTTCATTTAAGCCTTTTAAAATAAAAAGCCGTTCATGCGCCAAAGGATGCGGAATTACTAAATTTTCATTATTAAAAATAATATCATCATAAAAAAGAATATCAATATCTATTACGCGCGGATAATTTCTTGGAGCGGGTATTCTTCCCATTTCTTTTTCTAAAGCTTTAAAGGATACAAGGCAGGATTCAGGTGATAAATCTGTTTTTATTTTAATGACACCATTTATATAATCTTCTTGAGCCGGACCGCCAACATGCTTTGTTTTATAAAAAGAAGAACTTTTAATTATTTGAATATTTGGGGTAAATTTAATTTTTTGGACAGCTGACTCGCAATTTTTCGTAGCGTCGCCGATATTAGAACCAATCCCTAAATATACTATAGCCATGGTTTAAATTTTTTAAAATTACGCGAAAAACGCTTTTTTAATCCGTTCAGCCGCTATCTTTAATTTTTCAGTGTCTACTGTCAGAGCCATGCGGACATATCCTTCGCCTGCGTCACCGAACCCGTTACCGGGAGTAGCGATAATATCTGCTTTTTCAAGTAATGCCTTTGCTAAACTCGTAGAATCGTATTTTCCAAAAACCGGAGCCCATACATAAAACGTCGCGGGCGGTAGCGGCACTTTCCATCCGGCGTTATTAAGCATTTTAATAAATGTATCCCTGCGTTCAGTATATATTTTCAGCATTTCTTTCTTAACCTTATCAGCATTTTCTAAAGCGGTAATAGACGCTATTTGTATTGCTGTAAAAATCCCTGAATCAAGATTAGCCTTAACTTTACCAAGACCCGCTAATACGTCTTTATTGCCTACCGCCATTCCTACGCGCCAGCCTGTCATGTTAAATGTTTTTGACAAAGAATGAAATTCTATACCGACACCTTTAGCACCCTCAATTTCAAGAAAACTCAACGGCTCATTACCGTCAAAACTTAATTCTGAATACGCCGCGTCAGATGAAACAATAATATTATATTTTTTAGATAAGCTTATTACATCCTTATAAAATTCTTTTGTTGCTAAAGCGCCTGTCGGATTATTTGGATAATTTAAATGAATTAATTTCGAACGCTGTAAAACTTCTTTTTTAATGGCGCCAAGATCAGGCAAAAATTTATTTTTTTCTAAAAGCGGCATAAAATGGACTTCTCCGCCCGCGAATATCGCGCCTGAATTATACGGAGGATATCCCGGATCCGGAACTAAAACACAATCTCCGTGATTTACAAAGGCTAAAGGAATATGCCCAATTCCCTCTTTTGACCCTAAGAGCGGTAATATCTCAGTATCCGGATCCAATATTACGCCAAATCTTTTGCGATACCATTCAGCCATTTTTTCACGAAGTACCCGTAATCCTTTATTAAAAGCATATTTTTGATTTTGTGTTTCACGCGCCGCAAGTGCTAATTTATCAACTACAAAATCCGGAGTCGCGCTGTCTGGATCACCTACGCCCAAATCAATTATCGGCCGGCCTTCTTTAAGGGCTTTTTGTTTGGCCATATCTATCTCCTCAAATAAATACGGAGGTAATTTTTTTAATCTTTCAGCGGTTTCAATTTTTATACTACTCATAATAATTGCTACTCCTCGCTTATTTTTTAAATCCCAAAACATCAGCCATAGTATACAATCCCGCTGGCTTATTAACTATAAAACGCGCGGCTTTTAACGCGCCCGCGGCAAACACATCACGAGATTTAGCGTCATGCCTTATTTCTAAAGTTTCATATTCGTTAGAAAATATTATTCCATGATTACCAATAACTTCTCCCTCTCTAAAAACCTCTATATACGGATTTTTTCCGCACGCGTCTTCAATATTACGCGCTATCATTTTAGCGGTTCCGCTTGGAGAATCTTTTTTATGAATATGATGCGTTTCATCTATTTTAATTGAAAAATCATTTCCTAAAACCCTAGAGGCCTCGCGCACTATATTAAAAAGCACGTTAACTCCTGTTGCCATATTCGGAGAAAAAACAATCGGTATGTTTTCAGATGCTGTTACTATTTTTCTTTCAGAATCACGGTCAAACCCAGTTGTCCCTATAACCATTGGAATATCTAATTCTTCACACACAGCCACATGCTCAATGGTTCCCGCCGGCAAAGTAAAATCTATAACACAATCTATTTCTTTAATATTGCTTTTTTTGATATCATCCACTATTGTAATATCCGCGCCTGTTGTTTCCAAAAATTTTCCAAGAGAAGAACCTATCATTTGATGCTCTTTATTTTCTATACACGCTGTTACCGAAAACATTTTATCTTTTAAAGCTAAGCGCGCTATGCGGGCGCCCATCTTTCCGCAAACTCCAAAAATTCCTATTCTTGCCATAATTAAAACTCCTGTTGGTTTACTCTAAACCGAAAAACCGCATTTTGCCATAACGAATAATACGAATCTCTCCGGCTAAATGTTAAAATTCTTTGGACCGCGAAAGCGGCCGAGAATAATAGTTTCTCGAAATCTATATAAGCCCGTATTTTTTTATTATCTCTTTTAATTTATTCCTATTCGATTCCATCATTTCGCAAAGAGGCATACGCCATTCTTCTTTTATAAGCCCCATCATAGCGAGTGTTGTTTTTACGGGAATAGGATTAGTCTCAATAAACATCGCGTTACAAACTGGAATAATTTCATAATGAATTTTACGCGCCTTGTCTATATCTCCATCCAAAAAACTTTGCGCTAAGTTGTGAATTTTATCAGGAATCACATTTGCCGCAACGCTTACTATTCCTTTAGCTCCAAGCGACATAAACGGGAGAGTCATAGAATCGTCACCGCTTAAAACTGTTATATCGCACGAATCGATAATTTCCATTACCTGCTGAACACTGCCTGCCGCTTCTTTTATAGCTACAATATTAGAAATCTTAGAAAGACGGGCAACTGTCGCCGGCGAAAGCGAAATACCGGTTCTTGACGGAACATTATAAAGCATTATTGGAATGTCTGCTTTCTTCGCTATTTCCGCGTAATGTCTGTATTGTCCTTCCGGCGTCGGCTTATTGTAATATGGAGTAATGATAAGAGCGCCATCGCATCCTGCTTTTTTAGCGTATTTTGTTAATTCGACAGCATCACTTGTAGAATTTGAACCTGTGCCGGCAACAACAGGAACGCGCCTATTAACGGTACTAACCGCTATATCCACAAGCCTTTTATGTTCTTCCATAGAAAGCGTTGCCGCTTCACCTGTGCAACCGCACGGAACAATCCCGTCTGTTCCATTTTTTATCTGCCTCTCTAGCAATTTGACATAAGTTTTTTCATCAACTTTTCCATTTTTAAATGGTGTAACTATCGCTACATAAGAACCCTGAAACATTTAAACCACTCTCCCTTCAAAAATAATTTGTGCTTTTCCTTCCATATAAACATCAATAACTTTTTCATTAGATATTATTTTATAATAAACTTTTATTTTTTCTCCGCTTTTTGTAGTTATTTCCACAGGAGACTTCAAAACCCCTAGTAAACCTAGAATAACAGCTGACGCCACGCTTCCTGTGCCGCATGCCAAAGTTTCATCTTCAACGCCTCTTTCATATGTCCTGACAGTTGCTCCATTTTTCGTAATATCTCCTACAAAATTTACGTTTGTGCCACGTGGCGCGAAAAAATTATGACCTCGAATAATTCTTCCAAGTTTTACGGCATCAACTTTTTTTATATCATCCATCATACACACAACATGCGGAACACCGGTATCAATAAAATGCGCCTTTATTTTTTCACCGTCTACCTCTAAAAAAATTTCTTTTTTAAAGTCGCGCGGTTCTGTCATTTTTATTTTTACTCCAAACTCTGTAATATTTCCCTCTAAAATACCCGCGCCTGTTTCAAATGTAAGATTATTTCCCCATCCTTTTTTATACGCGTATAACATAGCGCATCTGGCGCCATTACCGCACATATTAACTTCAGAACCATCTGGATTAATAATCCTCATTCGATAATCCGCTCTATCTGATTTTTCTATAGCCAAAATGCCGTCCGCGCCTATTGATAAATGCCTTTCGCATAAAGAACGCGCTAAATCCGAGTAATAACTGCTGTCAAAAACAGTTCCTCGCGCTTTATTATCAATAATGATAAAATCATTACCGCTTGCCACAGCTTTTGTAAAAATGATTTCATCTATTTTTTTCATTTCAATTCCTTAATTATTCTTTCTCCAGCTATTAAATTTTTGTATGTTTCAGCGCGCCTTATAATTTTAACATGGCCGTCTATCACCATTATTTCAGCTGGCCGCGGTCTAGAATTATAGTTTGAAGCCATTGTATATCCATAAGCTCCGGCGCTCATAACCGCCAGATATTCGCCTGATGATAATTTTGGAAGGCTTCTGTCTAAAGCTAAATAATCTCCGCTTTCACAGATAGGCCCCACAACATCATAAACTAAAGACGTTGTGTCAAGTTTAGCGACAGGAAGCACTTCATGATACGCCTTATATAAACTGGGACGTATAAGATCATTCATTCCCGCGTCAATAATAGCAAAATTTTTTCCGGTAACACCGGTTTTCACGTATAAAACTTTACACACAAGTATTCCGCCGCTTCCTACAATAAAACGTCCCGGCTCCAAAATAATTTTTAAATTTCGCGCCTTTAAAATAGGAATGATCGCCCGCGCGAAATCTTCCGCTGTTTTCGCGGATTCATCATGATACATTATCCCAAAACCGCCTCCGATATTCAGCCACTCTAGTCCTATATTTCCTTTTTCAACAAAATCTAAAACTTTTTTTAATGACGTTATAAACGGCTCCACATCAGTAATTTGCGAACCGATATGAACATGTAGTCCTTTTATGCTGACATTCGAATATTTATTCGCGTTATCAAAAATATCCTCTGCTGTTTTAAAATCTATACCGAATTTTTTTTCCTTTGTTCCGGTTGTTATATAATCATGCGTATCAGGCTTTACGTCAGGATTAACACGAAGAGCGACACGGGGTTTTGTTTTTAAACGTCTCGCTACTGTATCAATCATAATAAGTTCCGGTATTGACTCTACATTAAATGAAAAAATTTTTTTTCGTATCGCGGTCTCTATTTCTTCTTCTGTCTTGCCGACACTAGCATACACAATTTTAGAAGGAGGACATCCAATCTTTAAAGCTTTGTAAAGCTCTCCCCCTGAAACAATGTCCAATCCGCATCCTTCATTTAAAAGCGCCTTACAAATATTTAAATTAGAATTAGCTTTCATTGAAAAACATATTAATGGATCAATTGCAGAAAAGGCATTTTTTATTTTCAAAAAATGATCCACTATAGTCCGATGACTATAAAGATAAAATGGTGTCGAATAATCTTTAACTATATCCAAAATTGAAACATCTTCACAATATAGTATATTCCCCTTGTATTTAAATTCGTTCATTTTTAAAACCGTCCTCCCTCAATCCTTATCAAATGTTTACCGAGATAAAAATTTTTTCCATTTTTTTATTTCTTTTTTTACCATATTCGGATTTGTACTGCCGATTGTCTTCTTCATTTTAATAGACATTCCAGCGTTCAATAGTTTATATATATCCTCTTCAAATTTTTCGCAAAATTCTTTGAGTTCCATTATTTTCAAACCTGAAATATTTATATTTTTTTCTATACATTTTTTGACAATACTGCCGCTAATCCAATGGGCTTCTTTAAAAGAAATACCCTTACGCACTAAATATTCAGCTATATCCGTGGCATAAATAAACTCATCACCAAGCTTTTCTAAAGATATTTTTTCCTTCACTGTCAAAGTTACGGCAATGCTTGCCATAATATCTAATTCTGAGTCTAATAAACTAATTGCGTTAAAAAATATTTTTTTGTCTTCCTGCAAGTCCCGGTTATACGCGTGCGGAAGCCCTTTTAGAAGGACCAATAGCGCGTTAAGAGCTCCTATCACAAGAGATGACCTGCCTCTTATAAGTTCAAGAACATCCGCGTTTTTTTTCTGCGGCATTAAAGAACTTCCGGTGCAAAATTCTTCGCCCATATCGAGATACCCGAATTCACTAGAACTATAAAGTATCATGTCTTCTGCCATACGTGAAAGATGTACAGCCATTATACTTAAACAAGATAGTATTTCTATCATAAAATCTCGGTCGCTGACAGAATCAATACTGTTCGCTGAAACTTCTTTAAACCCTAATAATTCAGCAATAAATTTTCTATCTAAATCAAGGCTTGAACCCGCGATAGCGCCTGAACCCATAACAGAAATATCGCATCGCGCTTTCGCGTCTAAAAGCCGGGTTCTATCTCTTTCCAGCATCTCAATATAAGCCAAAATTAAATGCGAAAAAAGAATAGGCTGGGCCCTATTTATATGCGTGTATCCGGGTATTATTTTTCCAAATTCTCTTTCGCCGGTCTCTAATAAATTTTTTTGCAAATGCCTGATTGCGCCTATCAATTTATCTACAGCTTCTTTAGTGTAAAGCCTGACATCATTTACTATCTGTTCATTACGGGAACGACCCGTGTGCATTTTTTTAGAAGCGTCTCGCGCTTTATTTTCAACATAAGCCTGAACTAAAGAGTGAACATCCTCATATCCGGAAAACTCAATTTTTCCAGCGTTAAGTTTATTTAAAAAATCATTAAGCCCCGCTATAATTTCGTCTTTTTCTTTTTTTGAAACATATCCCGCTTTCGCAAGTGTTTCAGCGTGAACAATGCTAGAAACCGCATCAACTCCGGCTAAAATTTTATCATCATTTAAACTTGACGTGAAATCCAAAATTTTTGACGGGATATCTTTACCTTCAAATCTTCCGCCCCATAATTTAGATGACATATTTTTCCTTTTCGTTAAACCGAAAAAATATCCTAATAAACTAATCAATTGTTATTCTTTATACGGCATTGCCCACAAAGAAATAAAACCTTTAGCAAGAGACTGATCAAAAACATCCCCTTCGCCGTATGTCGCGAGTTTCAACTGGTAACGAGAGTCCGGGCTCTTTCTTCCAGCTACTATAACTTGCCCTTTATACAACTTAAGTTTAACATCGCCGTTAACACGTTCGGATGTTTTATCAATAAAAGCGTCAAACGCCTCTCTTAAAGGCGTAAACCAAAGCCCGTAATACACTAACTCCGCGTATCTTCTTGAAAGATCATCTTTATAACGCCGCGTTTCTCTATCTAAAACCAATTCTTCAAGACTAGTGTGCGCGGAATAAAGTATTTCAGACGCGGGCGCTTCATATATTTCGCGGGATTTTATTCCTACCAATCGGTCTTCTATCATATCCACTCTACCGATTCCGTGTTTCGCGCCCATTTTATTAAGTTTATCTATCAAGACAAGCGGCTCATAAGTCTTACCGTTAATAGCAATAGGTATCCCTTTTTTAAAAGTAACCGTAACATATTCCGCTTTATTCGGCGCAGACTCAGGCTTAACTATCGTAATATACGTTTCAACCGCCGGTTCATTACATGGGTCTTCAAGCGATCCGCCCTCAACGCTTGTTCCCCATAAATTATGATCAATACTAAAAATTTTTTTCTTTGTCTGCTCTATCGGTATATTATGTTTTTTCGCGTATTCAATTTCGTCTTCACGCGTTTTTAATTCCCACTCTCTAACAGGCGCTATAACCTTTAAATTAGGCGCTTTTATGTGAAACGTTACTTCAAAACGCACTTGGTCATTACCTTTTCCGGTACACCCGTGCGCTATTGCCACGGCTTTTTCTTTCTTCGCTATTTCTATCATATCCGCGGCAATAATAGGTCTAGACAAAGATGTTGCCATATTGTATTTCCCTTGATATTTAGCTCCTGCTTTTAATGTCGGAAAAACATATTCTTTTATAAACCTTTCCCGTAGATCCGCGACAATACATTTAGACGCGCCTATGGAGAGTGCCCTCTTTCTGGCATTCTCAACGTCTTTTCCCTGCCCAACATCAGCCATATAACAGACAACATCATACCCTTTATCCATAAGCCACTTTATCGCTACAGAAGTATCTAAACCGCCGGAATACGCTAAAACAATTTTTTCTTTTTTCTCCATTTTTTTATCCCTTTCTGTTTTTATAAAAAAATACCCACTTTATCCGCTTATCCGCTTATCCGCGCGCAATAAAACCGCTTTTTCATCTCAGCAATTTATAAAGCACTGCTTTTTGCACATGCATTCTATTTTCAGCCTGATCATAAACAATTGAATTCTTACCGTCTATCACGTCTGAAATTTCCTCGCCTCTATGCGCCGGAAGGCAATGCATAATAAACGCGTATTTTTTCGCGTACGACATTAATGTTTCATTAATTTGAAACCCGCTGAACGCTTTTAATCGTTCTTCTTTTTCATGTTCATCGCCCATACTTATCCAAACATCAGTATAAACCACATCAGCATCCTGCATAGCCTTTTCAGGCTCATTTAATATTTCAATTATTGAACCACTTATTTTTGAGTGCTCTTTCGCTTCTTCTAAAACTTCAACCGGTATTTCATAACCTTTAGGAGTGGCTATACTCACATTTAACCCTGCCATTACACCGGTAATTAAAAGTGAATTCGCGACATTATTTCCGTCTCCGACATAAGTAAGTTTCACGCCTTTCAAAACTCCAAATTTTTCTTTTATCGTAAAGATATCGCTTAACGCTTGGCACGGATGCGCCAAATCAGATAAACCATTTATGACAGGGATATCCGCGTATCTGGAAAAAATAGACAAATCATTGTGAGAAAAGACTCTCGCGACAATACCATCAACATATCTAGAAATCACACATGCCACGTCTTTCACTGATTCACGGGCGCCCATGGCTATTTCCTGCGGGCTCAAGTAAAGCGCGTATCCGCCAAGATGCGTCATCGCGACTTCAAATGAAACTCTTGTTCGATTAGAAGGTTTTTGGAATAACAACGCTAAAGTTTTATTTCGTAAAGCCCTTTTTTTAAAAAAAGGAAATCTTTTAAACTGTTTCGCTAAACTCATGATTTCAAAAATTTCGTCTACAGTTAGATCTTTTAGTGTCAACAAATCTCTTTTTTTTCTCATGAAACTCGCTCCAATGCTTTAGATAATTTTTCACTAGCTAAATCTATTTCTTCTTTATTTACGGTTAAAGGCGGCATTACACGCAAAATATTTTTTTGAGTACAATTTATTAAAAGCCCTTCCCGCACACATTCGTTAACTACTTTTGAACCGTCGTCTATATCAAGTTCCACTCCTATCATTAATGCTTTTCCCTTAATTTTTTTCACACGAAAATTATTTTTTTTAATCCCTTCTAATTTCTTAATCAAATATTCTCCCATATTTAC
Source organism: Candidatus Omnitrophus magneticus (assembly GCA_000954095.1). Lineage (GTDB taxonomy): Bacteria > Omnitrophota > Gorgyraeia > Tantalellales > Tantalellaceae > Omnitrophus_A > Omnitrophus_A magneticus. Next base: position 8,791 of record JYNY01000222.1, on the reverse strand, counting down.
GGCATTGTCTAAAAGTTTTTCTTCATGAATAGCACTAAACACGCCAAGCGCCGCGGCCGCGGCAATAGGACTACCGCCAAAAGTTGACGCGTGAGAACCCGGGATAAGAATATCCTCATATTTTTTAGCAACAACCAAAGCGCCTATAGGAAACCCTCCGCCGAGAGATTTCGCCAGTGTCATCGCGCTAGGCGTTATGCCAAAATGCTCATAAGCAAACATTTTTCCTGTACGGCCCATTCCTGTCTGGACTTCATCAAGTATAAGTAAAATATCTTTCTCCTCGCATATCCGCGCTACTATTTTTAAATAATCTAAATCCGCGGAGTTAACCCCGCCTTCACCTTGAATGGGTTCAAGCATAACTGCTATAGTTTTTGACGTAATAGCTTTCTTAAAACTCTCGATGTCATTAAATGGAATATGCTTAAATCCTTCAACCAAAGGGCTAAATCCTATTTTTACTTTATCCTGCCCCGTCGCAGTAAGAGTGGCTAATGTCCTTCCGTGAAAAGATTTTTCCATTGTAATGATTTCATGCCGGCCGCTTGATGAACCATATTTTCTCGCGAGTTTTATTGCGCCTTCATTAGCTTCAGCTCCGCTATTAGCAAAAAAAACTTTTCCGGGAAAAGAATTTTTTATTATTGTTTCAGCTAAAACAGGCTGAAGTTCATTATAATAATTATTTGAAACATGCATTATTTTTTTCAATTGCTCTTCAATATTAGATACAACCTTCTTATGGCAATGCCCGATACCGCTAACCGCCCAGCCCGGGAAAAAATCAATATATTTTTTACCATTAATATCTTCAACCCAAGAGCCATACCCTTTCACTAAGCATACATCCTGCCTAGTATAAGTCTGAAGAACATAATTTTTATCGTTATCTTTAATTGTTTGAAAAAATGTCATTACTATCCTTTTATAATTTCAGTCCCGATACCTGTATCGGTAAACATTTCAAGTAAAAGAGCGTGCGAAAGACTCGCTTCAACAATGTGCGCTTTTCTTACGCCTCCTTCAAGAGCATTTAAACACGACTTTACTTTAGGAAGCATCCCGCCTTTTATAACACCTTCTTCTATCAAATGATAAACCATTGGAACAGTAAGCGAATGGAATAACGACTCAGCATCCTCTTTAATTTTCATAACACCGCGGACATTAGTCATTAAAACAAATTTTTCAGCAGAAAGAGCGACTGCTAAGCTACTCGCGACGTCATCCGCGTTTACGTTATACAATTTGCCGTCATCCTGCCCTTTACCGACAGGCGAAACAACAGGAATAATATTTGTTTCCAATAGACGATTGATAATAGTAGTATCAACGCGCTCTACTTTTCCCACATACCCTAAATCTCCATTGGATAAATTCTTCACAGTTTGTATCATATTATTTTCTTTACCGCTTAATCCAAACGCCTCACCGCCGAAACGGCTGATATCAGCGACAAGCTCTTTATTGATTTCGCTAAGGACTTCATCTACTATCACGATAGTTTTTTCACATGTAACGCGTAGACCATTGACAAATTTTACTTCTATTTTTTTTTCTTCCAATTTTTTACTTATTTCAGGACCGCCGCCGTGAACGAGCACAGGCCGCATCCCGGCGTATTTCATAAAAATAATATCATGCAGAACGCTTAACCGTGTTTCCCTGTCTTCAAAAGAACTTCCGCCGTATTTAACGACAACAACTTTACCAAAAAATTTTTTTATATACGGTAAAGCCTCTATTAAAACTTCGCTTTTTTTTATAGCTTCTTCCATTATTAATTTTTTCCTTTCTCTATTTTACGCTTTGCGCAAACAATCCCGTCGCGCAAAAAATTACGTTGTGTATGAAGCGTTTATTTCAATATATTCTTTTGAAATATCGCAAGTATAATTAACCGCGCTGTATTTTCCATTATTTAAATTCACTTTTATATTTACTTTATTTTTTTTAAAAACTTTTTGGATTTTCGATGAAGACGGCGCGGTAAATTCTCCATTCTTAAAAAATGTAACGCCATCCATTATTATTTCTATTTTTTCAGGATTAAACTCCGCGCCGCTCGCGCCGAGAGACGCGGCAATTCTCCCCCAATTAGGATCAGCGCCGTGTATAGCGCATTTTACTAAAAGAGAATTCGATATTGTGCCCGCGGCGAGTTTCGCGTCCTGTAATGTCTTCGCTCCCGAGACATTAATTTCAACAAGTTTAGTCGCTCCTTCGCCGTCAACTACTATCAATTTAGCAAGTTCAAGCATAACATCGCTTAACTTCTCAACAAAAAGTTCAAATACTTCTCCTGAATCTGAAATTAAATCATTATTCGCTAATCCATTAGCCAAAATAATTACAGTGTCATTTGTACTCATATCGCCGTCAACTGATATAGAATTAAAAGATTTATCCACACTTTTTATAAGTGCCTTTTCTATTGCTATTTCACTGATGTTCGCGTCTGTAAAAACATATGAAAGCATTGTAGCCATATCCGGCCTAATCATACCGGCGCCTTTGGCTATTCCCAAAATAGTAATATTTTTATTACCGATTTTGATAGCACGAGAAGAAATTTTACTGAATCGATCGGTAGTAACTATACCTTCAGCGGCATCAACTATAGCTGTCGCCGAAAGATTATTTTTTAGTTCTGGTAACGCCTTTTTTATAACATTCATATTTAACGGTTTTCCGATAACACCTGTAGAAGAAACTAAAACTGTTTCTTCCGGTATATCTAAAAGTTCCGCGATAGATCTGGTTGTTTCAACCGCGTCTTTATACCCTTGATTACCTGTCATACAATTAGCATTTCCGCTATTTACAATAATCGCGTGAATGTTCGCGCCTTTTTTTAAACGCTCTTCGCATAAAATAACAGGCGCGGCCTTCACGGTATTTTTAGTAAAAACACCGGCGGCCTTACATTCTTTTTCAGAATAGAATAAAGATAAATCTTTACGTTTCCTTTTTAATCCGCAATGGATTCCGGAAAAAACAAAACCTTTTGGAACTTTAATTTTTGACATAATATTTTTAAAATCCTCCTTAGATTTCAAAAACTAAAATAATCCTTCTTTCTCATCAAAACCGCACATAATATTCATATTTTGAACAGCTTGACCACTAGCGCCTTTTAATAGGTTATCAATAACTGAAACAATAATAAGCATGCCTCTAGCAAATTTTATTCCGATATCACAGTAATTCGTCTCAGCTACATCTAAAATCTCAGGGAATTTTCCTAAAGGACGCACCCTGACAAAAGGCTCATTTTTATAAAAATCATTATACATTTTCTGGATATTCTCTATACTAGAAAAAGATTCATGATTTAAATAAATCGTGGACATTATTCCTCTTCTTACAGGCAATAAATGCGGGCTGAAATGAACCTTTATATTAGCGCCTGCCTCATACGATAAAAAATGTTCTATCTCAGGTATATGCTGATGCTCATTCGCTTTATAGCATCTTAAATTTTCATCTACTTCCGTGAATAAAAAAGAAGCCTCGGCCTTTTTACCTGCCCCGCTTGTTCCGCTTTTTGAATCAATTATCGGTTCAATTAAACATTGAGAAATCAATTTAGATATAGGCGCCAAGCCTAAGATAATACTTGTCGGATAACACCCCGGGTTAGAAAGCAATTTCGCGCCTTTTATTTTTTCCCTATTTATTTCAGGAAGTCCGTAAACCGCCTGAGTTAAATTTTCACTATCCGTGTGTTCATGCTTATACCACAATTCATACGAATCTTTTGGGATACGATAATCCGCGCTTAAATCAATAACCCTTTTCCCTTTTTTCAACAAAAATGGGACAAACTCCATAGATACCGTGTGAGGAAGCGCGAGAAAAACAATATCACAATTATCTCCCATATGTTCTGCGTTTAAAGGCTCGCACATTAAATCAATTTTTTTATTAAAACGTGGCGCAATACTAGAGAAATGAATAGGTTTTTCAATACGCGCGTATAAAGAAGAAATTTTAACTTTCGGATGTTGATACAAACACCTTATAAGTTCTTCTCCTGTATATCCGGTAATTCCCGCGATTCCGACTTTTATCATAATATTTCTCCATAAAACTAATGCACTCTTTACCCATGACAAATGCATTCTTCGGGCTAAAAAATACAGCCTAAACAATAAACACATATTATATTATTTTTAAACCAATATGCGTATAAAAAAATTAGGACTTACGCAATTTATTATTAAACCACATAAGTCCTAATTGTATTTTTTATATTCTCTTGTCTCAAAAACTGGTATTGTGCTGTTTTATTACTAAAAACCTTTCCAATCTTTATTACGATTTAAAACAAATTAACGTTTGGAGAATTGGAATCCTTTTCTCGCGCGCTTAAACCCGTATTTCTTTCTTTCTTTGGCTCTTGGATCTCGGGTAAGAAAACCATTACGTTTTAAAATAGGACGAAATTCAGGATCCGCGACAATAAGAGCTCTTGCTACTCCTAGGCGAAACGCCCCAGCTTGACCGCTTATTCCGCCACCCACTATATTAGCCCAAATATCGTAACTTTTTATAGTGCCGGTAACTACAAGTGGTTTCACCGCGATAATACAGTGTGTTTCTCTTGGGAAATAATCTTCTAATTCCCTATTATTAACTCTTATTTTCCCTGTTCCGGGTAATATCCTAACCCTTGCAATAGATTCTTTACGCCTTCCGGTACCACAAAAATAATTTTTTACTGCTTCCATTATTATCCGCCTTTTAAAATAAAAATATTTTATACATCAATTTTCTTAGGAGACTGCGCCACGTGAGGATGTTGCGCGTCTTCATAGAGCTTCAATCTTCTAAGCCTTAAAACTGTCAATCTATTCTGTCCTAGCATACCTCTAACCGCGTGTCTTAAAATATATTTAGGCTTCCTATCAAGTATCTTCTTCATCGATGTTTCTTTTAAACCGCTAGGATATCCTGAATATGTGGTATATATCTTATCGTTTAATTTATTGCCGGTCACCTTTACTTTGCCGCAATTGATAACTATTACGCCTGCTCCCATATCAACATGCGGGCTGTAATCAACAAGATGTTTTCCTCTAATAAGCGCGGCTATTTTTGTAGCAAGCCTGCCCAATGTTTTCCCTTCCGCGTCTATCAAATACCAATCATGCACTACATTTTTTTTGTTTTTCATTACCGTTATATTATTTCCCATAAATACATTTTCCTTCTTAAGTTGAATAATATTTATACTACTTATAAAACTTTTAAGAGTGAAAGGTTAACATACTTAAAGAGCGTTGTCAAGTGATTTTAGAAAACTTTTTTCAGGGTAATCAATAGTTGACTTTCATCAAAAATAGTCCTTTAGGCGGCGCGGTAACACCTGCTTTTCGCCGGTCTCGGGATAATAAAATCTCAAGGATACCGTCTTCTTTTATATATCCTCTCGCGACATCAACTAACGTACCCGCGATATTGCGAACCATATTATAAAGAAATCCGTCTGCTTCTATCTGAATAATTATATGACTATTTTTTTTAATTACCTTTAAATCTTTAACTTCACGCACTGAAAAATTTTTTCTTTTTTTATCAACAGCCTGAAATGATTTAAAGTCATGCCTGCCGAGAAGCGTACACGCCGCGCTATTCATCCGCTTTATATCTAATTTATACCCAACCCGCCATGAATATCTTTCCAAAAATGGATCACGACTAACGCTATTGTATATGAAATATCTATATACTTTAGAAACCGCGTTAAACCTCGCGTGAAAATCGTCTTGAACATATTCGGATTTTTTTATTACTATATCCTCGGGCAATATGCTGTTTAGCGCTACTTTTATTTTTTGGCCGGGAATATTTATATGTTTCAATTTAAAATGCGCTGTCTGAGCCTTAGCGTGAACACCCGCGTCAGTACGGCTCGCGCTATAGACTTTGACACGGCTTCTGAAAACTTTTTCTATCGCTTTCTCTATTTCTTCTTGAACAGTTCGCGCGTTAGGCTGTATCTGCCAACCTTTAAAATTAGTGCCGTCATACGCGATAGTAAGCTTTATAGTCCGCATAAAAAATCTCTAAGATACGCTTTGTGGAAAATAAAAAATAATTATTTTATTTTTTCTACTTCTAGGCCCACTACATTCGTTATTGTTACAGGGGTTATATCGCGGGGATTATCAATTTTTCCAGATAACTTATTTCTATTTTTATCAACTAAGACAACCGCTATATTAAAAATGGTTCCTTCACTCGGCGGGTACTTGTCGCTTCCAATCCATGCCTTGCCTTCCCATGTTCCATCATCCTGAATATAGATTTCAGGCTGAATCCACCAGCCGTCTCCATAAGGATCAACTGGATAAACTAAAATATAAAGTTTAAAATTTTTATCAAAATTTTTGACTTTGCCATGCGCCCAAAATTCTCCGCTACCGGCAGTAGTTTTTAATAAATCAATTTTCTGATTATTGTAGGGATATTCTACTTCTATAATCGGCTTGAAAATAAATGTTTTTACGGCATAACCCGACAAATAAAAAGAAAACACAGTAATGACGCCGGCTATAATGCCGTAAATAATTTTTTTATTCGCGTGTGAGGATATATTTTTAGTTTCTTTTTTTATATTATTACCGGGTATTATTTTCTTTTTATCCGGCGATTTCTTCGACAAAATAAGCGGCAGGATACCTATCGTTGCTACTAGAATAGCAGTAATAGACTGAATTGTAACGATTAAAACATCTTTTTCCATGCCGCCCCCCCCTAATATAAATCGCGAAAAATATTTATTTTATCATGTATTCCGCGATCTGGACAGCATTCAAAGCCGCGCCTTTACGGAGGTTATCCGCGACTACCCAAAGATTTATTCCATTATCTACGGATTCATCTTCACGGATACGGCCGACAAATACTTCATCCTTACCTTCTATGTCAAGAGGCATCGGATAACGATCTAGTGCAATATCGTCCACAACAACTACACCTTGAGTATTTTTCAGGATAGAAATAACATCTTCTCTCTTTAATTTTTTTTCAGTCTCAATATTTACTGATTCGGAATGGCAGTAAAAAACAGGGACTCTAACACATGTCGCCGTGATTTTTAAATTTGGAATTTCCATAATTTTTCTGGTTTCATTAATCATTTTAATTTCTTCTTTAGTGTAACCATTTTCAGTAAAAACATCTATACGCGGAATTAAATTATACGCTATCTGATAATTAAAATATTTTATTTCTTCTTTCGCGACGCAGTGTTTCCCAATTTCATAATGACTCGCTTTAGCGCTTAAACTCTTTGTTTCATTCTCCATTTCCTGAATATTATTTTGCCCTGCTCCGGAAACGGATTGATATGTTGAAACAACGACTCTTTTTATGCCGGCAACTTTATGTATGGCTTTAAGCGGCACCACCATTTGTATGGTAGAACAATTCGGGTTAGCGATTATGCCTTTATTTTCCTTGATAACATGCGGGTTAACCTCAGGAACAACAAGCGGAACATCTCTATCCATGCGGAAGGCACTTGAGTTGTCAATACACACGGCTCCGGCTTTCGCGGCGTATGGTAAAAATTCTTTACTTCTTGCCGCGCCCGCTGAAGCAAGGACTATATCTATTCCGCTAAATGAATTCTGATTTAAAACCTGAACAGATATTTCTTTGCCGTTAAAAATAACTTTCTTATTTTGAGACCGTTCGCTGGCTAATAGCCTTAATTCATCAATTGGGAATTTCCGCTCGGAAAGTATAGAAAGAAAACATCTTCCAACCGCGCCTGTCGCGCCCATTACAGCTACATTATATTTATTTTTCTTTTTAAACATACTTTTTCTCCATAATTTTTATTTTTTAAAAATTAATATAATTACCTATATACCCCTCATGGACTCACGCTTTCAAGGTTGTGTCATAACTACGATTTTTTATTTTTTAAAATCTTTCCACTCCCTTTTTACCAGTTAATAGATTCCTGCCTACGCAGGAATGACAGCGAGTTTACGCTATTTTTACTAGGTTTACTCCACTTTTAAAATGCGATACTAGTATGGTGCGTCTAACACTTCTTTACATTTGGTGATCTTTGACATTATCTGTTCAACTGACGCGCTCCACACAAAAACACGAGGACTTTGATTGTGATTTTCAATATATTGCATAATAGTCGTAATTAATTCTGACACGTTTTTAAAAGAACCTCGACGTATACGTTTTCTTGTAATTTCACCGAACCAGCGCTCAACCATATTGAGCCATGAACTGGATGTCGGAATAAAATGCAAATGAAATCGAGGATAACGTTTTAGCCATGTTTGAACGCGTTGATGTTTGTGTGTTCCATAATTGTCGACGATAAGGTGTAGCTCTAAGTCTTGCGGAGTCTTGACGTTGATAAGCTGTAAGAATCGAATAAATTCTTGATGCCGATGACGAGGCATACAGTCGCCGATAACTTGTCCATCGAGCATGCTTAAAGCGGCAAATAATGTCGTAGTACCGTGTCGTGTGTAATCGTGTGTTTGACGAGCAGGAATTCCTTGACGCAAGGGTGTTGATGGGCGAGTGCGTTCCAATGCTTGGATTTGACTTTTTTCGTCGACACAAAAAACGATGGCTTTGTCTGGAGGATTTAAATAAAGACCAACGACATCGTGTAGTTTTTCGATAAAATGTTTATCTCTGCTGAGTTTAAAAGTTTCGATAAGATGTGGCTTCAAATTGTGTCTGTGCCATATACGACGAATAGTAGCCTCGCTCAATCCTTGAGCTTTGGCCATTGTTC
>JYNY01000221.1 GCA_000954095.1 Candidatus Omnitrophus magneticus | reverse complement strand
TTTCCCATGGAATAATACTGGAAGGTTTTATTTCAAATAAAATAAGATATCCTTTTGTCATGCCGAGTGTGTCTAGGTAGCGTGAAATTTGGTCGAGGCCATCTTCTTTACTATCGCTGTCTCTTTTTAATTTTAGTTCCAAAACAAATGTTTCGCCGGCGAATTCAATGGTTAAATCTGTTCGTCCTCGGCCAACCGCCATTTCACGATCAATTCTGCCGCCTCCATTGATTACTCTCTGTAAAAAGGCCATTAAAAGAAGCCCGTGTCCAGCTTCTTTATAATCAAATCTTACCCGTTTAGTGAGTACATTTTTCGATCTAAGACATAATTATTTTAAAAAATTTAGATTTTACTATTGTTTTTAAAAATAAAACATGATACAATTCAAAATGTTTTAGTATTTAGCTACAAATTTATATTTTAGTAAAAATATAAAAATTTAGTATTTTCGCAATATAGGGGAAATTGTCTATGAATATTATATTATTTGTAAGGAAGTTAGCCGCTATATTTATTGTTTTTCTTTTGGTTCTTGAGAATAATAATCTTGCGTATTCTCAAAATATGTCAAGTTATTTGAGAGACGCTTCGAATATTATTCCTACTTCTAGAGTTGCTCCGACAGTAGATGTTATTAATAATCCTATAGAGAAGGAATACATTGTTACCGGTAATCCCGCGGATAGAAAAATATTGGCTGATGAATTTAAAGAGGAGTTCGCTTTATTGTATTTATCTAAAGTTATGGGATGGGCGTTAAAACTTGGTATTGGCGAATCAGGCGTGAAAGAAATGTTGGCTAAGCATTTTTCAGCTAATGAGATGGTTAAGATAAAAACTAATTTAGTAAAAGTTCAAGACGGTTTTATTTATATTGCTTTTGAAAATAATGAGGGAACGATTTCTAATCTTGTTTTTAGCCTACCTGAAGCAGAAAAAAATACTGATATTACTATACCTCCTAAACATATTCAGGTATCAATTAAAACTTTTGACGGCGATATTGATTTTCTTCAAGGGAAAGATAAGTATGATATTGATGAACAGAAAAAGGGAATACGATATCTTGATTATTTTTATAGGTTATCCACTTATGTTGATAAGCCGGGGGTGAATAATGATGATTTGTGGAGAAAAGCGATGGAGTTATTCCCAACCGTGTGGAAAAATTCGTATGGTATCAGCGCTAAAGTGGATATTGCTGGAAATGGCGCGTTTGTCACGAAAGATTTTTCTAGTGAGGGTTGGAGCTACTCCGCGGAGATAGTGATTAATAATAAAAGATTTGGGGTGATTACTATTTATCGTTCTGATGAAAAAAAAGAAAACGTGGAAAATAAAGGAGATATCGCTCTTATAGATATGTTCGCTCTACATTTCGGGAAGCTTGCTGAAAAAATACAAATAAAAAATAAATTTGAAAATCAATATGATTTTCTTATGACTGTTTTGGAAGCTTTACCCTATTCTTTTTATGTTGTGGATGTGAAAAATTATAAAATTGTGTACGCTAATTCCGCGAGTGGAATTGATAAGGTTTTAGGAGAAATTACATGCCACTCGCTTACTCATAAATCTAAAGAGCCTTGCGGGTCAAAAGAACATTTGTGTCCGTTGGAAGAAATACTTAAAACAAAACAGCATGTCGCGGTTTCCCATGTGCATTATGACGTAAATGGTAAGCCTAGAAATATGGAAGTTCACGCGTATCCTATTTTTGATGAAAACGGAAAGATTACTCATATGATTGAGTATTCAATTGATATTACTGAGCGTAAAAAACAAGAAGAGGTTATTAGAAGTAGTGAAGAATGGTCTAGTCTAGCAATGGAAGCGGCTAATGTCGCGAGGTTTGAGATAGAGTTAAGCGATCCCAGTAATCCTAATTTAATTTGCGGAGATGACTTTAAAAGGTTGATAGGTATTAATAAAAAAGTTGTTTGCGAGGATTTTTTAGAAGAGTTTATTGAACGTATTCATCCAACAGAAAGGGTTTCATTTCGAGAAGAACTTAATAGTGTTATACAATACGGATATAAATTAAAAAAAGAATTACGCGTGAAAACAGTAGATAATTCTTATAATTATATTATTATTTCTGGAAAAATTTTTAACCATTCAATTTATAGAGCGGATAGCCGTGTTCTCGTGGGAATAATACAGGATGTTTCAGAACAAAAAGAAATAGAAGAAAAATTAAGGCAAAGCGAAGAACGTTACGCGTTAGCTCAAGATGCTTCAAATAGCGGCAGTTGGGATTGGGATATAGTGACAGGACGCCTTTTTTGGACGAAGAAGATATATGAAGTATTCGGTTTTACCGGAAAATATGAGGGGCAGTTCAAAATGACTTATAAAGCATTTTTTGATATTATACATCCTGACGACATAGCATTTGTAAAAAAAGAGGTGGATAACGCTTTGGCAGGCACAAAAGAATATGATATCAGGCATAGAATATTATGGCCTGACGGTAAAACTATTAGATGGGTCAGCGAAAAAGGAAAAGTTTTTAGGGATAAAGAGGGAAAAGCTAATCGTATGGTAGGAATGGTTCAGGATATTACTGAACAGGTAGAAAATGAAGAAAAGATCAAGCACGCGGCAAAAGAGTGGCGGAAAACATTTGATTCTATTGAAGATATGATTTTTATTCTTGATAAAGATAGAACTATTATAAGAGCGAATAAATCGTTTTACGATAGTATAGGTGCGACACCTGTATTAACAGTTGGTAAAAAATGTCATGAAATTATGCATGATACTAATTCTATGGGAGTAGATTGTCCTTTTAAGGCAATGATGAAATATAAAAAAACAGTTACAACTGAAGTATTTGAACCTAAATTTAATAAATGGTTTTTAATAACAGTTTCTCCTATTTTAAATGAAACCGGCGGGATTATTGGCGCGATTCATATAGCAAAAGATTTAACTGAAATTAAAAAGATAGAAAAAGAAGTTGTAGAAAAAGATAAACGGATACGTGATATTTTTAGCGCCGCGCGCGGGGTCGCGCTTATTTTGACAGATATTTCAGGGGATGAGCCTATTATTAAAGAATTCAGCGTGGGCGCGGAATTGATGTTTGGTTATAAAGAAGGAGAAATCGCGAATAAAAAATTTTTAGATAACAATTTAAGTGAAGATATGAAATTTTTTTTTGGACAAATAGATAGTAACCATTATGGAAGTACTATTAATGTTTCTCATAATGAGATAAAACTTAAAAAACGTAATGGGGAAGAATTTTTCGTGTTAGTTTTCAGCTATCCGATAACTGATTCTTACGGCCGTCTTACAGGTATTTTGGATGTTATTACTGATATAACTAATTTAAAGCAAGCAGAAAAATTTTTACAGGAAAGTGAGCGAAGGTTTAGAAATCTTGTTACAAATATTCCCGGCGCTGTTTATCAAAGAGGAGTAAGGGAAAAGTGGCCATTGGAATTTATAAGCGATAAGATTTTTAATATTTCCGGGTATAAAGCTAAAGATTTTGTTGAAGGTAAAATTAAATATGAAGAAATTATTCATCCTTTTCATGTGAAAAAGTATAAAAATGTTTTAGTTAATGCCGTAATAAGCCGTCAACCGTATGTTATTGAATATAGAATAAAAAATTCTAATGGAGAATATGTGTGGGTGGAAGAACGGGGCCAGTCCGCGTGTAATAATGGGGATGATGAAATATGTTGGATTGATGCCGTAATAATAGATATAAACGTTAGAAAAAAAATAGAAATAGAAAACGATGAATTGCGGAAAAAATTAGAAAAGAGAATGAGGGAAATAAATTATCGAGATCAGGTAGGCGCGATATTGAATGACTTAGAAGAGACTACTGATTTGAAATTGGAAAAAATTGTGAAAATGTTTCCTCATGTATGGGAACAATATCAAAATATTGGAGCGCGGATTAGTTTGATTGATAATGACAAAAGAGAAAAGATTTTTACAGGGGAAAACCTTGTTAAAGGCTCGTGGAAACCAGTAAAGAAGGTGCCTATAAAACTTAATGATGAAATAATCGGCGGGGTGGAAGTCTTTTTTAGTGCTCATGTAGAAATGAATTTTTCTAATGAAAAAATGAGAATTTTAGAATACACGGCTGAAAAATTATCTAATTATTTTAATCGTAGAAAACGGGAAGATGATAAAGAAAATTTTAAAAATATATTTTTAGAAAATCCTCTTCCAATGCATATCTTGGATTCTTTAGGAAGAATTATTGATGTTAATAATAAAGAATTAGAACTATTTGGTTACACGCGAGAAGAAATGGTAGGAAAAGAAATTTTTGATTTTATAGCGCGTGAAGAAAGGGAATCTGCTAAGGCGAGATTTCTAGATAAATTAAGTAAAAATGGGAGTATTAAAAAAATACCAAGAATTTATGTGAGAAAAGACGGCACAAAATTTATAGGCATGGCAAATGATTCATTAGTGAAAGACGCTAATGATAAGGTGATAGAAGTAAGGACTATTTTAGAGGATGTTACTGAGCGAGAGGAGGAAAGAGAACATGAAAAATATAAAGCTACACATGATACAGGGTTAACAGGGCTTCCTAACAGGAGTTTATTGTACGAACGGTTAGATACCGTTATTGCTAGAATTGGCCGGCATAGAAATGGAGAAAAAGTAGCAGTTTTATTTTTTGATTTAAATTCGTTTAAGAAGGTAAATGATACAATAGGCCATGATGCTGGAGATAAGGTTTTAAAATATATAGCTGATCTTTTTTCTAAAGAAGTTAGGGAAGTAGATACATTTGCCCGTCTTGGCGGGGATGAATTTGTTGTGGTTTTAACAGAAGTGAAAGATGAAAAAGATGTAAAAAATTTTATTGAAAAGAGGTTGATTAAGGCTATAAAGGATAATCCATTTGAATTTGGGAAAGAGTATGAAGGGATTATTCCGCCTGTGAGTTTTAGTATGGGGGTATCATTTTATAGTTATGGAGATAACGGCGGTCAGACAGTATCGGATAAAAGAGAAAATTTATTAAAAAAAGCGGATGTAGCGCTTTATTCGGTAAAGGAGATAAAAGAAAAAGGAATAAAGGAAAAGACATGGTGGGGAGATACTCTATACGCGGTATTTAACGATACTATGCAGGCACGTTTTGAGGAGGAGAAGCAATTTGAAAATGACTTTAAAATGGTTTTAGAAAAAAATCAACTAGAATTAAATTATTCGCCTAGATTTAATTTGAAAGGCGATTTTTCCGGTTTAGAAATAGAATTGAAATGGAATCATCCTGAAAAAGGACATATTTGTTACGCGGGTTTTATGAATATGATGAAAAAATTTAATATGGAAATGCCTATTATGAAGTGGATGCTGGAAGATCTTTTTAGACAGAGAGATGAATGGCTGAAGAAAGGGTTAGATATCCCTATAGTAATTCCTTTTAAAAATGAATTATTTAAACATGTAAATTTTATTAAACAGTTTGGAGAAGTGGTATCACGAAGTCCGAATATGTATAAAAATATAGAAATTGAATTATCGGAAGAAAGTATAAACGAGGATAAATTGTATGTTAATAGAGTAATGCGACAATTAAATAATGAGTTTAACGTGAAATTTTCTATAAGCGGTTTTGGCACAGGGCATTTTTCCATAAAAGATTTAAAGTCGCTACCTATAAGTTCAATAAAACTTGATAAAAGAATCATTGAAAATATGTTTAAAAATAAAGATGATGAGAGTGTTGTGTCAGCGACGATTAATATGGCAAATACTTTGGGTGTAAAGGTACTCATGGAAAATATTTCTACAGGGCAAGAGGAAAAATTTATGCTGGATTCAGAACAGGCCACGCAGGGAATTATAGGCGGATATTCTGTTAAATTTCCCGTTAAGGGCGGGCAGGTTATTTCTATTTTTGGAAATATTTTTTCTAAACATATAAAGGATGTTTCAATAGATTTAACTATTGATAAAGAAAAAAAATACGCTGAGAGTTTTAAGGATACTATTTTCCTTAAGGCTTTGGAAAAGGCGAGGAAGAACGAAAATATTATTATAGGTATTGATACCAGTTGGATACCGAAAGCGTATATACAGCCGCTTTTAAATAAGCTTAATTATTTTGCTGTCAGTAAGGGGTTTCATAATGTAGTTATAGAAAGGGCCGATGGCACCGCGCTGGCAGGAGTTTTAGATGATATAGTAAAAAAACGTAAGGCGTCTCTTTCTAGTGTGATTATTATAGGAAGCGGCAAGGTGCTTAATGATGACGCGTTTAGTTCTTTTCGCGCGGAAAATAATGTTTCATCTGGAGCGTTTTTCGCGATAGTCGATTATGGAAAAGACTGGGAAAAATTAAAGGATAATGATTACATACGGCTTTTGGAAATTTTAGAAATTTCTTTGAAACTTGCTTTTGGTGAAATGGTTTCGGCAAGAAAACATCCTGCTATAGATATCAAAAAAATGTCTAGCCGTGAATGCGTGCTTATACCGTTAATAGAGCCGGCAGATGAGACTTTGTTAAGAGATATTTATAAGGCAGAAAAAAATGCTATTATGGCCGCGTAATATCTTTCCGCGGTTATTATAGTTAACGTTATATTTTTTTCGGGTTCAAGCCCAATTAGGTTATAACGTACTGTATTTTTATTGGAATTTTTGTTAGGACGAAAAAATTAAGAAAAATATATATTTTTAAAAATACTTTTTTGGTGTATAATAATAATAGGACATTGTAACGATAAAAAAACACAATAGATTATATTTAAGAAATTCAGATTTTATATTTTTAAATAAATTTTTTGGGGAATTATGAAAAAAAATATATTTTTAAAATTTATTAACATTTTAACGATTCTCGCGTTTTCCGCGTTGAATTTTACAGGTTTACAAGTAGATGCAATTGAAAAGATTGCCGTAGATAAGGTTTTTGAAAAAGAAGAACTCGCGCCTGCGTTGTTATCTTATTTTTTGAGCGGTAAAGAAGCGGATATTGAGGCTATATTAAACGCGGTCAGCCGTGCGGAGACTATGCCGCAATTAGAGAAATGGAAAACAGAAAAAAGAAGCGCTAAAGAAAATATAGACGATATTAAACGAGAGTGGATTTCGAGATACTTAATGGTATGGAATAAAGACGCGGTTGGTAAAAATATTAATTTACAAGAACGTAAACAAGAATTTTTAATTGCGTTTGAGACAGGAATGATAAATTTTGAACGCAAACAAGGAAAAGCTATAAATCCGATTCTTGTAAAAGAAATTATCAGTTATTCAGGAAAAATTCTTGATGAAATATTCGCTTCTCAAAAGGAGATAAATTTAAAGGAACGTTTAAAAAGATTTGACGTATGGGCAAGTGAAAGCGCGGAACATCTTACTTTGAATACTTTGGGTAACGGGACATTTAAAACAGAAGAGGACAGCAAGCCTTTAACATGGGAGAAACGTACTGCTATAAACGATATTTTAAAGCGAGTATCCATATGGATGAAATATTTTTCAGAAAATGAAGATGAATTGCCGATGATTTTTCCGGCTCCTAATGAAAAATATAATAATGAGGTTTATAAGATTCTTTATCGTATATACGGGAAAGACGCGAATAAATATAAATTTGAAGAAAATGTGGGTGTATTGACGGATAAAGAATACGCTATGTATCAAACGCATTTTAATTCCCCGCAAGATTATAAAGGGAAATTATTGCAAAAACTGACGAGGGATGTTGTTTCCCGTATTATAAAAGAAGAATTTGAAAAAAATAATATTACTGATTTAGACGCTGTAATTAATGGAGAAACATCAATAGGTATCGTGGAGAAGGGGTTAACAAAAGAATACGGCGTAAAAAAGATTTTAGAAAAAGGCCCTGTTATATTTTTTGGGGATGAGTTTTCGCGCGGTAATGACAGGACTGTTTCTGAATATGGTAATGACGCTTCAAGAAATGATTTACTTTGTGTTTCGTTGGATGAGTGGATTACTAAAGATAAACAAATAGATGATGGAGTAGTTTATATAGGTGAAAAACAAGCCGGAACTAAAAGAGTGATAAAACGTTTTGTTGAGATTATGAAAGATGATGTGAATGAAAAAGACCGCGGGAAGAATGCCATTATTGCAAGGGCATTTGTGCGGGCACTTAGAGAAAACGTTAATTTTGATACTATGAAAAATGCCGGTATTTCAATAGAGAAGATGAATGGAAAAATAAATAGCTTTTTATCGGCGGCGATTGAACTTAGACCTAAAGAGCCTATTAATTTTTGTTTTGATATAGACGGAACTCTGACAAATGGTAGCGGATATCCATTTGACGCGGAAATGAAAGAACTATTAAGAAATTTGTTGGATTTAACTAATGGTAAGATAGCGATTATTACAGGAAAAAATAAAACAGAACTAAAAGACTGCTATATACCTGATGATTTGACGCTTATGGCATCTAATCCGTCAGAGGGTTTTAACAAAAATGCTGGCAAGAGTATAAGTGTAGATGGTTTTTACAACAATACTGTTAAATGGAGAGACAATATCAATGAATACAAAAAGCAAGGGGTTGTTACGGCTTTAACTATTCCGGGGGAAGTTATAGAAATCGTGAATGAGAGTTCTTATAAATTCAAACAGAATGTGTTGGAGTTTTTGACAAGCGGAAAAAATAAAATTTTTACAGTAAAAACAGATGATAAAAATAATTTTTTTGACACGGATTCTAAGGAGAAATTTTTAGGGCCGTACGCGGGAGTTCTTGAAGAGACAGACGATAAGGGAAATAAATTTACCGCGGTATATATAAAAGAAAATTTTTATAATAATGAATTGAAAAAAAATCCATACATTTTGGCGCAGATACTAGCTAGAGAGTATGAAAAAAGTGAAAGAGGCGAAATCGAAAGTAATTTATTATTAACCGAATTAGCACTTTCTTCTCAGCATGCGAAAGGCAGAGGAGTCAGCGATTTTAAATTATTTTCTTTAAAGGAATTAGCGTCAGTAGATAAAAATCAGAGTAATTTGCGTTCGTTATTAAATATTTTAGCGGGGACGCGTATCCCTATGGAAATAAATTTATATAATGAAGTTTCTAAAGCTTATTCTCTTTCTTTATTTCTTTATAAAGCCCAATCTGAAATTGACGCGTTAAGGAATGATCCGGTATTGAAAGATATCGCGGAACGCGCTTTGAATATGATAAAAACTCCATCTCTTATGTTTAGACTTAATATAAAAAAGGCTAAAACTAAAGAAGATGTTGATGCCGATAAAATTATAGGAACCCTTTTATCGACTATGCAGGAAGCATTTTTGAAAGAGAAGTATAGAGTTAAAATTTTAGAAAAGGATAAGAAGAAATCGGAATATAAAATAGCCTTAATAGGTAAATGTATTTTTACTTTTACTTGCGATAAGTTTTGGAACTATGTAGATGTGAGGCTTGAGATATTGGATGATAGCGAGAATTTGGAAAATTTAATGAGGACAGCGATAAACATTTTTTTTAAAAATAAATCAAAGGTAAATCATTTTCAAGCCTTATCGGCATTGGAAACATTTAGAAGCAATCAGATGTTTAAAAATGTTATGGAGAGTGAAGGGGTATTTGTGCGCGTGGATAATCTTACGGGAGAATGCGCGTATGAAAATAAAAAAGAAGGAGGAGCCTATAAAGGTATTTTTTATGACACATTCAGTACCGTAGGTAATCAGCACAGTTTGATAAAAGATATTCCTATAACATGGAAACGTGTTGATATAGTGCCTGTTCATAAGTTAGAAGTGTATGATTCTTTTAAAGGAGGAATATCAGCGCATGGATTTCTTCTTAAATCCGGTGATATGTATAAAAAACGAATAAGTTTCGCGTCAACGAAATATAAATATCAGGGGAATATGGCGGATATTCAGCAGGTTTCAGCGGGTGAAGCTATTTTTACGCAATTTAAGTTTGATTCTACTGGCAAAAAAATAATATCAGTGTTAAATCAGAGATTAAAATCCGGTGATTATTTTATTGCTAGGCCCGGATATTTTAATCAGCTTACAGATATAGGCATGGAGCCTTTAATTTGGACAAGTATTTCGGTGGATTATTCCGAGTTTATAAACAAGGAAGATACTACTCAAGCGCTTAGTAGTGAAATTGTAGAGAATATTTTAGCCAGAGGTTCACCAATAAAATTTGGTCGTACGTGGATAAGAGATAAAAATATTAAAGAAATTATAGTCATCATCAATAAAAAGTATAGCAAGTTAAAGTATTGGAGCGGGAAAGGTATTCAATGGATAAAACCGGATGTGTTTAGCATTGATAAATCAGGGGATAGAAGCCTTTTAAGGATTAAATCAAAAGAAGAGAGTATTTTTTCTGTCGGGTCATTGATCCGATTATATAAAAATAATACAAAAATACTCGCTACAATAGGGGAAGCGGTATTTTATAAAAGCCTTGGCAATTTTATTCCCGTGAATATTGTTAAAGAAAAAACTTTTAATTCGATGTCTTTTAAATTAAATCAAAAAATCCCGGTGGATTTAGTATATAACTCGCTTGAAAAATATAATGTGGAGGTATCTCCTCTACGTATATATCCGGAAGTAGATCAATTATCGGGTAATGTTTATTTCAGCGGGAATAGCCGTGTTGTAATCGAGGGTGTTTCTGTCAGTATGAATGATTTAAAGGATGTTTGCAAGATGCGGCTGTGGCTTAACAGTAAAAATGCCATCAATGTGATGTATTCTTTCGCGAAAAAGGGTTTAGGACAGGACGTATCAGATTCTAATTTTAAAGGTGAAGTTATTGATATACCCGCGAATAAACCATTTTTAGATGATTCTATAAACGGGATGAGAATAATTATTTGTTTAGAGGGGAGCGTTGAAATAAGAGCGCCGTCTCTAGATGACCGTCTTGTATTGAAAAAGGGAGAGTCTATTTTGGTTCCGGCTTTAAATGGGACGTATCTTGTTAGTTCGAATACCCCGGTTTCTTCTATCTTTGTTATTAAGGAAAATATAGGCGTTGAGATAAATTTAGATAGAGCTCTTAAAAAATTAGGATATGAGGGGAAAGAATTAGTGACCGGGTTCAGGATGGATATAGAAAAACTTATGGGTGTGGAAGATATTATAAAGGCTACAAAATTACCGAGATTAGAAGCGGAGATGTATGTGAAAGAATTTTTAAAGAAAGTCGCGTTCAGAATGGCGGAAATAGAAACATTTCATAATTTAAAACATGAAATGACAGGTACTGAATTGAAAAATAGTTTAAGAACAGAGTTTAATAATAATTTTGGTTCAAGGCTTATTATTCTTTCCGGCGGCAAGGGATCAAGATATTCGCCTTTGGGGCTTGCTAATAAGGCTCAAGGCATAGGAAATAAAAATGAGAGTAATGCCCGGTTAACAAGGACAGGATTTTATTCGTCTTTAGGTGTAAAGCCTGTAGTGGGTATAGGGCGTAGTGCTTTGAATTTGATACTTAATAAAGAAATATTAGAGAGAATTAAAGGCGGCGCTAAATTTGTTAGTAGTAAACACGATGAGAAAATTTTTAATGATAAACACACTCCGAAATATTTAAAAGAGCGTATATCTGTACATAAAAATTTAGCCAATAATTTATCAGAAGAATGTATTTATTTGCCTTTAGGCGAAAAAGTGTCTGTTGATTTTATAGATGAAGAAATAAGAGAAAGAATTTTTGGAGATAGCGAATTAGTTTTTATAGATGATACACATGAATACGGCGGCGGTGTGTTTTCATTATTAGGAGCTGTCAAAAAATATTTTGGAGGGGAAGTTCCGTATGTAACTTTAGTTTATGAAGAAGCGGCTAACTCTCATTTGCCATTTAATCCAGATATGGGGCTTGTTTTAATGATGAAGTCTGTTATCCGCGACAATTTTATGGTTATGGGACTACGTCAGGATAATTTTTTGGAAGGTAAAGGGATAGCATTTTTTACGGTTGATGGAGATATCGAAGAAATTACGCATTGGCACAATATTGTAGACGGTGCTAATGGAGACGTTAAAAGGCTTTTACTTTTAAAAAATCTTTTAATTAAGCATCCCCATAATGAGCATTGGTTATATAGGTTATATGAATGGTCAAATCTTACTTCTCAGGAAAAAGATCAGCTTAGCCGTGAAATCCATAAAAATGTAAAATCTGAATATAAAAATAATATTGCTATCTCAGGGAACTGCGCCACATTCAATATAAATGAAGTTGGCCTTTATGTGAGGGAGATGGACGAAGCAAATAAAAAGTCCGGTAACACAAAACATCCATGGGATATATTAGGGGCAATTAATAAATTTTATGAACATATCTCATATGATCATTCTCCTACTGGAGCGGTTATTACAAATCAAGGCGCGGCAGGCATAAAAAATATGTGGAAGGAACAAGAGTTTTTTAAAATGATGGAACAGCGTTTTATGGAAGAGTTAGGTTATCTTGCTAGGAAAGGTGTAGTAGATATTGATCGGCTTGATTCGATTACTATTAATTTTGGAAACAATTTAGAGTCTTTTAATTTATTCAAGAGATTAGAAGATGTTTTTCCTAAGGATGCAGGAATCCCAGTAAGGCTTATTGGAAAAATTCATCTTGATTTACGCGCTACTATAGAAAAAGGGTGCGAGATAAAGAATTCTATGATTATCGGAGAAACTATTCTTTTAAGGAATAGTTCTGTAACAAATTCCATACTAAAGAATGTTAAGGTGGAGACAGAGTGTGAGGTTATAGATAGTATTCTGAAAAGTAATCCTAATAAAAAAATATGTGTGGAAAATAAATATGAAAATGAATATATCATTTTAGAAGATAAGCGTGGCGATAATGTTTTAGATTCATATTATGAAGATTGTGAATCCGAAGAAGTCCCTTACGGAATGTGGGAAATAATGGGGCTGTCAAAATTGAAAGCAATTCCAAAAACAAATGAAGAAATTTTAGAGGAATTAAAGTTATTGCGGGAAAATATTTTAGGGGTAGTCCATTGGGATAATATAGATACTGCTAAATTTAAGGATACTATGTATGTAAGAAAGGTGGTATTAGCGCATTTGGGACTGCTTAGTAGTCTTTATGAAACAGACCCTAGTGTAAAAGGGCAAGTGGCGCTACCTCCTGTAAAAATAAAAAATTTAGATATTATTTTTGATGAAGAAATAAAACCATATGATGTGCCTGCTATTTTTGGAAAGGTTGTGTTTGATCTCGCGGAGAAACAGTTTGTCAGGATTATTGATCAAATTATATTAACAGGAAGTATTGGGTTTCATAATGACAATATAAAAATTGGCAATGGAACATATTTAAATAATGTGGGTTTTTACGTGCCTAGTTATATCGGAGACGGATGGACGCTGGATAATACCAATATAGGGGAACATTTTACTACTAACCCCGGATCGAGGATTGTAGTTTTAGGAGATAATAAGTTGGTTCTTGAAAACGGAACTGTAATGTACCGCGAGCCGTTCGAAGGGAATATTTACGGCCTTAGCGCTATGAAGGATTGTAAATTTACAAATAAGGTAAAACGTGTTTATATCGGCGCTGGAAGCGGAATAGAGAAGGATGATGTACAAGGCCGTATCTTGGAAGGGATTACATTTAATTCGGAAGTTGTCATTATCCCTGAAGGTACACATATTGCCGGTAACAGTAAATATAATAAAGGTATAAGGCAAGAAGAAGAAAATTTAAAAGCAAAAATTCAAAACTATATTGAGAAAAATCAGAATTTTGATTTTAATGATTGGCTTACAGATATAAGTGGCAGAGCGGGAAGGTTTACATCTTTGTCAGCGGCCATTTCTCTTGTTATAAAAGAAGCTAAAGAGCCGAATGTAGTTCATGAAGGTATTCGTAAAATGCTTGAGGCGTTGTATAAGGAGAATCCTCAATATTATAAGATCTTAACCGCGAAACTTCTTATTATAAGTAAAGTTGTCAGCGATGATGTTTTTAATGCAGTTAAAAACATGGTCAGGATAAAGTTCCCCAGACAAATTGATTCGATGGCAGATTTTGTTGAGAAGCTTAATATTGATATTTCACGCGGCGGAAGGAATGTTCATCAGGAGTACACAAACATAATAAATTACGCGGAAGAATTAGAAAGATACGGCAATGGGCCGTGTATATTGATGAAGGAAAAAAAAGAAGGCATATGGGAAACCAGTTATACCAATATCTCTTCTTTTAAGGGAAAGCCTATGATCCATTTGGCGATCGCTTTAAAAACAAATTCTATATTAAAGTCATTTGAAGATATTTTGTTGTTATTTAAAGTTGTGTTAGCGATTAAATCTAATCAGGACGATAAGCAAATTAAAGGAATGATTGAATCTTTAGAGCATAAATGGAAATGGGACATAAATGCCTTAGATAAGGATTTTAGCGTGGAGAAAAAACCAGAGGATATTATTAAATTCAAAAAAGAAAAGGTTCTTGATTTATATAAAGTTTTATTTGGTAAAAATATTAAATTCGAAAAAGGAAAGGTTGTTGTGTTTAGAGGAGGAAGAGGCGCGAGTCCATTTTTGAAATTAGTTAAAAAAGAATGGCCGTCGAGCGAGATTATACAGGTTCCGGGTGCTACTGATGACGGTAGAAGCTGGTTATTACTAAGCCAGATGCTTCCTGTAAGCGGTATGCCGGATACTGGTAAATGTAATATGGATTTAGCGAAAGATAAAGATTTAGCGGATATTTTGGGAGGTTCAAAGGGTAGAATAACAGATATAGAACAATTGCGGGCGTTAAGTCATTATGCCTATGAAAAAGAGATGTGGAAAAAAGGAAATCCTATAAATATTTTGACTCAAGCAGAAAAAGATATTCTTGATTCAATGGAGTTATTCAGATTTATAAAAACATATATAGCGCAGGGTGAAAAAGAAAAAAATAAAATGGAAAAGCTTTTAGAATATGTAACAAGTTTCTATAAAGAAGTCTTAATTGTTTCGGGTAGCGCGGATGTTAAGGAAGATAGCGTTTTTATAAAAGAAATACAAGGAGAATACGATAAAAGATTAAGTATGGAAGAAAGCGTGAATATAACCACGCAGGTTCTTGTAGGCTTAAAAGAAACATTTTTCACGGAAAGAGCGGCTGGCGCTATAAAAAAACATTGGGAACCTTTTATTAAAAATTTTGAACGTTATATAGAAGAAAATTTTGCAGGCGACTACTCAGATAAAAAGGCCGTTATAGGCAATATTATTTCTATTTTAAAAGAACAATTTTCAGAAAATGATAAAGAACGGCAGGCTCAGATTTTTAAGGCCGCTAAAGAGTTGCAAGAAATTATTAAAAGTTTAGACTCGGCGAAGAATCAGCAAAATAAAGTATTGTATTCTTTGTTTGAGGCTAATATGAAGATTAAAGATTATGGTATCCCGCCGAGAAGTCTTGTTTTAGTAGGCGCGTATTATAATCATAATAAAAATTGGAAAACCGCTATTGAAAATATCGGGAAAATAGTAGAAGTAGACGGTAAAGTTATACCGGCGACATGGGAAAGATATCATCTCATGGCAATGACAGCTGACGGTCAAGTGTTGTTTTCTGAAGACGCTATCAATGAAGTCTCGAAAACATCAGAATTTGTTTTTGTTGGATTAGCTGAGAAGGCGATAGATTTTAAAACAAGGGAAGCGCTGGCTCATGCTGAGAATATTATAGATGAAAAAGAACGGATAAAAACAAAAATAAAATTATTAAAAGAACATTGCGATAAGGTTGAAATAGCGCCAAGCCTTGAAGCTTTCAACGCTATTTCTGATTCTGATTTATTAATTATTTTTCCAACCACATTGGTTTCCAATGTAGGCTCAGCCCTTATTTCTCCTGAGATAGGTAGAGCTATTATGCAGTCAAAGGCGCTAAAAGTATGGCTTCCTAATGGAACAATAGAAAATGACCCGCCGGATACCAGCGTTGCCACGATGTTGGATGATATCGTGAGAATGATAGCTGATAAACAGCGCTATACCGAAAAGACAGTTGACCCATCCGAAAGACAATCTATTTTGAATTATGTTATAGCGAGATTCCCTAATATGTATTCCGCGTATAAATCAAATTATGTGGATTCAGATATAAAAAAAAATGCCAAATGAAGTTTCTGTTATGTCTATTGATATGGAAGATGCCACGCCTACGGCTAAAGGTAAGTATGTTCCGCATATAGCGACGGATACTATATTACGGCTTTACGCGTTACATACTTTAGGATTGGGAATTAAAACCGATGGAAGTCTCGGAAAATCTCCTGTATTGGCAGGAGAAACTTTAAAACACGCGGAAGTTGTAAGAGCCGGCGGTGAAAAACCTTTAATACAAGAGAAGGACGCGGACATTTTAGATAATTTAAAGGTGAAGATTAGTCCTAGCATGCTTTACAACTCAAAACAAAGTGATAATTTGAAAACGGAAACATTAGAAGAAATTTTTGACAAAATTTCTAAAAAGGGAAACATACCTATTACTGTTAAAAAAGAATTATATCCTATAGGAGTTATGGAGGCGCCGGCAGTAAAGGCTAGCTTGTCAAGAGACGCTAAAGAAGTGAATATTTCTATACATAATGATTTTGATCGTTATTTAAAAAGTATAGGAAAGCATGATGTAAAGCTGGGGTATCAATTTTCTGACGGGAAAACAAGAACTGTTACGTTGGCTGAAAGCCTTGCGTACCGTGTGGCTTTACATGAAATAAATCTTGAAGGGAGAGAGGAAGGTAAAGGGCATTTTTATAGAGACGGTGACAAAATAGAATATACGCAAGATGAAGAAATCACGAATTTAACAGCGAGAAGATACGGCATTATCAATGATGCCGCGTGGTTATGGTTTATATGTTCATACATGCTTAATGATGAAACAAGATTTGATAATGAGAAGTTATCAGATCAGATGGACTTTATTATGTTTAGCGCGCGGGATGGGTATAACAATTTTATCGGAAAGACTGAATTCCCAAGGCTTTTTAATAATATCGAATCCTATAAAGAAGCTAAGCGAATAGTGCTTTCTTTTAATAAATCTTATTTTTTAGATAGAGGCGATAAGGGCATGGAAATTGTTCCAGAAAAAATTGCCAGAGAAGATTTAAGCGTAATAGAAGACATTGATAGAGTCAAAAAAGATATTGTGGAAATTGATTTAGCAAAAGAAGAAAAAATAATCAAAGAAGTTTCAGACGCTTTTTATAGCCAAGTAGCTGATTATAAAGAAAAAGTCACGGTGTATATACCTCAAAGAATGAAATTTTCAACTAGTGAAGAGGCTAATTATGTGAAGCAATTAAAGAAAGCATATCCGGGGGTTAGTTTTAAATATTACTCTAAAGAAGCCTTTGATTTAATAAAAGTTGAAAATAATGTTTCAGTAATTATGTTCGCTTCAGAACTTAATAAACTCGGCGAATTAAGTTCTAGCGGTAATGAGCACGCGCGAGAAGTTTTAGAGAAGGTTAAAATTCTTCCGATTGATGATAGTAAGGTCAAAGATTTATCAAGCGAAGTATTGGTTAAAAACGGCATGGAACTTACCGCTACAGGTGTAATGCTTGCGTACATTACAGATGCGGATATTCAAGGCCGTACTGGTAAAGCTGAGGCATTACTTAGAGCGATACATGTTTTAACAGGCAAACAGGATATTAACATAACGAATTTAAGCGACTTAGTGCGTCTTGGTGTTGGAGAAGATGGAAAGACAAGGCTTGTAAATCTTTTACAAAAATTATTACTTACAGTGCCGATGGAACGCGCGGATACAGGAAATTTAAACGCGTTTAGAAAGATATATTGGTCCGCGTAAGTACAATTTTGGATATGGGTTAGTGATGACAGATATGGTGAAACTTGTATGGATTCCTGCTTGCGCAGGAATGACAGAGTTTTTATTGTCATTCCCGCGAAAAGCGGGATGGAAGTACATTGTTATTCCCGCTTCTCTTTCTGTCATTCCCGCGAAAGCGGGAATCTATGGGAGTTGTGCGAGATTTTTAAGAGAGTGTTATAGCCTTTTCTGGATTCCTGCTTGCGCAGGAATGACAGAGTTTTTATTGTTATTTCCGTGAAAAGCGGGATGGAAGTACATTGTCATTTCCGCTTCTCTTTTTGTCATTCCCGCGAAAAGCGGGAATCTATGGGAGTTGTGCGAGATTTTTAAAAGAGTGTTATAGCCTTTTCTGGATTCCTGCTTGCGCAGGAATGACAGAGTTTTTATTGTCATTCCCGCGAAAAGCGGGATGGAAGTATATTGTCATTTCCGCTTCTCTTTTTGTCATTCCCGCGAAAGCGGGAATCTATGGGAGTTGTGCGAGATTTTTAAGAGAGTGTTATAATTTTTTCTGGATTCCTGCTTGCGCAGGAATGACAGAGTTTTTATTGTTATTTCCGTGAAAAGCGGGATGGAAGTACATTGTCATTTCCGCTTCTCTTTTTGTCATTCCCGCGAAAAGCGGGAATCTATGGGAGTTGTGCGAGATTTTTAAGAGAGTGTTATAGCCTTTTCTGGATTCCTGCTTGCGCAGGAATGACAGAGTTTTTATTGTTATTCTCGCTTCTCTTTTGTCATTCCCGCGAAAGCGGGAATCTATGGGAGTTATTATTTAGCGCGGAGGATTTTACGATGAATACGTCATAAGAAAATATAATTTTCGCGGATTAGTGTGATTCGCGTTGTTTTTTAAAATATAAAAAATTATTTTTATTTAAAAACCTTAAAGAAGGAGTATGTGTCATGAAGATCAAAATGTTTAGTAAGTCATTATTTTCTAAAATTGTCAGTTATCTTTTAGTAGCGGCATTTATCGCGGGGAATCCTCTTTGTCCCGGGCTTATAGCCGAAGAACGGGCACCGCAAACAGTGGGAGATGACCGAGATAACCTCTCTCCTGTATTAAAATTTGGATTTACGATAGGTCTGGAAATTTCTAGTGACGAACAAAATAAACTTAAAGAATGGTCAGACGCTATAGGCAAAAGTAATGTCGAAGGCGCTGAAACAACAGCTGATAGTGCAGAAGCACTCTTGAAGGAAGCGGTATCTCAGTTAATAGGTAAATGGCTTAAAAAAATAAAAACAGCTTTAAATACTGAGTTAGGAAAAGACGACGGTCAAAAAGAATGGCAGAAATTTGTGGATAATGATGTTTTATGGGGAATGTTACTCGCGCAGTATATAAATCAATATACGGTAAACGGAGCGGATTTAAAAGATTCCGTAAAAAATATTATAACGGAAACATTTAACGCGCTTCGCGCTGAGGAAAAAGGAACACCCGGCATGCAGGCTATCGGAAGAGTATTAGAATTATCCGAAGCAAAAAGATTTGACGAAGTTATTAGAAAAAGTTTTGTATCAGGTAAATATGAGATTATGCCAAAGTTGGGAAACGAAGGCATAATCTTCGTATTGCATAAAGGTTTGATTGAAGCATTAGAAGCATCGAATCTTCCGCCGAATATTCACCCGGGTAGAGGTGGAGACGCGTTAGGCCATGAGGGTAGACAGATACATATTGATGAAGATTTATATAACAGTTTAAGAGGAGAAGATATTTTACAAATAGCTCAACATGAAACTTTTCATTTAGCATTAACTGAAATAGCAAGAATAGAAAATTTAACATTAACTGAAGGTGAAAAGGAACAGGCCATAAAAGTGTCATGGTTGGGCTCAGAAGGTTTAAGATTACGGGAGTTGTGGCGTAAAGACGGAAAACCTGTAGGGCAAAAACAGGAAGATTTTATAAACAATAATTATCCCGGCGCTAAAATAGCACCCGGTATTGGTGTTTATAGCCGTATAGAAGAAATAACTTTTAAAAGAATTAAAACATATAGAGAAAAAAGAGAAGCAGTTAAACAGGCACTTTTACATAACGCTGACATTATGTCTATTTCCGCGGAAAGTAATATAGGACCAGATGTG
This sequence comes from Candidatus Omnitrophus magneticus, assembly GCA_000954095.1. Taxonomy (GTDB): domain Bacteria; phylum Omnitrophota; class Gorgyraeia; order Tantalellales; family Tantalellaceae; genus Omnitrophus_A; species Omnitrophus_A magneticus. Next base: position 17,691 of record JYNY01000221.1, on the reverse strand, counting down.
GTTATTGTAGTAAGTTCACTAGAAGCGCAGGCTGATTTTTGGCAAAAAAGATTAACCGGAGAAAACAATATTAATGGTTCCGGATCTGTTATTAAAAAAGACGCTATAGTTCTTTCAGTTACAGAATCAAATTGGAAAGGCGGAGCAGGTAACGCGCTTGGAACATTAAATGGTTTCATGCAGGCCGCGCGTAAGGCAAGAGATTTAGGATTAATTGATATTGAAAAAAATCTAACGGGAAAAGCAGAAATAACGGCATTAACCGCGGTATTCATGGAATTTATTAAAGGTAAAAATACGGCAATGTTTCATACTGCCGGTAAAGGTACAAGGACAGCTCCTCTTCCGGGCGTTGAGTTAAATTCTAAGCCGAATATAAAATTATCTAAAATGATAGATGTTAAAGGCGTTAAAGAACCTATAACAATTTTAGAGTCCGCTATTATTAATACAAATCCGTTAGCTGATTCACGTAAAGGCAGATTAAGCGTGTTTTGGGGCGATCAGGTTATTATTCCTGTAAATAATGTTGATTCTAAAGGTACTCATCATATTGAAATTTTAGGGCAGGAAGTTCCTCTTGATAAAGAAATAGAATCTTACGGTGTTCTTATACCCGGTGAAAACGGCGATATCAGCCAAAGAGAAAAATTAAGTTTAGAAACTATACAAGAATTACTGCCAGAAGGCGAAACTAAAGTTTATAAAAGTATCGGTTCGTTTTCTATTACACAGAGTTTTTTAAACGCGCTACTTAATGATGAAACTATAGTAACAAGTTTAGTTAACGCGTCAGGTGTGTTAAATACAGATCAGGACTGGTGGCAGGCGCTGACATCTTCACGTGAAGAATATATTTCAACTCTTACAAAAAAAGGCGTAGAACAAGAGAGCGCGGAGCAACAGTGGAATACTATGAAAAAGTTATGGGATACATTTAAATCCGAGGATAATTCCGGCTTACGTTTATTAGGAAGTACTGATGTCGGCGAAGATGCTCTCTGGTGGGATTACGGCCAGAATAAATTTTATTTAGAAAATATGCAGTTATTAGTGGAAAACACAATGAGAGGCGAAGTCGCCCGCCAGTTTTTTGGTATTAGTAAAAAGGAATGGATTAAAGATTCCAAAATATTTACGGACGTGAAAGTTTCAAATTCTATAATTCAAAATTCAACTATTAAAGGCGGGAGATTAGAAAATTGCGTGGTGATTAATAGCGAATTAAAGAATGTATTTGCTAAAAACGCGATAATTATTGGAAGTACGGTTATAGAGTTACATGCGACAGGCGGATTAGTATATAACGTTGTTTCAAAAGAAACATACGTCAAAGAAGGACAAATAATAGCTAATATTTTTCATCCCAAGGCGGGCAGAATAGTAATGAGAACAGATATTGACCGTAATGGAGAGAAGGACTGGAAAGGTAATATTCCTGTATATGACAACCTTTATACATATCCTGAAGTCGCGGAATTGATGAAGGGAAAAGGCGTTACTGTTGAAACAGTAGAAAATACAAAAAGACAATATAAGGATGAATTATTAAAGAGCGGAATAATATTAGGCAATGAAATTAGTTTGTATAAACAAGCAGAAACTCTCGCGCATAAGAGGAATATAGCAGAAGAATTAGCAAGATTAGAGATCTCGTATAGAATAATAGAATTCGGAGGGTTTATTGGGAATCTATTAAACGATGTTGAATATGGTAGGTTGTTTAGCATATCGCTACCTATGGCAAAAATAGAAACAGACAAATTGAAAAAAATATTAGAAGAACGCGGTTCGAGGTTTTTATTTCAGTTAACACAAGATACTCCCGGAATTTATTCTGCCGGGGCAGAAGAAAATGTTGGCAAAAAAGACGCGAAATTTGTAAGGCTCGGAGAGATTATAAAGAACGGCGGGCTTTTAAAATTTACGCCGTATTTTAGATCTGGCACGCATGGTTACACATGGGGACAGCCTGTTAGCGAGAATTTTATTTTAGAATTAATGGGCGCTAATACTCAAGAAGAAAAAATAAACTTAGCGCGACAATACGGTGTAGCAAGTGATGATGTAATAGGTGAAAGATGGGTTACAACAGGTATTATAGACCTTGGCACGGCCGGCAATCTTTCTGAAAATGATCTTTCTTTATATCAGGATGAAATTTTTGGAAAAGCCCATGTGAAAGCGTTTGGCGCGGAAAGCGGAATAACAGCGAAACTATTAGTTTCAGCAAAACCTCTTTCTCTTCAAATACATGAATTCTCTGAAATGATTATTCCTCTTGAGGATGGTTACGCGTATCTTGGCCTTAAAAAAGATGTCACGACTGAAGAGTTCATACAATCTCTTAAAGACGGTGATATGAGTATTTTCAACAAAGTGGACTTTAAAAAAGGAGAGGCAATTATAGTTCCGGCAGGTATGCCGCACGCCTACGGCAAAGTAAAGGTGTATGAAGTAAAGGCTGTTAACGCTACTCAAGACGCTAAAGGAACTTTGTCTTTCTATGACAGGTTAAAATTGAATGAGAGGGAAATCAATAGAGTGAAAGATATAGTAAGTAAGCATACAAAAGAAGAAGCCACGCGTATTTTAATATCTGATAAATTAGTGAGAGACAAAAAAGATGTGCTTACTCTGGACGAGGCCAAAGTAGCGGAGATTGCCGAAAAGATAGAGAAATACGGATTTTTAAAACGAGCGGATTTATCTAAAGTTTATTTTAATCCTGAAGTCCTTTATACGCAAGATAGTGCTAAATATGAATTAATGGGGAAGGCAGAAGGGTTTGAATCTGGAAGATACAATATACCCGCGGGAAAAACTATTGAGATGTATTCTCAAATGGAAGGCCGTCAGCATTCATTAGTTATTACTGAAGGAAAGGTTGAAATCATAAATAGTAACGGGAAAGTTATTGATGAGATGAATCAAGGCGAAGAAAGAATGGTGCCGGCTATTATTGGGAAATACACAATTAAAGCTTTAAAAGACGCGGTTATATACACGCAATATAAACCATTTTCAACTGACGCGCCCGAGTCAGAGCATAAAGTTGTATTGGATATGGGGCAACGTGAAGAAGCTGTGTCAAAGGCCTCAGGGACTAGTGTTTCTAGCCATGAAGATGCCGGATATTTTGGAGCGAGAGGCATGAATGAAAAAATTACGATTTATTCTGCGGCAACTCTTCCGCGAATTATAGGGGAAAGAGACCATTTACTAAAAGTTATTTCCGGTGAACTTCTTATTACGGGTTCTGACGGCGCGACTCAAGGCGCGTATAAAACAGGAGAAGTCATCCGAGTAACTAAAGACGGAATTATAGATAGAAACGGCATAGTTATTTCTTCAATGAAAGACGGCGTTTTCGCGTATACATTACAGAAAAATAGCGCTGAGCCGGCTGAAATAGAAATACAATATGAAAAATCTCAGAATGAACGCATTGTTTATGCTGTTTATACAGCGATAGAAAAACATTTGCCGGCTATTTTGAAGAGCAAAATAGATCTTATACTTCCTGAAGAAATTTTTATTAAAGGTGCCGGTGAAGGCTCTAAAAAAGCTGAACAAAAACTTTTTGATACGCTTTTGGGAAATGATGTGGTCAATATCCATACTTACAGTAATAGCGCGGGATTAGACCAAAACGCCGTTACAACTAAAATTAAAAATAGTATAAAAAATGGCAGGACACCAGTACTTGGCGCTACAAACCTTAATATTACTTCAGCGCAAGATATTTCAAACGAAGAATTTAAAGAGATTATGGCAAGCGTCAGGACATTGGCGTTACCGGATATAAGCGAGATAGAAAAAGGAAATAACGGATGGTTTTTTGCTAGAGAAGTTTCAGCGCTCGGCATATTACAATCTCTTCTTACTGTAAAAAGTATAAGCGATAAAGAAGGAATAGCTTTAGATATGCAGAGAGTGATGACACAACTTACAAATAAGAATGTATCAGTAGAAGACCTTTATTATATGTTGCCGTTTGAATCAGTTCCTGCTGAAATTAAGGAAAAAGAAGGCGTCATAAGTTCTTTACAATGGATGGTACAGCTTGTGCACAAATTATTATTAGCAATGCCGATAAAGGCATTTGACGCTAGAGAACAGTTAGAACAGAGACGCAAGGTAATGTGGTCAGCGTAATTCTTTTTAGCATGGGCGAAATTTTTTCGCCCATGCTATTTTTTTGTATTTCCGCCCCGTGTCATGGCGCGTGGTGAATTATAGCGGAAATCTGTCAAGTTTGTTATTTCCAGTGAACGCGGGATGGAAGTACATTGTCATTCCCGCGAAAGCGGGCTAGAAGTAGATTGTCATTCCCGCTTCTCTTTCTGTCATTCCCGCGAAAGCGGGAATCCATGGGAGTTGTGCGAGATTTTTAAAAGAGTGTTATAGCCTTTTCTGGATTCCTGCTTGCGCAGGAATGACACTTTTTATATTTTTGTTATTTCCGCGAAAAGCGGGAAGGAAGTACATTGTTATTTCCGCTTCTCTTTCTGTCATTCCCGCGAAAGCGGGAATCTATGAGGGTTAATGAAATCTTATTATGTTTATATATTGGCAAGTAAAAGAAACGGCACACTGTATATTGGCGTTACTAATGATTTAATTGGAAGAGTTTATCAGCATAAAGAAGGGTTGGTGGAAGGATTTACAAAAAAATATAACGTAAAACAATTAGTATTTTTTGAAGAGACAGAGGATATAGAGAGCGCTATAACGAAAGAAAAACAGATTAAGAAATGGAAACGAGAGTGGAAAATTAATTTGATTGAAAAGAATAATCCTGATTGGATTGATTTGTATAATGAATTATTGGGTTAATTATTTTAAAAAATCGTATGGATTCCTGCTTGCGCAGGAATGACACTTTTTATATTTTTGTTATTTCCGCGAAAAGCGGGATGGAAGTACATTGTTATTTCCGCTTCTCTTTTTGTCATTCCCGCTTCGTGTCACGGCACGGGGTAAACTACAGCGGGAATCCATAAGGGTTTTATAATATTTTTGAAATGGTTATAACTATATAGCTTCCTCGTCCTAAGACATCACAACATTAATAATCAAGCTTGCAATTACCATCCGCTTAGTGATTACCAAAATTTTATGTCAACTTCTCTTATTTACCAGCCATATGCCCCAACTAATAAAAATAACATTTGCCAGATGAGCTGATATAAAAGGCTCGATAACGCCTTTTTTCCCAAGCGCGAGAAAAAAAGCAGATATTGGCAAATAAAGCATTACAACGCTCATCCCCTTTGCCATGCCTATTAAAGCATTTGTTCTGCCAGTAGCTATTGAAAGCGGAATCCCAGTGAAAACTACAATCAACGCGGTGAATGGGAAAGCAAATTTATAATTAAACTCGACCATAAGCCTTCTTTCTATGGCGGGATTATCATAATTCATAAGTTTTATATAATCTCTCACTTGTTTATACCCCATAAGACGCGGATCCCATTGTGTATTCAAAAAAGAGCTTGGATGTTCAAGAATAGGCAAAACTTTTGCATCATAATATTCAGAATCTAAGGCTTCTTTGCCTGTTTTATTAGGATCAGATATAATAACATTCTTACCTATCCAATTTTCTGAAGCTTTATCCCAAAGAGCGCTACCGGCATTAATTTTAGACAGGACATGTTTATCCTCGGATAATTTTTGAATTATTATATCTACCATCTTTTTTTCATCAGGATAATATTCTTTAGCATAAATTATAATATTGCCTTTACCATAAACTGAAAGATTCGGCACAATATGTTTTTTACCGATATCTCCCGCTTCAAGTTTATACTGCCTTATGTATGCCGCCCGTTCCGTGGAAACAGGAACAAAATATTCATTAACCAGAAACGTTCCAAGGCAAAACATAATAGTCACCATTAATACAGGCTTCATAACATTCCATAAACTTATTCCGCTCGTGATTATCGCTGAAATTTCATGGTGTTTACTCATATTATTAAAAACAAAAATCGCGCTTAAAAGCGCCGCGAATGGCACCATGTTAACAAAAGCGAACGGTGTAAAATATAAATAAAAAAGAAGGATAGTGTTAAGCGGTATTCCCTTATTAAAAATATCATCCAAAAATCCTAAAATATCGCCTATAATGCCGAGTACCATAAGAAGAAGAATACAGCACAAAAAAGTAACAGCGTAACTTTTACACATATATCGTTCGAGTATTTTCATATGTTTTTTCCTAATTTATTATTTTTAGCGGCCATGACCTTAAGTTCTACTCATCTATCTATTAACAATCCCTCTCATTAGTTTTAACGCGACACATCCGAGTATTACATTTCCTGACCACACTCCAAGCCAAGGCGGTAAAATACCGCGAATAGAAAATGCTATTCCTGTAAGCATTATGCCCCAATACAAAAGAAAAAGCCCCATAGCTATACCAAACCCGACAAACTTTTCACGCCTATGAGTCGTAACCGCGAGCGGTATCCCTAAAAGCACAAAAACAAAATTTGATGCCGCAAGTGCGATTTTTTTATGAATCTCTATAAGAAAAACCGTGTCTTTACCACCGTTTTTTCTCACTTCTTTTATATCTAATTTAAGCTCTTTTATATTTTTTTCGCGCGTCTTTTTCCCTATATTTCTTGTATCGACAGTTTTATCAACATCGAGCCGCATATGATATTCCTTAAACGAAATTTTATAATATTCATCAGGATTATCAGGAGATATTTCATCCGCGCTTCCATTTTCAAGTTTTAATTCCACGCTCGCTCCGCCTGAAATAGAGACAATCTCGCCGCGTTCAGCGATTATGCTACGCGTCGGGCCTTTAGTACTGGGCTGATAAATATGAATGTTATATAATTTGTTATCTTTTATTGAATGGACAAAAACAATATAATTCTCAAACTGTTTTATAAAAACACCCGGTTCAAAAAGAGCGGTTGGATGCTTTATCCCAATACTCTTTATAAGTTTCCTCGCGTTAAATTCAGCCTGCGGAAGGAGTTTATCGTTAAGAGGTATATTGAAAAGCGTCACAATTATTCCGCTTACTAGAACAGGCGCTATTACATGAAAGAACCCTATGCCGCTAGTACGTAACGCTGTAATTTCATTATCGCCTGAAAGCCGCCCAAAACCTAATAAAACCGCGGATAAAACTGAAATAGGAATAGTAAAAATTAAAACATACGGTAAAAAATATATAAATATTTTAATCACATCCAACGCTGACACGCCTTTATTAACGACGAGATCAATAGTTTGAACAATATTCCCCGCCGCTAAAATAAACGTGGATACTATAAGCGCCCCTAAAAAAGGGCCTGCCAATTCTTTCAATAAATATTTATTAATAATTCTCATAAAAAATCACTCCATAAATCACGCGGCACGCGGAAAATTTGATAAAAACATTTGGCACTAAATATATTTAAAAATAAGCGGTTTAATATTCTTTAACGCCTGCGAACGATGGCTAATTTTATTTTTTAACGCCGTCCCCATTTCAGCAAAAGTTTTTTCATATCCATTAGGCACAAATAACGGATCATACCCAAAGCCTTTTTGGCCTTTCGGAGCCGTAAGAATACTGCCGTCTATTTCTCCTTGCGAAGTTTCGAGCAGTTTACCATTTTTTGATAGCGCTAGATAACAGACAAACCGCGCGCTCCGTTTATTTGTCTCAATTTTTCCCATAAGATTCAAAAGTTTTTTATTGTTTTCTTCATCAGTAGCGTTTATCCTAGCAAAACGGGCGGAACGAACACCCGGCTTACCTAAAAGCGCGTCGACCTCAAGGCCTGAATCATCCGCAATAACTAACCCTGAAAAAAATTTAGACACAGTAACGGATTTTTTTATAGCATTTTCCCTGAATGTTTTCCCGTCTTCAATAATTTTAGGCGGTGGTATTTTTAAATCAGTATACTTCATTATAACAATATCTTTAATGTCTTGCAAAATGCTCTCTATTTCTTTTCTTTTATTTTCATTCCCTGTGGCGACAAGTATATTCATTATTTTATCACGCCTCCCAATATTCCTTCTTGTATCTTAATTAATTCTTCAATCCCGCGCCGGGCAAGATCAAGCATCGCGTCCATGTCTTGACGGCTGAATGGTTCCGCTTCAGATGTTCCCTGTATTTCAACAAATTTTTTAGCATCGCTCATTACAACATTAAAATCAACTTCAGCCTTAGAATCTTCTTCATAACTTAAATCCAAACGAGGCTCTCCATCAACCATTCCCACGCTGACAGCGGATATAAAACTTTTAAATGGAATAGTTTTTAAAATTTTATCTTTCCGCATTTTTTCTAGAGCCAGCATTAACGCGATAAAACTACCAGTAATACTCGCGCAACGGGTTCCGCCATCCGCCTGAATAACATCACAGTCAAGCCAAATAGTGCGCTCTCCAAGCGCGTCTACGTCGCAAGCCATTCTCATTGACCTCCCTATAAGGCGCTGTATTTCATGAGTTCTCCCAGTCTTCTGCCCCTTAGTGGCTTCTCTTGGGACTCTCACTAAACATGAACGAGGAATCATCCCGTATTCAGATGATACCCATCCTTTCCCCTGCCCTTTCAAAAATTGCGGAACAACATTATCAACGCTTGCTGAACAAAGAACCTTTGTGTCTCCGAACTCAATCAAACACGACCCTTCCGCGTGTTTCAAATAATTCGGGGTCACTGTAATTTTACGCAACTCATTAAACAATCTTCCGTCAGATCTCATGTGTTACCTCTTATTTTATGTATTTAATTTTTTAATAAACATAATTGTGCCGCAAATGACGGCACAAATTAACATTCTAAATCATAAAAACAGATTAAATGTAATTTCAACATCTAAATCCCATTGATTTTCAACTAGTTACTAATTTTTATAATAAAAAACAAATGTAATTAAATGTATTTTATGCTTTTGCCAATTGCCAATATCCAGCGTTACGGCTTCCTTTGTAAACAATTTTTCCTTCATTTTTTAGCTCTCTTAACAAATTTGAAATATCCATTGATTTCAATTCCGTAAAAATATCTTGAAAATCTTTAAAATATCCTTTCTCATTCCTTCCCAAATGTTGCAAAAATTGAGTTATGCTCTATATTTCTTAGTTGCCTCATATGCCTCATACGCCTCTCCTTCTCCCCGTATTTCTCCTTAACTATTTTATGTAACTATCCCAAAATAAACGATAAAATTAATTTAAAATTCTTTATAAATATCATTTCCCTTTGTGTCTATCGCGGTAATAACCGGAAAATTTTCTATTTTTAGTTCATAAATAGCTTCAGGCCCTAAGTCTTCGAACGCGATAACACGCGCGGATTTTACTAGTGTTGATAAATACGCTCCAGCTCCGGCAGGCGCTACAAAATAAATAGCCTTATTTTCTTTAATAGCGCGCCTTACTTCTTCATTCCGCTTTCCCTTGCCAATCATGCCTTTTAATCCGTGTTTCAAAAGTTCCGGAGTAAATTTATCCATACGAGAAGAAGTCGTGGGTCCGCATGAACCGATAACACGGCCTTTTAACGCGGGTGTGGGCCCGCAATAATACACAACTTGATTTTTAAAATCTATAGGCACCGGCTCTTTTTTATTGATTAAATCTATCATTCGCGCGTGCGCCGCGTCTCGCGCGGTTAAAATTGTTCCGGTTAATAAAACTTTTTCTCCGGTATTGAGCTTTAAAATTTCTTCGCCTATAAACGGCACTTGTATAATTTTATCCATAAAAAATTGATTAACCTCTTATACTTTTGCTTTTAATGTAGATATTAAATCACCGCGCCTAAAAGTCGCGGACAGTTGTTGCATAGAAATTTCTCGATCCCCATAAAGTTCCTTAAGCGCTTTATCAATGTCTTCAATAGATGCCCTAAAATATTCCTCCCCATTTTTTTCTATTAAATTTTTAGCTTTTAAAAAATTCCTATGGTCTAATTCTGCCATATTAGAACATCCTAAATCCCGTAACAAATATTTTCCCATTCGCATAGCAAGAAAACATGACGCATAAACTATAAAATCTTTCGTACCCGCTGGAGGGCGTTTCCGTTTATTTTCCGCTATACGATACAATAAAACTGCGGCAATAACTTGCGCGCCTCGCAATGAATCATTAAATATTTCGTCATATAATTTTCCAAAATGTTCCCGCGCGAAAAATTTTGCCTGATTCGGCCTTTCGCGCAAAATAGAAAGAATAGCTTCAGCCGCGATTCCTATTGTTATATCCGTATTTTTTAATGGTGTATCCCCGCGTTTTCTATGATATTGAAAAGATAAATTCTTTATGTCTTCTTCCAATCGTCTTTGAACATCGTCATTCGACTTTAAATCTTTTAAATCCACGGGATTTTGATTATTTGTAGCGAATGTTACCTTGCGAATAAAATTCTCATCATTTCGCCCTCTCTCTATTTTATATAATCGAACTAAAACAAATGCTTCTTGGCTAACTTTGAATAAAGCTTGATCCTCCTCTAATAAAGTTTTATATATTGTCATACATGTTTGCCCGCCGTTTATTATCTGTAAATTTTTCACTTTCACCTTATAATCCATTCGTTGCAAATTATTATATAAAAAATCATCGCAAATAAAAGTGACGCCGTTATTATAAAAGTAAAAATTAATACGATCATCACTTATTAAAGTTTTTCTAATATCTTCATTCACTCTATTTCCCTTAAGCCCTAGATACTTACGAATATTTTTATCAAGCAAGGCTTCTCCATGCCTCTTAAATAAATTTGCCACTTCTTCCACGGAAATGCGGCCAACAAATACGCTACTATAATTAAAATTTTCAACTGTCGCTTCGCCGGAGAATTGAATAGTATCATCAATAGACTTAGCGGATTGCAAAATTTGTAAAAATTTATCATGATTCCAATATTCAAATTTAACTTGGCCTCCTAAATTGGCTCTATTTATTTCTTCTTGTGCCGAATCATTCCAGTTTATACCGTTACTACACGCGATTGCGCGTATTCTAGGAAAAAATCCGTCGCTAATAAGTGAACGGACATCCTCAACTTTAATTTTCAATCTGTTATTTATATTTTTTAATTCCAAACTTGGATCAAAAATATACCGGATAGCATTTACAAGCGCTTTAACGCCCTTCTCGGGAAAAGAAAAATCTCCTTCTAAATTTCTCTTATACTTTACTTGAAACAAACTAACTGTAAACTCATTGTCTATCTCTTCAGAAACATGAATCGCGTCAACGCCAAAATCCTCCCCGCCTTCAGTAATACAGTCAAAAATTTCTTCTTCTGAAAAATTGTAGATTGAAAAAATAGTTTTAACCGAAAAATAAAGGAATGCCAATGATTTCAATTTTTCTTCATCTGTTATTTGTAAATCTTTCCTCGCCGTATCACGAATCTCTTCTACAAGACCGGTTATTCTTTGATCAATTATTGCCGCATTTATATTCATAAAACTTCATTCCTCCACATTTATTCATAAATCCAAAATATACAATTCACCATGACAAATAACGCTAATCTTTTTTCGTTAACCTATATCACTCCCCCGGCGCTACGAAGCGCGTGGCATGAAATATTTACCGCGACAGGAAGTCCCGCGATATGCGTTGGCCCGGTTTCAATATTCACGGCCATTACCGTACTTTTCCCGCCAAGCCCCATAATACCGATTTTTAAATCGTTCGCTCTTTTTTTTATTTCTTTTTCTAATTCAGCGACGTGGGGCTGATTAGAAGAAATAGTAACATCTCTTAAAAGCGCGTGTTTAGCGAGTAACGGCGCTCCTTCAAATGTTCCGCCAATACCAATACCAAGCGCGTACGGCGGACACGCGTCCGGCCCTGCTTGTTTCACAACACTAACGCAAAAATCTATTATCTCTTCCTTAGACGCAGTAGGATTTAACATAACGATACGGCTTTTATTTTCACTCCCGAATCCTTTAGGTAAAATATCTATTCGTATATTATTTCCATCAACTATTTTTAAATGAATTACCGAGGGCGTGTTGTTTCCTGTGTTTTTCCGCGCGAGTGCATCATCAACAATAGAAGCTCTAAAACCGTATTCCGTATATGCCTCGCCAACAGCGTTTTCAACTATGCTGAATAAATTTTCACCGCGTATCATTATGTTATTTCCTAATTCAATAAAAATCGTAGCCATTCCTGTATCTTGGCATATAGCGAGTTTTTCTTTAAAAGCTATTTCAGCGTTCTTCAAAAGAACGCGAATCATGTCTTTACTTGTAGACTGGGCGTCTTCCTCTTCGTGTAAAGCTTTCAACGCTTTTAAAACATCAGACCGCAATTCTGTGTTAGCCTTTAAACAAAGTTCTTTCACTTTATCTTTAATAACATTCGCTGAAATAAATCTTATACTCATAGCGATACCTTTTTCACGGAAACTTTTTCTTTTAAAAAAATATGCGCTGTTCTTTTAAACCCTTCAGGATCATCGCTCACAAAACACTTAATAGTTCCCTTACGACTATTCGCGGGTTGCAAAAATCCTTCGGAGGCAAGCCTTTCTTTTACCATTCTAGCCACAGCGATAGCTGAATTAATAAGTACCGTGCCTTTCATAACATCTGCTATAACATTTTTTAAAATAGGATAATGAGTGCATCCTAATATCAGCGTGTCTATATTTTTTTTCTCGAATCCTTTTAAATATAACGCCGCGATATCCCGTGCGAATGGACGATCGTATAAACGATTTTCCACAAGGGGCACAAAAAGGCCGCATGGTTTTGAATAAACCTTAACTCTTTGATCTATTTTTTTTAATTCTTTTTCATACGCCCCGCTATTCATCGTGGCTTGCGTGCCTATTACAGCGATACGTTTATTTTTTGAAAGGCGGACAGCCTCACGAGCCCCGGGCGAGATAACGCCTAAGACAGGAAAATTATATTTATTTTTTAAATATGGAAGGGCGAGACTAGACGCGGTATTACAAGCGACAACTATAACCTTAACACCGTGTTGGCCAAGGAAATCCATTATCTCTTTTGAAAAACGCTGGATTGTCTCCGCGGATTTATTACCGTAAGGCACGCGCGCTGTATCTCCAAAATACAAAATATTTTCATTCGGCATAAAGCGCCTAAGCTCTCTCGCGACCGTAAGCCCGCCGACACCTGAATCAAAAACACCTATAGGACTATTTTTATCGAATTTCATATAAAACGTATTATACCCAAAAAAATGTATTTTCCCATAGTAAATAACGTTAATCTTTCCCGGTTAAAAGTCTTAATAACCTATGATTAAAGGCTCCGCATAAAAAGTGAGTTGACTTAGCTATATGGGATTGATATAATTCAGACGCTTTGAAATCTGTCGGGGAGTAGCGTAGCTGGCTATCGCATCTGCTTTGGGAGCAGAGGGTCGTGGGTTCAAATCCCTCCTCCCCGACCATTTTTATAAACCCGCAAACTATAGCCCGTAGCGAATAACACTACTTTTTAGACTAAAAAATTTACAAAAATTTTTCATACTGCTCACCAAATGGCGCGGAAAAAATTTTGTAACATAGGGTACTTTAGTTAATTCAAATTGGGATATGCTACAAAAGGGAAATAACCCTTTTTGAAATAAATACTACGCGGATGTGGCGGAACTGGCAGACGCGCTGGACTTAGAATCCAGTGGGTGACCATGTGGGTTCAAATCCCTCCATCCGCACCAAAATTTTTTATAAAAAATTTTGGAGAATAATAGCAAATAGATCAATAGACAAAAATTTTCATTACGGTCTATTGCCCCTTGAACTATTGTTCTACTAAAAACGAATAATCACTTGTAAGTCATACTTTGTGCCTGTAGCTCAGCGGATAGAGCAACTGCCTTCTAAGCAGTGGGCCGGGGGTTCAATTCCCTCCAGGCACGCCAAAATTTGGATTCCATAAAATTTTGGCGCGGGGCATCCTTGCGGGTTATATAAGATTTTTAAAAAAACTGATACCCTCTTACGAATATTACATCCCTTTATTTCTCACATAAACACTGTCATTATAAAAACTCGTAGCGGCCAAATAATTTTAATTGATGTGATATATTAACTTAGTAATTAAAGTTATTACATTTCTAAAATAGTAATATTTTTATTCTGATAAGTAACATCTTCCCATTTAACGCGGGTTTCCCATGGAATAATACTGGAAGGTTTTATTTCAAATAAAATAAGATATCCTTTAGTCATGCCGAGGGTGTCTAGATAGCGGGAGATTTGATCTAAGCCTTTTTGTCTCGCGGACGGCATTCTTTTTAACTTTAATTCTAAAACAAATTTATCTCCGTTAAATTCTATAAGTAAATCAGTTCGTCCTGTTCCAACTGCCATTTCGCGATTTATCCTGCCGCCGCCGTTTATTACTCTCTGCAAAAACGCCATTAAAAGTAAATGCGGGCCTGCTTCTTTATAATCAAATCTTTCAAGCCAAACTTCAGAATTTTCACTGTAAAATTCTTGAAAAGCTTTTAATAATTTATCCATATCAAGTTTACCGTTGGATTTTATATACCATTTAGTTTCGCCTTCTTCTTCAATACTATCCTGCAAATTTCTATTTAAAACTCTCGGAATTATTTCTCGGTATATTTCATTAGCTATTCTTATAGGTTTTGTTTCGCTTATAATCCCTAAATCTCGGCAATATAGAAGCGAATCGTCATAGTTGTCAAACAAAACTCCGTCTCCATTTATAATAGCGCTTACTATATTTTTTACCCGCTCCTCTTTCAGTTTATCTATTAAACTATCTAAATGCGTGTCGCGTCTTTGTATTATATTTTCTTTCGCGGATTCAACATGATCTAGAGTTATTTTTTTTGTAAAATCTTCGTTTAATATTTTTACTACTATTTCTCTCGCTATAGCGTTTACCAGCCACGGCTGGCCTCCGGTTAATTCATAAATTCTATCTACTACTTCTTTTAAAAATATCTGCCCTGTATCTTTTGTGTGCTGACTGTATAATTCAGTTATTTCTTCTTTTGTGAATGTTCCCAAAAGAATTGATTCAGCTTTGATATTAAAGGGCGAGCCTGAGCCTAGCGACACTTCACTCGGACGAACTTTTGTTTTGTATTCCCGAACATCTCTTAATCCCACAAGCGCCACGGTTGAAGGAAATCGTTTTGGTCTTATTTGGAATCCATTTCGTAACTGCCTAAGAACTGACACTAAAACATCGTCATATAATGAATCTATTTCATCCAATAATAAAACTATTGGTTTAGTTTGAGAAATAGCCCAATCTATTAAGTAATTTTCTAATGTTAAATCTTTAGTATATTTTTCAGGCGGGATTGGACAATTTTTTTTATTGAGATATTGGCCGCTTGAACTGTAAAGAGAATTAATAATTTTTTTATTCGCGATTTCTTCAGTTATAGACCTATACCCCGCGGACTCTACGGAAAACACTACTGAAATATAATTTCCTTCTTTATTTAATCTATGCGCCAATTCATGTAAAAGTGTTGTTTTCCCGGTCTGCCTCGGCGCGTGGATTGTGAAATATTGTGTCTTCTCTATTAAATCGAATATGATTTTTTGGTTGCGCAAAGGGTCAATCATATAATGTCTTTCAGGCATACAAAAACCAGTTGTATTAAAATATCGTTTACTTTTCATTTTTTAAAATCCTCCATATTCATTCCATGTTTATTTATAAATCAAACGATAAGCTATCTCACATTTCCACAACAGTAATTTTTTTATTTTGATGAGAAACATTTTCCCATTTAACGCGGGTTTCCCATGGAATAATACTGGAAGGTTTTATTTCAAATAAAATAAGATACCCTTTTGTCATGCCGAGTGTGTCAAGGTAGCGTGAAATTTGGTCGAGGCCATCTTCTTTACTATCGCTGTCTCTTTTTAATTTTAGTTCCAAAACAAATGTTTCGCCGGCGAATTCAATGGTTAAATCTGTTCGTCCTCGGCCAACCGCCATTTCACGATCAATTCTGCCGCCTCCATTGATTACTCTCTGCAAAAAGGCCATTAAAAGAAGCCCGTGTCCAGCTTCTTTATAATCAAATCTTTCTAGCCAATGTTCACTATTACGGCGATAAAATTTTTGAAACGCTTTTAATAGTTTATCCATATCAAGCTTAGCGTCAGGTTTTATGTAACAAGAAGTCATGCCTTCTTCTCTAATGTTTTCTTGCATAGAAAAGTTTAAAACTCTAGGAATTATTTCTCGGTATATTTCATTTGAAAAAATTATGTCATATTTTTCTTTGCGGATAATTCCTAAATCTATAACATATCTAAGATCATCATTGAAGTTGTCATACACAAGAGAATCGCCGTTTATAATAGCACTGACAATGTTTTTAACTCTGGGTTCTTTCAGTTTATCTAATAAACTATCTAAATGCGTGTCTCTGCGCGCGATTAGATTTTCTTTCGCCTCTTCCGCGTGAGCGAGTGTTATTTTTTTTGTGTAATCACTTTTTAATATTTTCTCCACTATTTCATTCGCTACCGCGTTTACCAGCCACGGCTGGCCTCCGGTTAATTCATAGATTCTATCTATTACTTTTTTTGAAAATATCTGCCCTGTATCTTTTGTGTGCTGACTGTATAATTCAGCTATTTCTTCTTTTGTCCATGTTCCTAAAAGAATTGATTCCGCTTTTATATTAAAGGGCGAACCGGAGCCTAGAGACACTTCACTCGGACGGACTTTTGTTTTATATTCCCGAACATCTCTTAATCCCACTAAAGCTATGGTTGATGGAAAATGTTTTGGCCTTCCTTGAAAACCATTACGTAGTTGTCTTAGCACTGATACTAATACGTCATCATATAACGAATCTATTTCGTCTAATAATAAAACTATTGGTTTTTTTTGAGAACCCGCCCAATTATTTAAATAAGTCTGTAAAGAACACTTTTCATCTGCTAGCGACTTTTTCGGCCATAACTCCTTAGAAATAAATAACTCGCATGATTCATAAAGAGAATTTATTATTTTTAAATTCGCGGTTTCTTCAGTTATAGACCGATACCCCGCGGACTCTACCGAAAACACTACTGAAATATAATTTCCTTCTTTATTTAATCTATGCGCTAATTCATGTAAAAGCGTAGTCTTTCCTGTCTGCCTTGGCGCGTGGATTGTGAAGTACTGCGTCTTCTCTATTAAATCGAATATGATTTTTTGGTTGCGCAAAGGGTCAACCATATAATGTCTTTCAGGCATACAAAAACCAGTTGTATTAAAATATCGTTTACTTTTCATTTTAAAATTTCCTCCAATTTTATTTTTATTTATAAATCAAACAACAAGTTGTCTCACATTTCCACGATAGTAATATTTTTATTCTGATGAGAAATATCTTCCCATTTAACGCGGGTTTCCCATGGAATAATACTGGAAGGTTTTATTTCAAATAAAATAAGATACCCTTTTGTCATGCCGAGTGTGTCAAGGTAGCGTGAAATTTGGTCGAGGCCATCTTCTTTACTATCGCTGTCTCTTTTTAATTTTAGTTCCAAAACAAAGGTATCGCCGGCGAATTCAATGGTTAAATCTGTTCGTCCTCGGCCAACCGCCATTTCACGATCAATTCTGCCGCCTCCATTGATTACTCTCTGCAAAAAGGCCATTAAAAGAAGCCCGTGTCCAGCTTCTTTATAATCAAATCGTTCCATCCAAT
>JYNY01000220.1 GCA_000954095.1 Candidatus Omnitrophus magneticus | reverse complement strand
TTATCCCAAGACCGTGATCCTGATTGGTATATGTAAACAAATTGTCATTGCGAGGTGCGTAGCGCCTCAGCAATGACAAAACAAATTCCAGAATTATCGCATCCCGCGCTTGTCATGCCTGTGCAACAAGGAATCCAGATCAATCCTGTCATTCCTGCGAAAGAGGCTGTGTCACAACTAGTATCGCATTTTAAAAGTGGAGTGAAACTAGTAAAAATAGAGTCAACCATCTGCTATTACTGCGCAAGCAGGAATCTATACGAGCAAAAAGGGAGTGAAAATATTTTAAAAAACTAAAAAGTGGTTGCGATTTATTTATCCTCTTCCGATTTCTCCCATGACGACTTAAAATTTTCGCCTAAAAAACGTGCGTCAAAATCTCCTTCAAACGGCTGAACCCAACCGTTTTCAAAACCTAATTCTTCCATTTTAGCGAGCACTGTCTCATATTCATTTTTAAAAATTTTCCTATCAATCTCTTTAAATTCTTTAGCTCTATAAACGGGATTATACTGACTCATCACGCTAAGATATGTTTCCACTCCTATTTCCCGCGCGATAAATTCTAAAGTATCTATTGTTCCTGAACGCCCCCCCGGCAAAACAAGAAGCCGTATTATAAGCCCCTTTTCAGCCAAATCATCTTTAGACAAACATAAACCGCCGACTTGTCTATACATTTCTTTTATAATATTTCTATTAGTCTCTACATACTTAGGGGCATCAGAATACTTGTCAGCAAATTCATTAGACGAATACCGCATATCCGGCAAATAAACATCAATAATACCGTTAAGCGCTTTTATAGAATCAATGGAATCATATCCGCCTGTATTATACACGACCGGTATATTCAGCCCATTATTCAACGCTCTTTTTAACGCGCCGATTATTGACGGCAAAAAATGAGTGGGATTTACTAAATTTATGTTATGACATCCTTGCGCCTGCAATTCAAGCATAATATCGCTAAGTTCTTCTTTATTTACCTTTTTCCCCTGAGCTGTCTGACTAAATTGCCAATTCTGGCAATACACGCATGCTAAGGCGCAATATGAAAAAAAAATAGTTCCTGAACCTCTTTCTCCTGAAATAGGCGGCTCTTCCCCTTGATGAGAATAATAAGAATAGATAACCGCGTCATTGGGCGCCTTACAAAAACCTAATTTACCGTTACAACGATTAACCCCGCAAGCGCGGTAGCAAAGACAACACGCGCTGTAAGCGTTTGAAAAATATTCTGATACTTTTTCAATTGATGTTAATTTTGAAGATATACTCATGTTCTTTTCCATGTGGCGCGCGCCTATTATTCAAAAACGTTAGGGATAACGCGGTACTTTATATAAAAAACCGCTACAATAATAATCCACGCTATCATTATTACTTTAATTGCCGTTTCTTTTTTTATCATCTGAAACCTATTTTATTTCATAAAAATAAAAAAATATATAAACACAAACAACACATCCGCTAATCTATATTTCACCACTGATATATTTTCCACTATTCGCGGATAAAAAATACTAAACCCCAATTCAATTAAAACCAATGTAAAAAATATTCTTTAATTGTTCAATCATAATTACTTTGTCCTCCTAAAATCATAAACAAAAATAGAATATCCTATTTTTTTTATAGGAATCGCTTCCGCGCTCCAACGCGCGTGTTCCAAGTATTGCGCGCTGACAGCATAAATAGTAGCCCGCGGTTTAATATATTCATCAGCTTCTAATATTTCATATTTTATACCATAATATGAAGGATCCGCGCCGCCTAAATAAACAAGCTTCACTTTCACGATATCGTTATCATCCATATATTTTTTTAATGCGGGTAAATCCTGCCCCCAATCAAGATTAGAATCACGTAAATATTTATACCCATTTGCCGGGCCGCCAATAAACTCATTAAAATACGCGAGATAATTAGGACAAATAAAAAAACTCTCAAAGATATACCACATTAGTAACCCATAGCTTATAATCACGGCTATTCTGTATCTCTTAATAATTTCACATATTCCTATCGCGGTTAAAATAAATATAATGGGGTCCACCGGTAAAATATATCTCAAGCCTAATTGGAGATTCGATAAAGACGCGCTTATTAAAAAAACAGAAATAATGACAATCAGATATACCGCGAACTTTTTATATTTATTGCCCCGGCTTATAAAAATACCAACTAAACCTAAAATAAAAAATATAATGCCGGGTATCAGCGTTTTAATAAGCCACGCGATAACATAATACAACGGATTTCCTTTCTCACTCCAAACCCCAAGAAAAAAAACATTTGAACCTTCTTTGGAATGTTTCATTATCCCTATTAAACCTAAAAGATATGAACTTAATGGAATTGGATTTTTTTCTAAAAATTCCATTCCACGGGATACCGCGTTATCTCCAAATTTAAATAATATACCGCGGGCGAACTCTTCTTTTTCATCTTTACGCATAACATCTTCAAACATAGGCTTAACTTCAAATCCATACCCCATCCATACCGTAAATAAAGCAATAACAAAAATACCGAAAAATAATTTCTTATATTTTTTCCCGGGAACAAAAAAACTTTTAGTTAAAAATACCGCGATATATATCGGGATAAGAAAAATAGCGGTAAACTTTGATAAAAGCGCGAACCCCAAAAATATTCCGGTAAAAATCATTTGTTTGCAAGAATTTCTCGACAAAAAATCCCAAAACAAAAGGCACGAAACCATAATAAAAACCGTAGCGCAAATATCAGTAGTAGCTAGCGCGGAATGGGCTAAAATATTGGGAGAAAAAAGATATAAAAAAATAACAAAAAAAGCCGCTAAACGAGATAAATTCTTCAATGTCCAAACATACAAAAATAGTGCCCCGAAACAAGAAAGAAAAAGCATCATCACCCTTGCGCCGAATACAAAAAGGCCTGAACTATTATTTTTCACATACAAAAATTCACGGCTAAATTCACCTCTATCTTCACGAGCCCAAAAAGAACGCTCACTAGGAAGATTCACTCGCATAAATAGCATGGGGAAAGCAGAAATACATCTAGCCAACGGAGGGGCCTCGGTAGAAAATCTAAAATCACCCTTTTTCAAAATAACATATCCTGACGCTATATGATGTGACGCCTCATCAGAAGTAGGAGATTTACTTATTATAGTTATGAATCCTAAAAATAAAAATATCCCCAACAAAAAAATAAAATAATATTTCTTAAAAAAATCAATAATTACTGTCATTATGAACCTTGTTTACCGCTAGTCTAAACGGCGAATAAATAAACTTAACTATATGCCGCCCTTTAAATAGAAAAACCTTTTGAATAAGCATAAAAGGCTCAATCACACTGGGTTTCCCATCAATATAAACCTTCCATCCCGGATAATTATTTTCTGAAAAAAATAAATACCCGTCAAAATCCATAAAAACTTCAGCGATAAAAACACCTGAATCATATTTAATAATATTATTAACAGGTGCTATCGCCGCTTGATTCAATTTAGCGTCTCCCTGAGCTATAAAAAATCTCGGAAAATAATCTTTTATTTTATATAAATAAATCCCATTTTCTTCAAAAATAATTTCCAAAAAATCTTTACTAAAAAATTTAGAACTTACAATATATTTCACATTAAGAATTCTAATTAACTCTAAATTTTTTTCTAAACTTCCGTCAGCAGGCGGTTTTAATCCTAAAGCATTATCAACCACCTCTAAATCCGATAAAGCCTTGCGATAATACTCGTTAGCAAGCGGCGTGTAAAGCGCCGCGCTATCCACTCCATAAATAACATTCAAACTTGGTTTTATCCAATTGGGCAATTTTCCAGTAGCAAGATTATAAGGTAAAACACGAAAAATATCCTTATCTTCCCTAATAAAATTCAATATTTTCGGATTATCAGGTTTTAAAAAATCAAAGCTTTTTATATTCCCCCTAAAACCTGTCCCATAAATACTAAATACAACTAAATCAACAAAGACAACCGCGAACACAAGATATTTATAAATACCGCGTATCTTTTCCTTTTTATAAAACAATAACGCGATAAAAACTGAAACAGAACACAACACTATTGATGACAATATAAAAGGATTTAGGCATGATGTATTCTCTAAAATATTATGATAAAAAGTTTCCACTCTCGCGAAATAAGATTCAAGCGAATCACGATGAAAACTTTTTCCGTATATATAATTTGTCACATATAATTTTCCCCAAGCTATTATTTCTTTTTCTAAAATCTTTATCAAAAAAGATACCCCTAAAAAAACGGCTATACTTAACCCGACAATAATAGAATAAAGATTAACTATTTTTTTTCGTAATCGTTCTTCGGCATAATTAAAAAATATTGTAACTCCATAACCGGTTAAAACCGCGAGGCTGAATACACCAAATAAAACCGCCTTTGAATTTCCTCTAAAATTATATAATTCAAAAAATTTCACAATCGCCACATATACGGGATTGTATTTGCCAAAAGAAATAAATAAGGAAAGCGCGCCAATAATGACCACCATTTTAATTTGCCGTTCACTCTTGAACTTTATTAAAGCAGTCAACACAAACAATAAACTTAAAACTCCTACATAAAACCTTGCGCCTTGAGAAACAGCATACGGAAATACAAGACTTGCCAAATTTACAGGAAGGAAAGAATCTGAAAGTGAAAAGTCAAGCGTAGCCTGACTTCTATATGATAAGCTTGCGAGAGTTTTAGTAAGAACAAACTGCGGATAAAAAATACCCCCCGCAATCGCATAGCTCACAACGATAAAAAACATATCTTTTAATGTTATCCCTCGTGATAACATAACCCCAACAAAAAAATAAACAATACAAATAACCGCGAAATAAAACGCTATCTGCGTAGCGCCGGCAAGAAATGCTATCCCTAAAACAAAACCATTTACAATAAGAAAAATAAATTTTCGTGTTTCAAAATATCTCTCTAAAAAATACAAGGAAAGAGGAAAATACGCCAATGTCTTAAGGCTAGCTGTATTTATCATGCACCCTGCGTAAGCGCTTCCAAAACAAAATAAAACTACCGATAACGTAGCGCCATAAACGCAAGCTCCAATATTACGCGCGTAAATATAAGTAAAAATACCCGCCAAAACAAAATGAAAAACCACACTATAATTATACGCAATATTTAAT
>JYNY01000218.1 GCA_000954095.1 Candidatus Omnitrophus magneticus | reverse complement strand
GGCGGAAGATACTAATAAAAAATGTGAGTGGTTGGGAGAAAAGCAAGAATGGGCGACGAATATTTCAGCAGGCACAGCTTTGTTAACAAAATATAGTTGGAGGGGTCAAAATTTAGGAAATGATCCTGTTATGCAGCCTTAAGCGGCTATTTCTAAATGGGGGTTAAGTTGTGGTGGTTAGGGGTATCAATATAGTGGAACGGGCGAAAAAGGCTAGAGTGCTGTCAGCGGGATTAGG
>JYNY01000217.1 GCA_000954095.1 Candidatus Omnitrophus magneticus | reverse complement strand
AAGGGTTTTATGATATTTTCGGCTCGAATTTTTCTTTTTCGATTTTCAATTATTCTACAAAAAATTTAAAAAAAACTTTTTGTCATTATAGCACAGCAGTACTTTTGTTCCAACCAGAAAACAAGTGTAAAACAAAAAGTAAGAAAAATTTTAATAAAAATGACTAAAATAAACCACATTTTTTATTCTTAATTTTGGCTCTAAAACCCGCATGGTTACTGGACTTTACGCGAGTCTAGAAAAAAAATATCGAAAAATCGGCTTTTCAAAATTTGCATTCTCTAGATTTGTCAGGTAAGCTTTATAGTAGAGAATGAGAAAGTGAAAATCGAATCAAAAAAAAATAAGAAATGTAAAATTGAAAAAAAATGATATGAAAAATAAAATAGAAAAATTGTAGAAGATTGGAGTGATTAGTGAGTAGTGAGTAGTGAGTAGTGAAAATTAAAATAACAAAAATCGCGCGATGCGCGGAAGGATGGAGAGTAGATATGAGACAGTTGAAAAAAAAATTCAAAACCATTTCGGAACGTCTTACAAGTCTCGTCGAGACTGGGATTAATTCCGGAATAATAAAAACCGCGGCGGGATGCCGCAAAGGAGTGTGCACCATGTGCCACTTAAGAAATTTTTTGAAAATTATTTTTGGAAAAGTCGCTAGCCCAATGGGAATGGCTAGGATGGTTTCCAGTCAATCGCAATCGGTACAGAGTACCGGAAGGAGGGGAAAGATGAAAATAAGGAAAAAAATAAGTATGTTATTAGGATTTATAAAGAGTACCTGTCTCTTTATCGGTCCGCCGCTATTCAGAATAATACAGACTTTAACAAGTTTAATCGCGGCCATTCCCGCGCAACGAGGAAAACAGGCCAACTCTGTCATTCCTGCGCAACGAGGAATCCAGACGAACTCTGTCATTCCTGCGCAAGCAGGAATCCAGACGAACTCTGTCATTCCTGCGCAACGAGGAATCCAGACGAACCCTGTCATTCCTGCGCAAGCAGGAATCCATACAGGTAAAGTAAGTACAAATTTTTCTCAATATTTATTAAAAATATTCAAAAAAACAAAAACCGCCCAAACGGGCAAAGAGAGGTGTGCCATGAAAAGCACAAAAGAAGTCAGAGGAATTTTCGTAACTATCTCTAAAATTATTCTTGGCGCTGTTGTCAAAATAAAATTAGGGATAAACAAAAAGGCGCAAAGCGCCAAAGGAGAATGTGTCATGAAGATAGTAAAAGTAGTCAGGGAAAAGTTTTTCACAGTTATTTTAAAAATTGTCTCTAATTTGGAGATTAACCTTAATAATGCTATTAAGGGAATTTTTGAAATAACAAACATCCCGCAAAGCGGGAAAGGATGGGCAGTAATCATGAAAAACTTAAGATTAAATCAAATAACGATTGGAATGGCAGTAATGTTAACAGTAATGTTTAGTAGTGGAATAGTTTTCGCTAGTGAAACATTTAGTACCGTAAAAGTTACTAATAATTCCACAGCAGATGCGTATCCTTCTATAAACATTAATGGCTATTTAACATGGCAAGGAAATGATGGAGATAATGAAATTTTTTTTTACAATGGCTCAAGTATCAGTCAAATTACAAATAATACACAAAATGATTCCAATGGACGTATAAACAAAAATGGGTGGATAACTTGGGAGGGGAATGATGGAGATGGGGAAATATATTTTTATAACGGTTCAACTACAACTAAATTAACAAATAATACAACAAAAGATCAGAACCCAAAAATAAATTCTAGTAATATGATTGTGTTTGAAAATGAAAATGAAGGTGTTACTGAAATTTATAAATCTAATGCGGGTGCTACCCCAATAAGCATTTTTAATAGGTTTTATGTTGGAGTGAATTCCCAAATAAATAACAATGGTTACGTTACATGGGAAGGTGTCACCAATGCCGACGAGCAAAAAATTTTTATTCATAATGGTTCTAGCTACACACTCATTTCAAATGATAGTTTTAATGATACTGCCCCTAAGATAAATGATAATAATTGGCTGACCTGGACAGAAAATGATTCTGATGGCGGTGTTTGGAGATACGACGATTCTACGGTCAGCAACATTTCAACTACAGGAACTAGACCACAAATAAATAACAATAATTGGATTGTATGGCAAAGTTCGGATAATACTACCTCAGAAATTTATCTCTATAACGGATCAACAACAACTAGGCTTACTAATAATTCACTAAAAGACGGCGCCCCACAAATAAATAACAATAATTATGTAACATGGTATGACATGATAAATGGCGGGGTATGGCTTTATAACGGTTCAACGGTAACCCAATTGTCAGCAAATGGGTATTCTTCAATGATAAATGATTTTAATGAAGTTACATGGCATGCTTCAGATGGGACGGATAATGAGATATATATTTATAGGTCAGACCAGCATAATTATATTTTAAATTCAAATTCTACATTTGGAAACACATGGAATACAGATGAAATAAGTTCTTTATATAATCGATATAAAGCTGGTTCAGGGTCAACGGCTGTAGATGGTTTGACATGGAATTATATTACTAAAAATTTTAGCCAATCCGCCTGGTGGGGTGCGGGGCAGAGTTTAGGGAACGCATGGCAAGATACATATGGATTTAAACATATGTATCTTGATAATGAGGAAATAGGATTGTCAACATTTGACCGTAGCACAAAATGGGAATACATCGCGAACGCGGATTTAAACATTAATAACGATTGGAATTTATCTGAAACAGACGCGCTCACCGCGCTTGACGCACAAGGAGAAACAGCAAATGTTTCAAATGGAACATGGCGCTATATGGGTAAAAACTATAACACAACAGGTTGGTGGGGCGCTGGTCAAAATGAAGGCGCGTACTGGACAGATTCATATGGATTTAAACATATCAATATGCAAGGAAATATCTATGGTATAAGTGACTTTGACAGATCCAATCAATGGGAATACATTGCGAACGCAGATAAAGTGGGCATATTCGCAAGTTCAGTTGATTGGGATTTAGATCAGACAGACTCTCTTACAACCGTTGACACAAGTGGCGAATCGGCGAGTGTAGATGGCGTAACTTGGAAATATATGGGCAAAAATTATAATAGTGCTGGCTGGTGGGGCGCTGGTCAAAATGAAGGCGCGTCATGGACAGATTCATATGGGTTTAAACATATCAATATGCTCGCAAACACGCGCGGTATCAGTAATTTTGATAGATCTAGCCAATGGGAATACATCGCGAACGCGGATAAAATCGGCACTTTCGCGGGGACTGTTGATTGGAATTTGACAGAGACAGATACACTTACAACCGTTGACACAAGTGGCGAATCGTCAAGTGTAGATGGCGTAACTTGGAAATATATGGGCAAAAATTATAATAGTGCTGGCTGGTGGGGCGCTGGTCAAAATGAAGGCGCGTCATGGACAGATTCATATGGGTTTAAACATATCAATATGCTCGCAAACACGCGCGGTATCAGTAATTTTGATAGATCTAGCCAATGGGAATACATCGCGAACGCAGATGCGAATAATACATTCGGTAGCGTAGACTGGAATTTGGGAGAAGTAGACGCGATGACCGCACTTGATACATCAGGAGAAAGCGCGACAATAGACGGCGTAACATGGAGATATTTAGGAAGAAATTTATCAAATAATGGATTTTGGG
>JYNY01000216.1 GCA_000954095.1 Candidatus Omnitrophus magneticus | reverse complement strand
GATGTGTATAAGAGAAAGAACCTATAGCCAATGCAATAGTACTTGCCATTATAACTGAAGATGCCAAGAACACAAACAAAAATAGATACCGACGAAGCGGAGAAAGACAAGAGCCCAAACATGCGGGCTACCTATCGTCATCTGCGTCGGCTGTGTCTAAGAGACAGGGTTAACTATTATAAGAAAGGGGGAAACTATGGTGTTATGGGAGAAAAAGGTGGAAAATTACGAGGGAAACAGTTTCTAAAAGTTGATAAAAATTCAGGCAGAATGAGAGAAAAATTATAAGAGCGAAATGGCAGTTTATATAAGAAGCGGCAGTGAGATGATGAGAGCCGGCGGCGCATTGACAGAAGGGGATAAAAATGATTTTTTAAACGCGTTGCGTATTCTTTTTACAGGAAGAGAAATAGTTAACCCTTCAAGTGATTATTGGCAGACTGTTGAGTCTTTTGCGACAACAGTACAGAAGGGGACAATTGCCTCTAATGGTACAAGCAATACCTTTAGTTACAATAGTGATACCGGTATACTTTCCATTAGGGGGTATGATTTAAAAACAAATCATAATATGTTTTTAATGACATTTGACTGTATCTCAGGCGATATAACTGTGTATGGAGAACAGCGCGGAACAAGAACAGTTTATAGTGCTGACGGCGAAGGAATGTTTTATGATAGCATCAATTCTACTATTACCACTGTATCAAGCGCGCGGACAAGCAAGGGAAATAAA
>JYNY01000215.1 GCA_000954095.1 Candidatus Omnitrophus magneticus | reverse complement strand
CTGCGCAAACTGAAGGGAATATTTCTGATATAAGAATAGCTAAGGATAAATTAAATATTAAACCGGACAGCATATATTGTTTTGACCGTGCGTATACAGACCTTGAACTATGGAGTAATATTGACTTTTCTAAGAGTTATTTTGTGACTAAATTAAAAAACAATCTAAAATATACAGTTCTCGGACAGCATCTAGAGGCAATGAAAGACGGGATATTGTCTGATCAAAAAATAATTAAAATTCAAATTAAGAAAAAAATTTAAGAATGATAAGATTTTTAGATGAAAAAAGTGACGAAGTAGTTAGTTTTGTTACCAACAATTTTAAACTGTCAGCTAAAACGATCGTACAAATATATAAAACAAGATGGCAAATAGAAATATTTTTTAGATGGATAAAACAGAATTTACAAATAAAAACATTTTTGGGAACAAGTAAAAATGCGGTGATGAGTCAAGTCTGGATAGCGATGATATATTATTTACTTTTGACATATATAAAATACCAATCTAAATATGAAAAATCGTTATTTTATTTGCATAGGATAATAAAAGAAGCATTATTATCAAGGTTGACATTGATAGATCTGTTAAGCGCAACACCAGCCAGAATTTCTGATTTTAAAATTAAGGAATTTCAACTAGTTTTTTGGTGAAATAGTTTTATCGGACAGGATTGAGGTAAGATAGAAAAGAAGTATAATAATAAGAAAAAACAAAGGCAGGTATGCAATGGCTAATACTAAAAAAAATTTCAGTAAAGAATACTATAATGCTTCCCTTGTCCAGACCAAAATTAAACAAATTTAAGGTGAAAAAAAATTTTTAAGATTTCCACCTTATCTATTTTTTTCTTGTAAGATATACCTCCTTTTTCTGGTCTGTTTATTTTTGTAAACATAAATATAGTAGTAGTAAGTGTGGAGACTGTGTATAACTGTGTAACAGTTATACAAGTGATGGATGACAAGTTGTGGGTAACCGCTTTGGGGTTATCCACAATCTTGTCTCCAGAACGCCAGTATCCACACGTTCTTGGTTAATAATCTCAAAACCAGCCATCCGAGTAAACAGTATAAAATTTTTACGGTAAACTCAAAGAGTTTCCTTGTGATGGCTGGCAAAATTTTATCCCGTAATACACCTCCCATGGCGTTTGATAATATAGAGACTGATGAAGCCTTTCGGTATTGTACCCATTAAAATATATCCTTAGGCCATCATGCGCGTCTCTCATTGTTGGATATTCATGAACATAAATATTACTGTATTTAACCGTACGCCAGAGACGCTCAATAAAAATGTTGTCAAAGACCCTGCCACGTCCATCCATGCTTATTCGAATATTTGCGTCCAATAGCTTTTGGATAAACTCCATCGACGTGAACTGTGTACCCTGATCATTGTTAAATATCTCTGGCTTGCCATATTTTTTTAAAACTTCATCAAGGCATTCCACACAAAAAGACGCATCCAGTGTGTTACTAAGCCGCCAAGAAAGAACATAACGGCTGAACCAGTCCATAATAGCCACTAGATAACAATACCCTCTGGCGAGCTGAATATACGTGATGTCAGTGGCCCAGACTTGATTAACTCGGACAATCTCAACACCTCTCAGCAGATACGGGTAAATACGGTGTTCCGGATGTTTCTGGCTTATCCGTGGCTTTGGATAGATCGCCACTAGGTTCATCGACCTCATAAGCCGACGAATCAATTTTTTCCCAGCGGTATGCCCCAAACGCCGTAAATACTTCATCATTTTAATAACGCCGCATGGATCTTTCATGAACTGTTCGTCGATTGCTCTGCGAAGCTGGTGTTCATCCAAAAGTTCTTTTTCCTGTCGCTGATAATATAAGTTCGACCGATTGAACCCCAGTAATTCGCATTGCTGGCGAACGCTCAATTCCGTATTATTTTTGTCAATGAACAATATTTTTTGCTCGCGACTTATAGTCCAAGCTTTTTTTTTAGCCAATCAATCTCAACCTGCTGACGGCCAATTTGTTTGTACAAATTGTCTAGCTGTTGCTTGGCATCTGGCTCTTGTTCGTTCTTGCGCGTAAAAATATTAGCTATATTATCGTGTAATTGCTTCTTCCACTTGCTGATCATGTTGCTGTGAATTTCGTATTCAGAACTAAGTTCAGCAATCGTTTTTGTTTCCTTAAGAGCCTCCAGTGCCACACGAGCCTTTAACTCTTTTGGATATTGTATTCGCTTCTTCATTTTGACCTCCTAGTTTGGCTATTATTATAGCCTGTTTTCACACCTTAACCAGTGGTCTGAATTCAGGGAAGCATTATAACAACCATTTTTTGAGTTTTTAAAACATGAAACCCGCATTAAATGGGCACTTCAAAATTTTAAAATCTGAAAAATAGCTGTTTTTTTACGCGAATAGCGGAAGATGGGCTAATATATTTGAGATAAACGGCTTAAAAAAATTAATAGGAGTACCTTTTGATGATGTGCGTCAAGAATTTTTTAAAAACTTTTAGCCGCAGAGATTCGCATTATTCTATAAAATTTGACGAGTCCATACGCTGACACAAGATTCGCGTTATTTGTCATGGCGAATTGCATTTTATTATTCGCCATAAACAGGAGTATCTCTTTTATTTTCCGCGATAATTTTCTGAGCTAAATTTGACGGGACAGGATCATAATGAGAAAACGACATTGTATAAGTGGCCCTGCCAGCTGTAATAGATTTTAATTCATTCGAGTATTTATACATTTCATCAAGCGGTATCTCCGCGGACAAAACATCCACGCCGCCCTCTATTTTCATGCCTTGCACACGGCCTCTATGAGACGTTAAAGAACCGGTAACGTCTCCCATATTTGATTCGGGTATCGCGAGTTCCACACGCATAACAGGTTCAAGCAAAACCGGTTTCGCGTTTTGACAAGCCTGCCTGAAAGCATGCGCCGCGGCAATTTGAAAGGCTATATCCTTAGAATCAACAGGATGCGTCTTACCGTCATAAACAGTAACTCTTACGTCAACCACCGGAAAATGCGCGATAATACCTTCAGACATCGCTATTTTTATGCCTTTTTCACAGCTCCCGATAAAAGGTTTCGGGATGGCTCCTCCGACAACTTCATCAACAAATTCAAACCCCGCGCCGCGTTCTAATGGTTCCACTTTCATCCAAACTTCCGCGAACTGGCCTGCTCCGCCGGATTGTTTTTTATGCCTATACTGCGCGTCACCCTTAGCCATAATTGTTTCTTTATAAGCAACTTTAGGCGTGCCGATTTCCACATGAACACCATAACGTTCTTCCATACGATGAATAACCGTTTTAAGATGCATCTCTCCCATCCCTGAAACAACAAGTTCATGCGTCTGACTGTCACGAACAACAGCAAAAGACGGATCTTCCGATGAAAGTTTAACCAAAACCCCTGAAATTTTATCTTCATCTACTCTGCTTTTAGGTTTTATAGAAAAACTTATCGCAGGCTCTCCAAAATTTATTTTACTGAACATAATAGAATTTCTCTCGTCACACAAAGTATCCCCCGTTTCCGTAATCTTCAGTTTTGCAGTAGCCCCAATATCACCGGCAATTATATTGTCAGAAAGAATCATATCCTTACCTTTCATAAAAAATAATTGCCCTAATTTTTCACTCGCGGATTTAGTTACATTTTTTACAGATTGATTTGAACGAAGAGAACCTGACATAACGCGAAAAATAGATATCTGCCCTGTGAAAGGATCTGAAATTGTCTTTAAAACATGCGCGGAAAAATTCATGCCGGTATCAGGCGCTATGGATACTTTTGTACTGCCCGCGTCAACACTCTCACTAGTAGCATCCTTTAAAACATTAACAGCTTCACGCGGTCCCATATCTAAAGGAGACGGCGCGTAAATTTTTATAAAATTCATAACTTCATCTATTCCAATCCCCTTTTCACTAGACACCGGAATAACCGGAATAATTTTTCCCGCTATAATTCCAGCGCGTAAAGCTAACTTCACTTCATTATCAGATAACTCGCCTGTTTCAAGATATTTCTCCATAAGCTTATCATCTGACTCTGAAATATTTTCGATAAGCGCGGTAGAAAACTCTGCCGCCTTATTTTTATTAATTCCATCTAACTTATCTATACCTTCCTTTGTTATAAGATTAACTACACCGTTAAACTTATTGCCAAGCCCAGCAGGATAATAAACAGGAATACAAGCCTTACTCAGACTTTCTTGCAAAGTTCCTAAAACACGGACGAAATCTGAATTTTCTTTATCAAGTTTATTGATAATAATAATCGCGGGCATATTTTTTTCAGCTATCATTTTCCAAAATTTTATAGTTCCGACTTTAATCCCGCTCACAGCGTCAACAAGAAGAAGTGCCATATCCGCGCAATTAATACCTGAAATTATTTCCCCTATATAATCAAAATACCCGGGCGTATCAATAAGATTAACCTTAACCCCGTCTTTTTCGTAAAACGACACAGAAAGATTTATAGAATGTTTTTTAAATTTTTCATCCGAATTATAATCGGAAACAGTGGTGCCGTCACTAATACTACCTTTACGGCTTATAGTCCCGCCTTGAAAAAGCAAATCTTCAACTAATGTTGTTTTCCCTTCCCCTGAATGCGAAATTAAAACAATATTACGAATGTCTTTAGTTGAAATAGCCATATTATCCCTCCCTTATAAAACAATTAAGGTGCCGGCATCGTACAAAATGCCGCTATTCAAGTTTATCCAATTAACCCCATGTTTTGTAAAAAACTCCGCGATATTTTCAAAATCAGGATGCGCTTTAATATCCCCCAAAAAAATAACATCCCCTTCTCTAGTGTTCCCGCTTGCCCCGCCTAAAAATCCATACTTTTCTCCATACAGCGTTACAAACCCGGGAACAATTGTTAAAACATCTATGCCTGCTTGAATAGCGGCCTCCGCGATGCCTTTATCCGCGGTTATTAAAGCATTGTCATTTACTTTAACAACCGAACATCTGGTATAGCCCTGCGGAACATGCCTTAGTTCCAAGCCTAATTTTTTTGATTCACTAATTATCACGGAATCCGTAATTTTTAAATTATGTAAAATTTTTTTGCCTATCCGTATTCCGTTATACGCACATGTGGCAGGATATAAACCTAAAGGGATGGACTTACCTTTCAAAAACACAGCGCCTCTATTTTCCATTATTTTAATGATATCTAACGGCACGTTCGGCGCGTGAACAAAAACCTTAGGCTGAATCTCAAAAAAATAAATATCAGGGTGAGACAAAATAGAATCATACACTGCGCTTTTCACACGCATATCAAAAAGAAATATTTCCGCGCCAATAAATTTTTTCAACAATTCTTCTTGATAACTTAAAGGCAATTTCGCGCTAGATAGTATAAGCATAAAACCTTTTACGCCCGAAAAATAATTGAACTTATTACATTTCTACGATAGTAATATTTTTATTCTGATGAGTAACATCTTCCCATTTAACGCGCGTTTCCCATGGAATAATACTGGAAGGTTTTATTTCAAATAAAATAAGATAGCCTTTTGTCATGCCGAGCGTGTCAAGATAACGCGAGATTTGGTCTAAGCCTTTTTGTCTCGCGGACGGCATCCTTTTTAACTTTAATTCTAAAACAAATTTATCTCCGTTAAATTCTATAAGCAAATCAGTTCGTCCTGTTCCAACTGCCATTTCGCGATTTATCCTGCCGCCGCCGTTTATTACTCTCTGCAAAAACGCCATTAAAAGTAAATGCGGGCCTGCTTCTTTATAATCAAATCTTTAAAGCCAAACTTCTGAATTTTCACTGTAAAATTCTTGAAAAGCTTTTAATAATTTATCCATATCGAGTTTACCGTTGGATTTTATGTACCAAGATGTTGTACCTTCTTCTCTAATGTTTTCTTGCATAGAAAACATTAAAACTCTAGGAATTATTTCTCGGTATATTTCATTTGAAAAAATTATGTCATATTTTTCTTTGCGGATAATTCCTAAATCTATAACATACCTAAGATCATCATTGAAGTTGTCATACACAAGAGAATCGCCGTTTATAATAGCACTGACAATGTTTTTAACTCTGGGTTCTTTCAGTTTATCTAATAAACTATCTAAATGCGTGTCTCTGCGCGCGATTAGATTTTCTTTCGCCTCTTCCGCGTGAGCGAGTGTTATTTTTTTTGTGTAATCACTTTTTAATATTTTCTCCACTATTTCATTCGCTACCGCGTTTACCAGCCACGGCTGGCCTCCGGTTAATTCATAGATTCTATCTATTACTTTTTTTGAAAATATCTGCCCTGTATCTTTTGTGTGCTGACTGTATAATTCAGCTATTTCTTCTTTTGTCCATGTTCCTAAAAGAATTGATTCCGCTTTTATATTAAAGGGCGAACCGGAGCCTAGAGACACTTCACTCGGACGGACTTTTGTTTTATATTCCCGAACATCTCTTAATCCCACTAAAGCTATGGTTGATGGAAAATGTTTTGGTCTTCCTTGAAAACCATTACGTAGTTGCCTTAGCACTGATACTAATACGTCATCATATAACGAATCTATTTCGTCTAATAATAAAACTATTGGTTTTTTTTGAGAACCCGCCCAATTATTTAAATAAGTCTGCAAAGAACATTTTTCCCCTGCTAGCGACTTTTTCGGCCATAACTCCTTAGAAATAAATAACTCGCATGATTCATAAAGAGAATTTATTATTTTTAAATTCGCGGTTTCTTCAGTTATAGACCGATACCCCGCGGACTCTACCGAAAACACTACTGAAATATAATTTCCTTCTTTATTTAATCTATGCGCTAATTCATGTAAAAGCGTAGTCTTTCCTGTCTGCCTTGGCGCGTGGATTGTGAAGTACTGCGTCTTCTCTATTAAATCGAATATGATTTTTTGGTTGCGCAAAGGGTCAACCATATAATGTCTTTCAGGCATACAAAAACCAGTTGTATTAAAATATCGTTTACTTTTCATTTTAAAATTTCCTCCAATTTTATTTTTATTTATAAATCAAACAACAAGTTGTCTCACATTTCCACGATAGTAATATTTTTATTCTGATGAGAAATATCTTCCCATTTAACGCGGGTTTCCCATGGAATAATACTGGAAGGTTTTATTTCAAATAAAATAAGATATCCTTTAGTCATGCCGAGGGTGTCTAGATAGCGGGAGATTTGATCTAAGCCTTTTTGTCTCGCGGACGGCATTCTTTTTAACTTTAATTCTAAAACAAATTTATCTCCGTTAAATTCTATAAGTAAATCAGTTCGTCCTGTTCCAACTGCCATTTCGCGATTTATCCTGCCGCCGCCGTTTATTACTCTCTGCAAAAACGCCATTAAAAGTAAATGCGGGCCTGCTTCTTTATAATCAAATCTTTCAAGCCAAACTTCAGAATTTTCACTGTAAAATTCTTGAAAAGCTTTTAATAATTTATCCATATCAAGTTTACCGTTGGATTTTATATACCATTTAGTTTCGCCTTCTTCTTCAATACTATCCTGCAAATTTCTATTTAAAACTCTCGGAATTATTTCTCGGTATATTTCATTAGCTATTCTTATAGGTTTTGTTTCGCTTATAATCCCTAAATCTCGGCAATATAGAAGCGAATCGTCATAGTTGTCAAACAAAACTCCGTCTCCATTTATAATAGCGCTTACTATATTTTTTACCCGCTCCTCTTTCAGTTTATCTATTAAACTATCTAAATGCGTGTCGCGTCTTTGTATTATATTTTCTTTCGCGGATTCAACATGATCTAGAGTTATTTTTTTTGTAAAATCTTCGTTTAATATTTTTACTACTATTTCTCTCGCTATAGCGTTTACCAGCCACGGCTGGCCTCCGGTTAATTCATAAATTCTATCTACTACTTCTTTTAAAAATATCTGCCCTGTATCTTTTGTGTGCTGACTGTATAATTCAGTTATTTCTTCTTTTGTGAATGTTCCCAAAAGAATTGATTCAGCTTTGATATTAAAGGGCGAGCCTGAGCCTAGAGACACTTCACTCGGACGAACTTTTGTTTTGTATTCCCGAACATCTCTTAATCCCACAAGCGCCACGGTTGAAGGAAATCGTTTTGGTCTTTTTTGGAATCCATTTCGTAACTGCCTAAGAACTGACACTAAAACATCGTCATATAATGAATCTATTTCATCCAATAATAAAACTATTGGTTTAGTTTGAGAAATAGCCCAATCTATTAAGTAATTTTCTAATGTTAAATCTTTAGTATATTTTTCAGGCGGGATTGGACAATTTTTTTTATTGAGATATTGGCCGCTTGAACTGTAAAGAGAATTAATAATTTTTTTATTCGCGATTTCTTCAGTTATAGATCTATACCCCGCGGACTCTACTGAAAACACTACTGAAATATAATTTCCTTCTTTAGTTAATCTATGCGCCAATTCATTTAAAAGTGTTGTTTTCCCAGTCTGCCTCGGCGCGTGGATTGTGAAGTATTGCGTCTTCTCTATTAAATCGAATATGATTTTTTGGTTGCGCAAAGGGTCAATCATATAATGTCTTTCAGGCATACAAAAACCAGTTGTATTAAAATATCGTTTACTTTTCATTTTTTAAAATCCTCCATATTCATTCCATGTTTATTTATAAATCAAACGATAAGCTATCTCACATTTCCACAACAGTAATTTTTTTATTCTGATGAGAAACATTTTCCCATTTAACGCGGGTTTCCCATGGAATAATACTGGAAGGTTTTATTTCAAATAAAATAAGATATCCTTTTGTCATGCCGAGTGTGTCTAGGTAGCGTGAAATTTGGTCGAGGCCATCTTCTTTACTATCGCTGTCTCTTTTTAATTTTAGTTCCAAAACAAAGGTTTCGCCGGCGAATTCAATGGTTAAATCTGTTCGTCCTCGGCCAACCGCCATTTCACGATCAATTCTGCCGCCTCCATTGATTACTCTCTGCAAAAAGGCCATTAAAAGAAGCCCGTGTCCAGCTTCTTTATAATCAAATCTTTCTAGCCAATGTTCACTATTACGGCGATAAAATTTTTGAAACGCTTTTAATAGTTTATCCATATCAAGCTTAGCGTCAGGTTTTATGTAACAAGAAGTCATGCCTTCTTCTCTAATGTTTTCTTGCATAGAAAAGTTTAAAACTCTAGGAATTATTTCTCGGTATATTTCATTTGAAAAAATTATGTCATATTTTTCTTTGCGGATAATTCCTAAATCTATAACATACCTAAGATCATCATTGAAGTTGTCATACACAAGAGAATCGCCGTTTATAATAGCACTGACAATGTTTTTAACTCTGGATTCTTTAAGTTTATCTAATAAACTATCTAAATGCGTGTCGCGTCTTTGTATTATATTTTCTTTCGCGGATTCAACATGCGCTAGAGTTATTTTTTTTGTAAAATCTTCGTTTAATATTTTTACTACTATTTCTCTCGCTATAGCGTTTACCAGCCACGGCTGGCCTCCGGTTAATTCATAAATTCTATTAACAATTGTTTTAGTAAATACCTGCCCTGTATCTTTTGTGTGCTGACTGTATAATTCAGCTATTTCTTCTTTTGTCCATGTTCCTAAAAGAATTGATTCCGCTTTTATATTAAAGGGCGAACCGGAGCCTAGAGACACTTCACTCGGACGGACTTTTGTTTTGTATTCCCGAACATCTCTTAATCCTACAAGCGCCACGGTTGAAGGAAATCGTTTTGGTCTTATTTGAAATCCATTTCGTAATTGTCGCAGGATTGATACTAACACATCATCGTATAATGAATCTATTTCATCCAATAATAAAACTATAGGCTTAGATTGAGAAATAGCCCAATCTATTAAGTAATTTTCTAATGTTAAATCTTTAGTATATTTTTCAGGCGGGATTGGACAATTGTTTTTATTAAGATATTGGCCGCTTGAACTGTAAAGAGAATTAATAATTTTTTTATTCGCGATTTCTTCAGTTATAGACCTATACCCCGCGGACTCGACAGAAAACACTACTGAAATATAATTTCCTTCTTTATTTAATCTATGCGCTAATTCATGTAAAAGTGTCGTCTTTCCTGTCTGCCTTGGCGCGTGGATTGTGAAGTACTGTTCTTTTTCAATAAGGTCAAAGATTACACTCTGATTTCTTAATGGATCCAACATATAATGTTTTTCAGGACGGCAAAAACCCGTTGTATTAAAATATCGTTTACTTTTCATTTAAAAATTCTCCATATTTATTCTATCTTTATTTGTAAATCAAACGACAAGCTATCTCACATTTCCACAACAGTAATTTTTTTATTCTGATGAGAAATATCTTCCCATTTAACACGCGTTTCCCATGGAATAATACTGGAAGGTTTTATTTCAAATAAAATAAGATATCCTTTTGTCATGCCGAGCGTGTCAAGATAACGCGAGATTTGGTCTAAGCCTTTTTGTCTCGCGGACGGCATCCTTTTTAACTTTAATTCTAAAACAAATTTATCTCCGTTAAATTCTATAAGCAAATCAGTTCGCCCTGTTCCAACTGCCATTTCGCGATTTATCCTGCCGCCGCCGTTTATTACTCTCTGCAAAAACGCCATTAAAAGTAAATGCGGGCCTGCTTCTTTATAATCAAATCTTTCAAGCCAAACTTCAGAATTTTCACTGTAAAATTCTTGAAAAGCTTTTAATAATTTATCCATATCAAGTTTACCGTTAGATTTTATGTACCAAGAAGTTGTGCCTTGTTCACGAATATTTTTTTGCAACTGAAAATTTAAAACTCTTGGAATAATTTCTCCATATATCTCATTCGCGAAAACTATGTCGTTATTTATATCTTTGATAATACCTAAATCTATAACATATCTAAGATCATCATTGAAGTTGTCATACACAAGAGAATCGCCGTTTATAATAGCACTGACAATATTTTTAACTCTGGATTCTTTAAGTTTATCTAATAAACTATCTAAATGCGTGTCGCGTCTTTGTATTATATTTTCTTTCGCGGATTCAACATGCGCTAGAGTTATTTTTTTTGTAAAATCTTCGTTTAATATTTTTACTACTATTTCTCTCGCTATAGCGTTTACCAGCCACGGCTGGCCTCCGGTTAATTCATAAATTCTAT
>JYNY01000214.1 GCA_000954095.1 Candidatus Omnitrophus magneticus | reverse complement strand
AATAAGCAAGCTTGCAATTACCAGCCGCTTAGTGATTACGAAAATAGAGTGCGTTCTTTGACGATAAAACCCAGATAAAACGCAGATTTTTCAGTATAAATCACTAACGCGCGTATCTTTGAAAGATGTTCCTCTTTTTTATGGCGCGCGTCTTCAAGGAAAAATCTTAAATTAAATCCTGTTTTATATTCAGCTTTTATAAAAAACGGTAA
>JYNY01000213.1 GCA_000954095.1 Candidatus Omnitrophus magneticus | reverse complement strand
ATAGACAATGTGCTGTTTCTTATACAGATTTTTGGGATGATTAGATTGTGTATTTCCTTCCAAAAGACATCGTTCTGTTGGGAAGGAAAGTGGAAAAACAAGCCTTATAGAGAGATTCAATTGTACAATGAGACAAAGAGTCTCTCGTTTGGTTAGGAAAACCCTGTCATTTTCTAAGAAATTCGTAAATCATGTTGGGGCAATATGGTATTTTCTCCAATAATAGTCTATCAATTAAAGCCTTGGTGTTATCATCAATAATCTTGTTTTGTGGGTCTTCAACAAATTGTCTCTTACAATCCTTACATTAATATTTTTGCTTCCCATTATGTATAGTGCCGTTTTTTATGATTTTCTGTGAATGACACGCGGGACAATTCATTGTAAAACCCTCCGAATTAGTTTTTTCTCCTATGGTACATTTCAGACTATTATTGGAGAAAATACCATTAGCCGGTATAGCACGAGTCACAGGGGTATCATAACCATGGTTACAACATTATGTAAACATAAAATATGAGCCTGTTCCTAAAGAGATTCAAGTAAAAAAAAAGCAAAGGACATTTGACAATTCAATGTGACGAGATGTGGTCTTTTGTCTTTAAGAAGAAAAATAAACAGTGGATTTGGTTAGCTCTTGACATAGATAAAGGAGAAATAGTTGGATGTTTCATTGGAGGACGAGATATCGAAGAAGCAAA
>JYNY01000212.1 GCA_000954095.1 Candidatus Omnitrophus magneticus | reverse complement strand
CTTAAATGGAAAAATGTTTCTCATCAAAATAAAAAAATTACTCTTGTGGAAATGTGAGATAACTTGTCGTTTGATTTTTTGGCGATGGTGCCCTTATAACTATAGTTTTTGTTGTAAGGGTTTTTTTTTGAGTTTCGCGGCGCCCAAAAAAACTGGGAATTATGTCACGCCGCGGCGCGCGTATATTTTGAATTTAAACGAAGGATAAAAAATGAGTAACTTTTTCCCAAAAGCCCAAGGGCTTTATGACCCAAGTTTTGAACATGACAGTTGCGGTGTAGGTTTTGTATGTAACATATCAGGTGAAAAATCCCATTCTGCTATTCAAAAAGGCTTGCAGGTACTAGAAAGAATGAGCCATAGAGGCGCGGTTGGCGCTGACCCTAAAACAGGCGATGGTGCTGGAATTCTTATTCAAATGCCGCATGAATTTTTTGAACAGGTTAGTCCTGTTCAGCTTCCTCCTTTGGGAAAATACGGCTCAGGGTTAGTGTTTCTTCCAATGGATAAAGATGATTGCGAAACATGCGAAAAAATTTGTGAAGAAATAATCGTTAAAGAAAATTTAGTTTTATTGGGATGGCGCGTGGTTCCTGTTGATGATGCGATTATCGGTAAATGCGCTAAAGAAACACAGCCGTTTATAAAACAAATTTTTATAGGAGATAATAATCAATTTTCCGCGCGTATGGATTTTGAGCGCAAATTATATGTTGTAAGAAAACAAATTGAAAACGCTGTGAAAAAATTGAAATTGAAAGATAAAAATTTTTTATATATAACCAATCTTTCATCGCGGACGTTCAGTTATAAAGGTCTTTTAATGACGGATCAGGTACGCGGATTTTTTCTTGATTTAAAGGATGAACGGATGAAATCAGCCTTAGCACTTGTTCATTCCCGCTACAGTACAAATACTTTTCCCACATGGGATTTGGCCCAGCCGTTTAGATTTTTGGCACATAACGGAGAAATTAATACTTTGCGCGGAAATATGAATTGGATGCATGCTCGCGAAAGTCTTTTAAAGAGCGCGTTGTTTGGTAATGATATAGAAAAATTAAAACCGGTCGCGCTTGAAGGCCAGAGCGATTCCGCGACTATAGACAATGTTTTTGAACTTCTTGTCCTTTCCGGTCGTTCAATTGAACACGCGATGACATTACTTATTCCCGGCGCGTGGGAGCAAAATAAACTGCTTGATAAAAAAGTTTTAGAATTTTATAAATATCATTCATGCTTGATGGAACCTTGGGATGGGCCGGCCGCGATGGCGTTTACTGATGGAATCCGTATCGGAGCTTTGCTTGACCGTAACGGATTAAGACCCGCGCGGTATATTGTTACAAAAACAGGGTATGTAGTAATGTCTTCGGAAGTAGGCGTTCTTGATATTGATCCTAGCGACATTGTTCATTCAGGCAGGCTTGAACCGGGTAAAATATTTTTTATTGATACTGAAGAAAAAAGAATTGTTGAAGACGCTGAAATAAAAGAAAAAATGGCGTCGCGTCAAAAGTATGGAGAATGGAATCAGAGGAATACGGTTTATATTGAAGATTTGCCGGCGCCGTCCGCCGCTCAAGCTATAAAAATTTCCAAAGACGAAATTTTTAATTTAATGAAGGCATTTGGTTATACGAGGGAAGACATTAAAGCCATTATTAAACCTATGGCTGAAGAAGGAAAGGAACCGACGGGTTCCATGGGGAGTGATATCCCGCATGCTATTCTTTCTGAGAAACCGCAAGTTTTGTATAACTATTTTAAACAGCTTTTCGCGCAGGTTACGAATCCCGCGATTGATCCTATAAGAGAAGAAATCGTAATGAGTCTTGAAAGTCGTATAGGCCGGCAGGGAAATATTTTAGACGAAACCGAGGAGCACGCGCTTAAACTCAGGATAAAACATCCCGTGCTTTTAAACAGCGAAATAGAAAAAATAAAAAATATTTCCGTAAAAGGCATGAAGTCAAAAATAATTTCAATACTTTATGACGCGGGTTCTCTAACAAGTTTTATGGCGGCAATTGATAGAATTTCAGAAGAGGCATTAAGGGCGATACATGAAGGATACACGTTTATAATACTTTCGGATAGAGGCGTGGCAAAAGAAAAATCAGCAATTCCGGCGCTTCTCGCGATAGGCGCGGTCCATCAATTTTTGATAAAAAAGACAGAACGTACAAGTATCGGAATAATTTTAGAAAGCGCGGAGCCGCGTGAAGTCCATCATTTCGCTCTTTTATTTGGATACGGCGCTGACGCGGTGAATCCGTATCTTGCGTATGAAACAATAGAAATTCTTATAGATTCGAAAGATATAGAAAAGACGATAGATGACGCAGTTGAAAATTATATTGAAGCAGTAGAACAGGGGATTTTGAAAATCCTTTCAAAAATGGGAATATCAACTTTAAGAAGTTATAGAGGAGCTCAGATATTTGAGGCGCTTGGGATTTCTGATGAATTAATTAAAAAATGTTTTACAGGAACGCCTTCAAGAATAGGAGGTGCCACATTAGAGACGATTTTTAAAGAAAGAGAAATTATTCATAAAGATGCCTATAGCGCTAAACAAAAATCTTTTTCAGGTTTAAATAGCGGCGGAAAATATCAATGGAAAAATGATGGTGAATTCCATTTATGGAATCCCGAGACTATTGCTAGCCTGCAAGATTCGGTAAGAAAAAATAATTATGGAATTTATAAAGAGTTCGCGTGGCTTATTAACGATCAGTCTAAGAACCCGACTACGCTCAGGTCATTATTAAAATTTAAAAATCAAAATTCTCTGCCTTTAAGTGAAGTGGAACCGGTAGATGAAATAGTTAGACGTTTCGCGACAGGCGCTATGAGTTTTGGTTCAATATCAAAAGGCGCGCATGAAAGTATGGCGATAGCTATGAATAGGCTTGGCGGAAAATCAAATACAGGCGAGGGTGGAGAAAACCCTGCGCGTTTTAAACCGTTATTAAATGGTGATTCCGCGCGTAGCGCGATTAAGCAAGTCGCTTCAGGAAGATTCGGTGTGACAATCAACTATCTTGCTAATGCCGACGAAATTCAAATAAAAATCGCGCAAGGCGCGAAACCCGGAGAAGGCGGACAACTTCCGGGCCATAAAGTAAGCGAGATAATTGCGCGGACTCGTTATACAACAGCCGGCGTTACGCTTATTTCTCCGCCCCCGCATCATGACATTTATTCAATAGAAGATTTAGCGCAACTTATTTTCGACCTTAAAAATTCAAACCCGCGCGCGCGTATAAGCGTGAAACTTGTTTCAGCGGTTGGCGTTGGAACAATAGCCGCAGGAGTCGCGAAAGGACACGCGGATATGTTTCTTATTTCCGGAGGAGACGGAGGAACAGGAGCTTCTCCGAAAAGTTCTATAACTCACGCGGGGCTTCCATGGGAACTAGGTATCAGTGAAACTCATCAGACGCTTGTTTTAAATGATTTAAGAGGCCGTGTGAGACTTCAGACAGACGGGCAAATGCGGACAGGAAGAGATGTTGCTGTCGCGGCAATATTGGGAGCTGAAGAATTTGGATTCTGTACGTCAGTATTAATAACTTTGGGATGCGTAATGCTTCGTCATTGCCATTTAAATAATTGCGCTTTGGGAGTCGCGACACAAGACGCTTCCTTAGAAAAACGGTTTATGGGAAAGCCGGAATATGTTGGGCATTATATGATTTTTGTAGCGCAGGAACTTAGAGAAATAATGGCTTCTCTAGGCATACGAAGCGTGCATGAGCTTATCGGCAGAACCGACCTTCTTGAAGTTGATAAAAAAATTCTTCCATGGAAAGCGGAAAATATAGATTATTCCCGTATTCTTTATAAGCCCAAAGTGGATGAAACTATAAACACAAAAAGAATGACGCATCAAAATCATAATATAGCGCATGTCTTAGATCAAAAACTTATTGAACTTACAAGCGAATCTTTAGAACAGAAAAAACCGATACGTTTAGAAATGGCGATAAGTAATATTGACCGCACAGTAGGAGCAATGCTTAGCGGAGGTATTTGCAAAAGATACGGAGAAAATGTTTTGCCTGAGGATATGATTCATTGTAAATTTCGTGGGACCGCGGGTCAGAGTTTTGGCGCTTTTTTAACAAAAGGTGTGACATTCGAACTTGAAGGTTTGGCTAATGATTATGTCGGTAAAGGTATTTCAGGCGGCAAAATTATAGTTTATCCTGATAAAAGAAGCACATATAAACCGGAAGAAAATATTTTGATAGGCAACACTACTTTTTACGGCGCGATTTTCGGGGAAGCGTATATACGAGGAGTTGCCGGAGAAAGATTCTGCATAAGAAACTCAGGCCTTAATGGTGTTGTGGAAGGTGTGGGCGATCACGCGTGCGAATACATGACAGGCGGAAAAGTTGTTATACTTGGAAAAACCGGAAGAAATTTTGGAGCCGGCATGTCAGGCGGGATAGCATATGTTTATGACGGAGATAATTCTTTTAAGGAAAAATGTAACATGGAAATGGTAGGCTTTGAAATTTTAGAGGAAGAAGATGTGAATTCCATAAAAACGTTAATAGCGAATCATTATAAATACACTTCAAGCGAGAAAGCAAAATTTATTATTGATAATTTTATTAAAGAACAAAAGAAGTTTGTTAAAGTCATGCCTACTGAATACAAAAAAATTCTTGAAATAAAAGCGCTTGAATTAAAAAAGAATCTTACGGAGGTATCTGA
Source organism: Candidatus Omnitrophus magneticus (assembly GCA_000954095.1). Classification (GTDB taxonomy): domain Bacteria; phylum Omnitrophota; class Gorgyraeia; order Tantalellales; family Tantalellaceae; genus Omnitrophus_A; species Omnitrophus_A magneticus. Next base: position 7,066 of record JYNY01000212.1, on the reverse strand, counting down.
TGGCTAAAGACCTAAAAGGTTTTTTGAAAATTAAACGAGTGTCTTCTAAATATCGTCCGGTCAATGAACGGATAAAAGATTTCAGTGATGTTGTGTGTCCCAAAACAGATTTAGAAGCTAAAGAACAATCTACACGGTGTATGGATTGCGGCACGCCGTTTTGTCATTGGGCGTGTCCTGTTTCTAACAATATCCCTGAATGGAATGAATACTTATCTCAAGGTCAGTGGGGAAAAGCGTTTGATATTTTGTCCGCGACAAATAATCTTCCTGAAATGACAGGAAGAGTTTGTCCTGCTTTATGCGAGTATTCCTGTGTTTTAGGAATAAATGATGATCCCGTAACGATAAGAGAAAATGAATTAGCCATAGTAGAACACGAGTTTGAAACAGGATACGTGAAACCGATAAAACCTGAAAAAATTACCGGTAAAAAAGTAGCTGTAATCGGTTCAGGGCCAAGCGCTCTCGCGTGCGCGGATGAACTTAATAAAAAAGGTCACAAGGTTATTGTATTTGAGAAAGCCGAAAAAATAGGCGATTCTTTGAGATACGGCATTCCTGATTTTAAACTTGAAAAATGGATAATAGACCGGCGCGTAAAAATAATGGAAGAGAGCGGGATTGTTTTTAAAACAGGTGTAAACGTAGGCGTGAATTATGAGACGTCAAAACTATTAAAAGATTTTGACGCGGTTTGTTTGGCTGGAGGCTCAAGACTTCCAAGAGATTTAAATATAGACGGCAGAGACGCCAAAGGTATATATTTTGCCGTGGATTATCTTACTCAAGCAAATAAAAAATCTAGCGGAGAGATTGTAAAAGAAAAAGAAATTATTGCCGCGAATGGTAAAAAGGTAATTGTTATAGGCGGAGGCGATACAGGCGCGGATTGTGTGGGAACAGCGAATCGCGAAGGCGCTTTAAGCGTAACGCAAATAGAAATCATGCCACGTCCCGCGGAATGTAGAACAAGCGATTACCCTTGGCCAAAATATCCCATGCTTCTTAAAACATCATCCAGCCATGAAGAAGGCGCTAGAAGAATGTGGGCGATTCTGACAAAACGGTTTGTTGCTGATAATAAAGGTGTTTTGAAAAAACTTGTTTGCTTAGAAGTTGTATTTGAAAAAGGAGCGCCTAACACATGCCCTATTATGAAAGAAGTCGCGGGGTCAGAATTTGAAATAGAGTCGGATTTAGTAGTACTCGCGCTTGGGTTTCTTCATCCTGAACATGACGCGCTTTTAACTAAGCTGGGAGTAGAGTTTGATAAACGAGGGAATGTTAAAGCAGACGCGAAATATAAAACCTCGGTAGCAAAAGTTTTTTCAGCAGGGGATATGCATAGAGGTCAGTCTCTCATCGTATGGGCGATAAATGAGGGAAGAGAAACTGCCCGGGCAATAGATGAATATTTGCAATAACATGATAAGTAAAGCAATTGATATTATAAAAAAAATACTCGATAAAAGGATTTATAAGATTTTCCTTTTCGGTTCAAGAGCCCGCGGTGATTTTCGTGAAGATAGCGATTGGGACTTTATGGTGCTTTTGAATGAAGAAATAACGTTTAAAGAAAAAAAATGTTTGTAGCGGCGATTCAGCGGCGCATGGTGGAAAACGCTATACCGAACGATATAGTAATTCTAGCTAAAACCAAATTTGATAATACCAAAGATTTTCCCGGCACTTTTGCTTTTACTGTTAATAATGAAGGGATTGTGGTTTTATGATGGAATTAGTTAAACAGTGGATAATTAAACCCAAAAACTGCAGTTGAAATCCAAATTTTATATATTTTTTAGTTAGAAATTCTAATGATATTTTTTTTATGTGTTTTGTAAGAACTTTATTAAACATTCGCGTAAGTGTAGTAGCCGCTTCTGGTAAACGTTTTACACCAAATAATTTTGCTAAAACATTTTTACTGCCTAAATACAACATATGAGAAAAACGGTTGCCTCCAGAAAATAAAATCAATATATTTCCAATTATTTTAGAATATATCCTTGGACTATTAGGTGACTCTTCTTTTATCGGCAATATTCTTTCTATATATTCCCGTAATTTTATTTTGTCAAAAAATTTAGATAATAAACTGTATCCACCGTAAGCAGTTATTTCTTTGTCTGTGAAACAAATTTTAACTTTGTTAACTTCACAAATTATGTTATCATTTTCTTTCACCATTTGGTCCTCCTTGCGTTTTATAAGGTTTTTATATAACGTCCTTATTTTATTACGTTTAGGAGGACTTTTCTATTTATATTCTTCTCCAACTGCAGTTTTTCGGTTAAAAAATTTTAAATAAAAAAGGAAAGTAATATGAAAGAATTTAAGAACGTTACTGTTATTAAAAAAGCTAATATTTATTTCGCAGGAAAGGTTACGAGCCGTACGATTATATTTCCCGACAGCACGAAAAAGACGTTAGGAATAATGATGCCCGGGAAATATGAATTCAGTACTGACGAAAAAGAAAAAATGGAAATAACCGCAGGGAAATTAACGGTACAACTTCTAGGCTCAAAAGAGTGGAAAGAAATTAAGGGCGGAGAATATTTTTATGTTCCCGCGAAATCAAAATTTAAACTCAAAGTTTTAGAGGTCACAGATTATTGTTGTTCGTATATTAAGTAAGAAATAAAGTAAACACTATAAATAGGGCGAGTCTATTTTCTACTGATTTAAATTATGGAACAATTATTTTCAAAAACATATGATGTGAAAGTTATCCGCAGTTCTAATCGCGCTAGAACCGTAAGCGCGAAAATAGAGGGTAATGTCATGATAGTGAGCGCGCCGATTCATTTGTCTGAACAAAAAATCGCGCAGATGATAGAAGATTTTAAGAAAAAATTTAGAAAACGAGAGATGAAAAAAGAAATAGAAAAAAATGAAGATATAAAAATTGTCGCGGAACGGCTGAATAGAAAATATTTTGAAGGACTATTGAAAGTGAATTCTATAAAATATGTGACTAATCAGGAAAAAAGGTTTGGAAGTTGTTCATATAGATCAGGTGAAATAAGGATTTCCGTAGAATTAGCCCGAATGCCTGTTTGGGTTAGAGATTATGTTATTGTTCATGAACTTGCGCATTTGATAGAACCAAATCATGGTGAAAAATTTCGTGCTTTGGAAAATCGTTATGAGTTCACCGAACGCGCTAAAGGATATCTTATTGCAAAAGGTTTTAATGAGGACGATTAAGCGGGCGCGCGCGAAATAAGGCTTTTTGAGTAGTGCTTATTTTGGGAGTGCGGCTCAAAAAGCCTGATTTTTGCGAATCTAAAAATTCTGGAGCAAAAATAAAAAATTTTAATTTTTCATTTCGCGCCCGACTAAAAGAACGTCTTTCCTCTTCCCGCACAAAATTTTTTGAAAGAAATTTGCTATAAAAAGTGTCTTATATTATAAGCCCGGATGATTCAAATAAAATTCTTTACAAATGATAAACACAATAAGTATAATAATAAAATTTACGTAATTTCGTGTTAAATTTAAAAAATTATATTATTTTTTATTGCAGGGAGAGAGAGTAATTAGGAGGCTATTTATGATAGAGAAAAATAAATCTTTACCTACTGAAGAATCAAAAGTTTCAGGCAAAGGAAAATCTGATGTTAATTCAGAGAAAGCGAAAGCATTGCAGGTCGCTTTAAGCAAAATTGAAAAAGATTTTGGCGAAGGCGCTATTATGAAGATGGGCAAAGGGTATACTGTAAATGTAGAAGTAATCCCGACTGGCGCTTTACAACTTGATGCCGCGTTGGGTATACATGGTGTTCCGCGCGGTAGAATTGTTGAAATTTTTGGGCCTGAATCAAGTGGAAAAACAACTTTGACTTTAAGTATTTTGGCGAACGCGCAAAAAACTGGCGGGGAAGCGGCTTTTATTGACGCTGAACACGCGTTTGATCCGACTTATGCAAAAAAAATAGGAGTAAATTTAGACAATCTTTTAATATCTCAGCCAGATAATGGCGAACAGGCGCTTGAAATAGCTGAGACATTAATACGCAGTAATGCGGTTGATGTTGTTGTTATAGATTCAGTTGCCGCGCTTACTCCAAAAAAAGAAATAGAAGGTGAGATGGGCGATTCGCATGTGGGATTACAGGCGCGGTTAATGAGCCAAGCATTAAGGAAACTTACTTCAATAGTGAGTAAATCAAAAACTTGTGTTATTTTTATAAACCAAATAAGAATGAAGATTGGTATTAGTTACGGAAATCCTGAGACTACAACAGGCGGAAACGCTCTTAAGTTTTACTCTTCAGTTCGTATAGATTTAAGACGTATTGCTTCTCTTACTAAAGGAGAAACTGTTGTCGGTAATAGAGTTAGAGCCAAAATTGTAAAAAATAAAATGTCTCCGCCGTTTAGAGAAGCGGAATTCGACATAATGTTTGATGAAGGCATATCCCGCGCCGCGAGTGTTATTGATATGGGGGAACAATTGGGGATAGTAAAAAAGACAGGCACATGGCTTTCTTTTGGCGAGGAAAAACTTGGGCAAGGAAAAGAAAACGCGCGGATATATTTAAATGAAAATATTAAGGTGCTATCAAAGATAGAAGCGGATATTAAGAAAAATTTGTTAGCAGTAAAATCGTAAATTTTTAGGGTAGTTGCATGTAGGAGGAGAGGATAATTTTTATGCAAAATATAGTAGCCGTAAAAAAGAATGAAAAAATTATTTTAGGAAAATCTCAAAAACCATATTTAAAAAAAAATAGTATTTCTATTTTTAATGATGATATTTTAAAAATCACAAGCATACTAGAAGATTCTATTGATTTGATTGTTACTTCACCGCCTTATAATGTTGACATTCATTATAGTTCTCACGCAGATAATTTAACTTACGAAAAATATTTAGAGTTTACTCAAAAGTGGATTAAAAAATGTTTTGAATTGGCAAAAAAAGAATGTAGATTTCTGTTGAATATACCGCTTGATAAAAATAAGGGCGGGCAACAGTCAGTGGGCGCGGATATAACAAAAATTGCTAAAGATATTGGTTGGAAGTATCATTCAACAATTATTTGGAATGAAGGAAATATTTCCCGTAGAACCGCATGGGGATCATATATGTCTGCTTCCGCGCCTTATGTAATAGCTCCTGTAGAATTGATTTTGGTTTTGTATAAAGATAGTTGGAAGAAAACAGGTGGAAGCCGTAAAAATGATATAACAAAACAAGAATTTATGGATTGGACAAATGGTGTTTGGAAATTCTCAGGGCAGAATAAAAAAGGGGCACTCGGGCATCCAGCGCCATTCCCGGTTGAATTAGCTAGACGGTGTATAAAATTATTTAGTTTTATAGGCGATACTGTTTTAGATCCGTTTTTAGGAAGTGGTTCCACGCTTATTGCGGCGTATTCTCATAATAGAACGGGTATTGGCGTAGATATTGATAGAAATTATTGTGATATAGCAGTAAGACGTTTGGAACAGGAAACAAGTATTAGTCAAGGGGATTTATTTAAATAGTGGATATAAATAAAAAAATAAAGAACAGTCAGTTGGTGCAAAAAGATTTAGTTATTGAGTATTTCAAAAAGAATCCCAATAAGGATATTAAGCATCCAGAGGTTGTTGATTGGGTAGTTGAAGCTTACAAAAAAAGAACTGGAAAAGTTTTTCGCGACCCTGATCGAGCTATTCGCCAATTAGCCCAAAGCGGATTTTTGATAAAAATTAATAAAGGGATTTATAAATATATTCCTGATAAAGTTCATCCTAAAAAGTTAGAGGATTTCACAGCCTCTCAAAAAAAAATAATCTTAAAAAGAGGGGGATATAAGTGCGCGATTTGCGGCAGAGGAGAAAAAGAAGGAGTTGAATTGCATATAGATCATATCAAACCGAAGGATTCTGGCGGTAGTGCTATTATTGAAAATGGCCAGATTTTATGTTCGCAACATAATTTTATAAAGAAAAATTTGAGACAGACGGAAACAGGAAAAAAGATGTTTATTAATCTTTATGAATTATCAAAAAAAGAAAATAACGAGGAACTATCTAAGTTTTCAGCGGATGTTTTAGCGATATATGAAAAATATAAGATTAATGGGCATATTGTTTGGGAAAAATAAGAAATGTTTTAATTTTTTTGGGGAGGAAAATTTAGTGATATCGGCACACGAAATTAGAAAAAAATATCTTGAATTTTTTCAAAAGAAAGGCCACACCATAGCCTCGAGTGATTCATTAGTTCCCATAGATGACCCGACGCTTCTCTTTACCGGCGCCGGTATGAATCAATTTAAAGAACAATTTATGGGGAAAAATATAAGTTATAGCCGGGCGACTTCAAGCCAGAAATGTTTAAGAACCGGGGATATCGAAAATGTCGGGAAAACTCCTAGGCATCACACTTTTTTTGAAATGCTTGGGAATTTTTCTTTTGGAGATTATTTTAAACGCGAGGCGATCAACTGGGCATGGGAATTTTTGACAAAAGAAATGGGGATATCAGCTGAACGGTTATGGATTTCAGTTTACAAAGACGATGATGAAGCATATTCAATTTGGAATAAAGAAATAAAAATTCCCGCGGGAAGAATCGTTAGGCTTGACGCTGATAATAATTTTTGGCCGGCAGATGCTCCGTTAAAAGGGCCGAATGGGCCTTGCGGGCCTTGTTCGGAAATATTTTATGATTGGGGTGAAAAATACTCGCGCGCTAAGCATTCATCTAATCCATGCGACCCTTCATGCGATTGCGGAAGATTTGTCGAAGTATGGAATTTAGTTTTTACGAGTTTTGATAGAAAATCAGACGGCACGCTTGTTCCGTTACCCAGTAAAAATATAGATACAGGTATGGGGTTAGAGAGGATTACAGCTGTTCTGCAGGGAGTTTATTCAAATTTTGAAACAGATTTATTTGTTTCTTTGGTAAATAGCGTGAAAGCAAATCTCGGCTTAGCAAAGTCTTTACACCAATACGCTTTCTCTTTCCTCTCTTCCCTTTTCTTTCTTGTGCGCCGTGAGATTTAGTGAATCATTTTTCAACGGATTCAAGAAAAATTTTAAGCGGAGATTTTTT
>JYNY01000219.1 GCA_000954095.1 Candidatus Omnitrophus magneticus | reverse complement strand
CCTTGCTGTATGCGCCATTTGAGCGCGCCACGTTGTATCGCACACGGCTGAAGCGGCTAAAAGAGATCAATCAGCCGGGCTACAGCTACTGGTACGAATGCACTTCGCGCCATTTTACTCTGGCTCTCACGCCGCTCAGCGTGGCGGATAAATTCAAAGAGTTAATGGCGCAAAAACCCGGTAGCTGGATCTTCACCTCAGCAACGCTGTCGGTGAACGACGATCTGCATCATTTCACCTCGCGGCTTGGCATCGAACAGGCCGAGTCGTTGCTGTTGCCCAGCCCATTTGATTACAGCCGCCAGGCGTTACTCTGTGTGCTGCGCAATCTGCCGCAAACCAACCAGCCAGG
>JYNY01000211.1 GCA_000954095.1 Candidatus Omnitrophus magneticus | reverse complement strand
CAAGTGAATACGCGACAAGCGCGACAATAGATGGCACTTGGGGAACAGTACTTGCTACAGAAACAGTCGGAACCAATTATGCGAAAGGAAATAAGTCCTATATCTCTGGTGTTTACACAACAGTAAGTACGAACGATAGCGACTTGGGAATATTACAATCACAAGCAACATCTGGTGAAAATTATCAAAAGGGCAATAAGAGTTTAATCGCGAGTGAATACGCGACAAGCGCGACAATAGACGGCACATGGGGAACAGTACTCGCGACAGAAACAGTTGGAACAAATTATGCTAAAGGTAATAAGGCCTATATCTCTGGTGTTTATACAACCGTAAGTACTAATGATAGCGACTGGGGAATATTACAATCACAAGCAACAAGCGGTGAAAATTACCAAAAGGGCAATAAGAGTTTAATCGCGAGTGAATACGCGACAAGTGCGACAATAGATGGAACTTGGGGAACAGTACTCGCGACAGAAACAGTTGGAACAAATTATGCTAAAGGCAATAAGTCCTATATCTCTGGCGTTTATACAACAGTAAGTACTAACGATAGCGACTGGGGAATTTTACAATCGCAAGCAACAAGCGGTGAAAATTACCAGAAGGGCAACAAATCTTTAATCGCAAGTGAATACGCGACAAGCGCGACAATAGACGGCACATGGGGCACAGTACTCGCTACAGAAACAGTTGGAACAAATTACGCGAAAGGCAATAAGGCTTATATCTCTGGTGTTTATACAACAGTAAGTACGAACGATAGCGACTGGGGCATACTCCAGAGCCAAGCAACTTTTGGTGAAAATTATCAAAAGGGCAATAAGAGTTTAATCGCAAGTGAATACGCGACAAGCGCGACAATAGATGGCACTTGGGGAACAGTACTTGCTACAGAAACAGTCGGAACCAATTATGCGAAAGGAAATAAGTCCTATATCTCTGGTGTTTACACAACAGTAAGTACGAACGATAGCGACTGGGGAATACTCCAAAGCCAAGCAACATCTGGTGAAAATTATCAAAAGGGCAATAAGAGTTTAATCGCGAGTGAATACGCGACAAGCGCGACAATAGATGGCACTTGGGGAACAGTACTCGCGACAGAAACAGTTGGAACAAATTATGCTAAAGGCAATAAGGCCTATATCTCTGGTGTTTATACAACAGTAAGTACGAACGATAGCGACTGGGGAATACTCCAAAGCCAAGCAACATCTGGTGAAAATTATCAAAAGGGCAATAAGAGTTTAATCGCGAGTGAATACGCGACAAGCGCGACAATAGATGGCACATGGGGAACAGTACTCGCGACAGAAACAGTTGGAACAAATTATGCTAAAGGTAATAAGGCCTATATCTCTGGTGTTTATACAACAGTGAGTACGAACGACGCAGACTGGGGAATATTACAATCACAAGCAACATCAGGTGAAAATTATCAAAAGGGCAATAAGAGTTTAATCGCGAGCGAATACGCGACAAGCGCGACAATAGACGGCACATGGGGAACAGTACTTGCAACAGAAACAGTTGGAACAAATTATGCGAAAGGCAATAAGGCCTATATATCTGGTGTTTATACAACAGTAAGTACTAATGATAGTGACTGGGGCATACTCCAAAGCCAAGCAACATCTGGAGAAAATTATCAGAAGGGCAATAAGAGTTTAATCGCGAGCGAATACGCGATAAGCGCGACAATAG
>JYNY01000210.1 GCA_000954095.1 Candidatus Omnitrophus magneticus | reverse complement strand
CCCGGGATAAAGCACCGCTATAATTTTAGAAAAATATTCAATGTTTAATATACTGTCTACGACTTGTCTCTTATACACATATGATTCTACCGACATTTTGCAAAGTGTAGCTCTCGTTGGGCTTCACATCATTTTTCGTGCTTTATTCAACTAACAATATTCATTTTTTTCGCAAAGCGGGGAAGGATGGGCAGTAATCATGAAAAACTTAATGAAACAAAATTTCGTAAAATCCATAATTGCGTCAATTATGGTATATGCAGGCCTGCATATACCATAATTGACGCAATTATGGATTTTACGAAATTTTGTTTCATTAAGTTTTTCATGATTACTGCCCATCCTTCCCCGCTTTGCGGGATGTTTGTTATTTCAAAAATTCCCTTAATAGCATTATTAAGGTTAATCTCCAAATTAGAGACAATTTTTAAAATAACTGTGAAAAACTTAATGACGACTACTTTTACTATCTTCATGACACATTCTCCTTTGGCGCTTTGCGCCTTTTTGTTTATCCCTAATTTTATTTTGACAACAGCGCCAAGAATAATTTTAGAGATAGTTACGAAAATTCCTCTGACTTCTTTTGTGCTTTTCATGGCACACCTCTCTTTGCCCGTTTGGGCGGTTTTTGTTTTTTTGAATATTTTTAATAAATATTGAGAAAAATTTGTACTTACTTTACCTGTATGGATTCCTGCTTGCGCAGGAATGACAGGGTTCGTCTGGATTCCTCGTTGCGCAGGAATGACAGAGTTCGTCTGGATTCCTCGTTGCGCAGGAATGACAGAGTTCGTCTGGATTCCTCGTTGCGCAGGAATGACAGAGTTGGCCTGTTTTCCTCGTTGCGCGGGAATGGCCGCGATTAAACTTGTTAAAGTCTGTATTATTCTGAATAGCGGCGGACCGATAAAGAGACAGGTACTCTTTATAAATCCTAATAACATACTTATTTTTTTCCTTATTTTCATCTTTCCCCTCCTTCCGGTACTCTGTACCGATTGCGATTGACTGGAAACCATCCTAGCCATTCCCATTGGGCTAGCGACTTTTCCAAAAATAATTTTCAAAAAATTTCTTAAGTGGCACATGGTGCACACTCCTTTGCGGCATCCCGCCGCGGTTTTTGTTATTCCGGAATTAATCCCAGTCTCGACGAGACTTGTAAGACGTTCCGAAATGGTTTTGAATTTTTTTTTCAACTGTCTCATATCTACTCTCCATCCTTCCGCGCATCGCGCGATTTTTGTTATTTTAATTTTCACTACTCACTACTCACTACTCACTACTCACTCCAATCTTCTACAATTTTTCTATTTTATTTTTAATATCATTTTTTTTCAATTTTACATTTCTTATTTTTTTTGATTCGCTTTTCACTTTCTTATTCTCTACTATAAAGCTTACCTGACAAATCTAGAGAATGCAAATTTTGAAAAGCCGATTTTTCGATATTTTTTTTCTAGACTCGCGTAAAGTCCAGTAACCATGCGGGTTTTAGAGCCAAAATTAAGAATAAAAAATGTGGTTTATTTTAGTCATTTTTATTAAAATTTTTCTTACTTTTTGTTTTACACTTGTTTTCTGGTTGGAACAAAAGTACTGCTGTGCTATAATGACAAAAAGTTTTTTTTAAATTTTTTGTAGAATAATTGAAAATCGAAAAAGAAAAATTCGAGCCGAAAATATCATAAAACCCTT
>JYNY01000209.1 GCA_000954095.1 Candidatus Omnitrophus magneticus | reverse complement strand
CCTGCGCAAGCAGGAATCCATACAGGTTGCATAAGATTTCAGAAAAATAATTTTTCAAAATCTAAAATAGATATTAGATTTTGAGGCGAGACTTCCATGGATTTCGGATATTTGCCTACGGCAAATTCCGAAATGACAGTATTGTTAGCTGAGACACTCATGGAGACACGCTTTCCGGGGGAATGACAAGATGGGGGCAAAAGGACACATAAAGGTTTATTACTAACCGCTTAGTGATTACAAAATATAATGCCGATAAAAAATAAAAATATTATAAAAACAAAATTAAAAAAATCATACGGCCGTATGGATAAATTGTTTGGAGAACTTGAGTGGTGGCCGGCGGACACTGCTTTTGAAGTAATATTGGGTTCTATTCTTACTCAAAACACATCATGGAGAAATGTGGAAAAAGCTCTCGCGAATTTAAAAAGAGAACGCCTGCTTTCTCCTGACAAAATTTTAAAATTACCGGCTAAAGAATTAGCGGAGCTTATTAGGCCGAGTGGATATAATAATCTTAAAGCAACGCGCTTAAAAGAAGTATGTTCTTTTATAATCAATGAAACTGGCGGAGATTTATTAAAATTTTCGAAACAGCCTTTAAAAAAACTGCGTGATTATTTTTTGTCAGTGAAAGGCGTAGGCCCAGAAACCGCGGATTCTATTATTCTCTACGCTTTTGGAAAACCCGTTTTTGTTGTGGATACGTACACAAAAAGGATATTCTCTAGACATGGAATTATTAAACATGAAAAAATACCATATGCTGAAGTGCAGAAAATAGTCCATGATAATTTCCCAAATAAAGTAAAATTATTAAATCAATTTCACGCGCTTATTGTGGAGACTAGTAAGAAATTTTGTTTAAAAAATAATCCGAAATGCCATGTATGCCCGTTAAATGGCCTCTAGCACGGCATTTACGCTGTCGGCCAAGTCACAACTATTATTATTTTAAAAACAGGGGCATGAGAATTAATTTTTAAAAATTTTTTGATTAAATTTTTGTAGCGACACTACTATAAATTACGGCATGCCAAAATTTTATGGAACAAAAATTATTACTTAATTCTCCCAAATAATAAGGATAAAATAAATATGAACGAATTATTTAAAATAAAAAAAATAGCTTCTATCGCGGCAAAAGAAGCTGGAAGTTACGCGATAGAGAAACTCGGACACATTACTGAAATTATAAGAAAACGCGGGCATAATGATTTAGTGACTGATGTTGACAAATCTTGCGAAAATATTGTTATCAAACATATAAAAAATAATTTTCCGAATCATTCTATACTCGCCGAAGAAAGTGGGAAAAGTACAGGTAAAGAAAACTTCACATGGGTTATAGATCCTATTGACGGCACAACAAATTACGCGCATGGATTTCCTTTCTTTTGTACTTCCATAGGAATACTGTACGACGGAAACCAAGTTGCCGGTGTTGTGTACGACCCAAACAGAAAAGAACTTTTCAGCGCGATTAAAGGGAATGGCGCATTTTTAAACAGCAAAAAAATTAATGTGTCTAGTATCTCTGACATAAAAAATTCATTGCTCGCGACAGGATTTGCGTATGACGCTACTAAAGCGAAAAAAGGGCTTGATGATTTCGCTGTATTATTGACATCCGCTCAAGCAGTAAGACGCGCGGGTGCGGCGGCAATTGATTTGTGCTATGTCGCGTGCGGCAGATTCGACGGATTCTGGGAAATAGGCCTCGCCCCTTGGGATACTGCCGCGGCATCTTTAATTTTAGAAGAAGCAGGCGGAAAAATAACTATACTTAACGGAAAAAAATTTGATATTTTTGATAAAGAAATTTTAGCGACCAATGGAAAAATTCATAACCAAATGACCGTGATTCTAAAAAAAACACGGGCAGACGAAAACAATAACTAATCACGACTCGAATACGGCTAAAATTTAAGGATAAATATTTACTATGAAAAATACTAGAAAAAATATTGTTTACTATTTTATTTTATTGGCGTTCAGTGTCATCGTCGCAATAATAATATTCGCTATTTTAAATATGAATAAAGAAGCCGTAAATATGGCAATGTCCATGATAAAATTGAAAAACAGCATACTTCTAAAAGAGATTAAGTTAAGCGTAGAAGATGATTTAAATAAAGCTAAAGAAGATATATTTTTCATTTCTAAACTTTCCAAACTACATCTCTTTGTTAATACCGCTGATTATGAAAGAAAAACAAAATTTTTACATGATTTAGAAAAAGAATTTTTAATTTTCTCCGAAAACTATAAAAGATACAGCTGTATGGCGTTTGTAAATTTAAACGGACAAGAGTTATTGCGAGTAGACAGAATTAAAAACAAATCAGAAATCGCGCGGTCGGAAACTCTCACTAATTTAAGTAGTAGCCTTTATTTTAAAGATTTTTCAAATACTGAAAAATTCGCAAGAAACGATTTTTATGTTTCACGGCTGGAACTTTCAACAAATACAAACATAAAAACCCCTGTTTTAAAACTCGCTATGCCGGTATTTGACGGTAAGGGAGAATACGTTGGCTTTTTATCAATTACTATTGACATAAAAAACCTTTTTTCAAGACTGGAAGAAAACGGGGTTTGGCTCCTTAATGAAAAAAATGAATTTTTCGCCAACCCTGATAAAAATTTATTATACGCGAAAACTAATTTAAAACTAGAAGAGGCGCAAGAAAAAGTTGCCAAAAATATATTTTTTAGTAGCGCTGACGGCATTGTTTATTCGTTTTTAGAATTTGGCGGGAAAAAATGGCCCATCGGAATGTTTCTGGATAATAAGAAAATGAATATAGTCCTTAAACGTTATAAAAAAGAATATTATAGAATATTTTATGGATTAATTTTTGTGCTTACTATAGTAATTATTTTTATGTTTAGTTGGTATAGAAGAATACAGTATTCTGAAACATACGAACGTGAAGCGCGATTGGCTGAAATCGGACGGCTTGTTTCAGGGATAATCCATGACATATCAAATCCGCTGATGGTTATTATCAATAAACCAAATATATTAAAACAAAAAATAAAAGATTACTTTATAAATGTAACTAAAAATACAGTAGCTGAAAAAATAAATATCGCGGATGAATTCAATAATGACTTAGACGAAATTGTTAAAGCCGGAAATAAACAATCTTTTCTCATCCAAGAAATTATGGATACTGTACGCGGTGAAACAAGCCTCAAAAAAGAAATTGTTAATATGGAAACGTTCTTGATAGAAATAAAATCAAATTACAATAGATACGTTAATAGCTTAGAAATAAAATGCGGATATAAGGATGACGTCTTTATAGATAAAGGAAGATTTGAACGAATTTTCGCGAATCTCATTAAAAACGCTGGAGAAGTTTCAGAGAAAAAAGCGAATGTGGAAATAAAAACTTTTTTGGCAGGGCAGTCTATAAAAATTATTGTGGCGAATGACGGCCCTGTCATCCCTAAAAATGTAATGAAAAATATGTTTAAATTCGGCAATACTTTTGGAAAAAAAGATGGAACAGGCTTAGGGCTATACATAGCTAAAAAAATAATTGAATCTCACGGCGGAAAAATAAATTTTGAAAATAAATATGATAAACTTCAGAAAGGTGTTACTTTTACAATAACCATCCCTAAAAATCTGTAATCACTAAACGGATGGTAATTGCAAGCTTGATTATTAACGTTGTGATGTCTCAGGACGAGGAAGCTATATATGTTATAACCATTTCAAAAATATCATAAAACCCTTATATATG
>JYNY01000208.1 GCA_000954095.1 Candidatus Omnitrophus magneticus | reverse complement strand
AACGCGGTAGCTAATGAAATAGTGGAGAAAATATTAAAAAGTGATTTCACGAAAAAAATAACACTCGCTCACGCGGAAGAGGCGAAAGAAAATCTTATAAAGAGGCGTGATACGCATTTAGATAGTTTATTAGATAAACTGAAAGAGCCCAGAGTAAAAAATATTGTCAGTGCTATTATAAACGGAGATACTCTTGTTTATGATAGTTTTAACGATGACTTAATATATGTTTTAGATTTAGGGATTGTTGCTGAAAAAAATAATGATATAGTATTTGCTAATGAGATATATAGAGAAATAATACCGCGTGTTTTGAATTTTTCCATGCAAAAAAATATTCGTGAAGAAGGGACCACTTCTTGGTATCTCAACCCTGACGGCAAATTAGATATGGATAAACTTTTGAAAGCGTTTCAAAAATTTTACCGTCGTAACAGTGAACATTGGATGGAACGATTTGATTATAAAGAAGCTGGACACGGGCTTCTTTTAATGGCCTTTTTGCAGAGAGTAATCAATGGAGGCGGCAGAATTGATCGTGAAATGGCGGTTGGCCGAGGCATAATAAGTACAAAGTGGAACTTAGAAGGAAATGACAAGCCCACAGGAAGTTACTATGAAAAACGGCCGTAAAGCAATTAAAGGGTCTTGTAATAGTTGCGGCACAGGCTTATATCGCATATTGGGTAAATAAGAATTTTAATTATTAAAAGGATATTAAATTGTAGGGGCACGAAATTATCGAGTCCCTACAATGTTTTATACCTAAAGGTAATCTGTGGTAAAAAGAAAAATTAAAGATTTAGCCTTAGAAAAGGCGCATGCAATAGCTAGGGTTGCGCTTGAAAAAGAAGGCGAAGATATTCTTGTTTTAGATTTAACCAAATCCGCTAATATTTTTAATTATTTTGTGTTGATTACTGCTGGTTCATCTAAAAGAGTTCAGTCAATAGCAAAAGCCATAGACGAAGAGCTGTCCGTTAACTGGAAGCAAAACGCTCGCCTAGAGGGGAAAAATAATCCTTCTTGGACATTGGTTGACGCGGGAGATGTAATAGCGCATGTTTTTTATAAAGACGCGCGCAATTTTTATGGGATAGAACGGTTGTGGCTCTCTGCTCCAAGAGAAGAAATTAATGAAAAATGCTTGAAAAAAACTTTAAAGAAAAAATTATCCAAATCTTCAGCGAAGGCATAAACCAATATTTCGCGGAAGAGTCCGCTTGTCGTGCGGATATTTCTTCTTCTCTTATTTCCCTCGATGCCCCAAAAGAAAAACTTCATGGGGATATCACTTCCAATATCGCTATGGTTTTAGCAAAACAAGTAAAAGCAAATCCTGTCATTTTAGCTCAACATATCAGTGAAAAAATAAAAAAAATATTTAATCAGAGAAGCGACATTAATTCTTTTATCGACGGTATTGAAGTAAAAGGCGCGTTTATTAATCTTTGGCTTTCTGATAAATATTATGAAAATATTCTTTTGGAAATATTTAAGAATAAAGAAAAGTTTGGGCAGAATAGCGACTTTGGCGGGAAGAGAGTTAATATAGAATTTGTTTCAGCGAATCCTACAGGACCTCTTACGATTGCGCACGCGAGACAAGCCGCGATAGGCGATGCTTTAGCGCGAATATTAAAATTTAATGGATATGACGTGACAACAGAATATTATCTTAATGACTGCGGCAGGCAGATTAATATGCTGGGAAAGTCGCTAGAAATTAGGTATAGGAATTTATGCGGGAAAGAGGATAGTTTGCCGGAGGACGGGTATGTCGGGGAATATGTTATTGATATTGCTAAAGAAATAAAAGAAAAACACGGGGAAATGTTTTTAGAAGAAACAGAAAAAACTAGTAATTTTTTTAGAAAATACGCAGTAGAAAGCATAATGAATCTTATTAGAAAAGACCTTGAAGATTTTAGGGTTCATTTTGATGTATGGACAAGCCAAGCAGAATTTGAGGAAAGAAAAATTGTCGAACGCACTTTAGAAGAGCTGGAAAAAGCCGGCTATCTTTATGAACAAGACGGAGCTAAATGGTTTAAGTCAACGGCATTTGGAGATGATAAGGATCGGGTTGTTCGTAAAAGCGATGGTTCGTATACATATTTAGCGCCGGATATAGCGTATCATAAAGATAAATATTTACGGAAGTTTGAGAAAATTATTGACTTGTTAGGGCCGGATCATCATGGATATATAAACAGAATGAAAGCGGCTGTTTCTGCTATGGGATATGATAAATCCTCTATAGATATTCTTATAGTTCAGTTGGCTACACTGCTTCGAAATGGTGTAGCGGTTTCCATGTCTACACGTAGAGCGGAATTTATTTCTTTAAGGGAAATCATTGAGGAGATTGGCGTTGATGTGGCGCGGTTGATTTTTTTAATGAGAAGGCGGGACAGCCATCTTGATTTCGAGTTTGAGGTTGCTAAAAAAGAAGCGACTGACAGAAAGGATTGTACC
>JYNY01000207.1 GCA_000954095.1 Candidatus Omnitrophus magneticus | reverse complement strand
GGTACAATCCTTTCTGTCAGTCGCTTCTTTTTTAGCAACCTCAAACTCGAAATCAAGATGGCTGTCCCGCCTTCTCATTAAAAAAATCAACCGCGCCACATCAACGCCAATCTCCTCAATGATTTCCCTTAAAGAAATAAATTCCGCTCTACGTGTAGACATGGAAACCGCTACACCATTTCGAAGCAGTGTAGCCAACTGAACTATAAGAATATCTATAGAGGATTTATCATATCCCATAGCAGAAACAGCCGCTTTCATTCTGTTTATATATCCATGATGATCCGGCCCTAACAAGTCAATAATTTTCTCAAACTTCCGTAAATATTTATCTTTATGATACGCTATATCCGGCGCTAAATATGTATACGAACCATCGCTTTTACGAACAACCCGATCCTTATCATCTCCAAATGCCGTTGACTTAAACCATTTAGCTCCGTCTTGTTCATAAAGATAGCCGGCTTTTTCCAGCTCTTCTAAAGTGCGTTCGACAATTTTTCTTTCCTCAAATTCTGCTTGGCTTGTCCATACATCAAAATGAACCCTAAAATCTTCAAGGTCTTTTCTAATAAGATTCATTATGCTTTCTACTGCGTATTTTCTAAAAAAATTACTAGTTTTTTCTGTTTCTTCTAAAAACATTTCCCCGTGTTTTTCTTTTATTTCTTTAGCAATATCAATAACATATTCCCCGACATACCCGTCCTCCGGCAAACTATCCTCTTTCCCGCATAAATTCCTATACCTAATTTCTAGCGACTTTCCCAGCATATTAATCTGCCTGCCGCAGTCATTAAGATAATATTCTGTTGTCACGTCATATCCATTAAATTTTAATATTCGCGCTAAAGCATCGCCTATCGCGGCTTGTCTCGCGTGCGCAATCGTAAGAGGTCCTGTAGGATTCGCTGAAACAAATTCTATATTAACTCTCTTCCCGCCAAAGTCGCTATTCTGCCCAAACTTTTCTTTATTCTTAAATATTTCCAAAAGAATATTTTCATAATATTTATCAGAAAGCCAAAGATTAATAAACGCGCCTTTTACTTCAATACCGTCGATAAAAGAATTAATGTCGCTTCTCTGATTAAATATTTTTTTTATTTTTTCACTGATATGTTGAGCTAAAATGACAGGATTTGCTTTTACTTGTTTTGCTAAAACCATAGCGATATTGGAAGTGATATCCCCATGAAGTTTTTCTTTTGGGGCATCGAGGGAAATAAGAGAAGAAGAAATATCCGCACGACAAGCGGACTCTTCCGCGAAATATTGGTTTATGCCTTCGCTGAAGATTTGGATAATTTTTTCTTTAAAGTTTTTTTCAAGCATTTTTCATTAATTTCTTCTCTTGGAGCAGAGAGCCACAACCGTTCTATCCCATAAAAATTGCGCGCGTCTTTATAAAAAACATGCGCTATTACATCTCCCGCGTCAACCAATGTCCAAGAAGGATTATTTTTCCCCTCTAGGCGAGCGTTTTGCTTCCAGTTAACGGACAGCTCTTCGTCTATGGCTTTTGCTATTGACTGAACTCTTTTAGATGAACCAGCAGTAATCAACACAAAATAATTAAAAATATTAGCGGATTTGGTTAAATCTAAAACAAGAATATCTTCGCCTTCTTTTTCAAGCGCAACCCTAGCTATTGCATGCGCCTTTTCTAAGGCTAAATCTTTAATTTTTCTTTTTACCACAGATTACCTTTAGGTATAAAACATTGTAGGGACTCGATAATTTCGTGCCCCTACAATTTAATATCCTTTTAATAATTAAAATTCTTATTTACCCAATATGCGATATAAGCCTGTGCCGCAACTATTACAAGACCCTTTAATTGCTTTACGGCCGTTTTTCATAGTAACTTCCTGTGGGCTTTTCATTTCTTTCTTAGTTTTACATTTTACGCAATACGCCTCTGCCATACTCCACCTCCAAGTATAAAATAACAAATTCTCCTTACAAACAATGAAAATAAGTTTATCATACTCTCTTTAAAAGTCAAGAACCTTTCCTTGCAAAGAAATTTTTAGCATAAAAAAAACGGCTCACCAAAAAGGTGAGCCGTTTTCCCTCCCTGATCTCTTGCTTAAAAATAATTAGAAGTTAAGAGAAACAGATCCAACGACATCTGTAGCAACATCATCTTGGCTGTTAGCAAAATGATCGCCTGGGAAGAACCATGCTGTCAAAAGACCAAACTGCACATCTTCTGTGTAATCCCAAGTCAATGTAATATCTGCTTCACTACCAAGGTATTGCTCTTCATTCTGATTAACTACGGTTGTAGTTGACGCCCATTCTTAAGCAAGCCAGAAATTGCCTATAGCCCCTTTTAATCTAATGCTATCTGTCGGCTGCCCTCTTCTCCCTCTCTCCTCCTGCCCTGCCCTTACCTTCCGCTCTCCCTTCTCCTCCCTCCCACCTTTTCCTCCCCTCCCTCCTTCCTCTCCTCTCATTTCTTTACTATCATAATCAAATACAATACGCCTCCGGGAACAATCCTTTCTTCTGACGCCGCTCTCGTCGCGTGCACAGCATCCCAAATCTCACACTCTTACCCCTTCATTTCACATCCA
>JYNY01000206.1 GCA_000954095.1 Candidatus Omnitrophus magneticus | reverse complement strand
AATAAATTCCGCTCTACGTGTAGACATGGAAACCGCTACACCATTTCGAAGCAGTGTAGCCAACTGAACTATAAGAATATCTATAGAGGATTTATCATATCCCATAGCAGAAACAGCCGCTTTCATTCTGTGTATATAACCATGACGAACCGGAAAGAAAAAGAAAAGAAGAGCGAGAATGGTATAAGGGGAAAGAGATGGAGTGAAAGAAATAGGGGGAGAAGAGAAGGGTGGAGAGGAGAAGAGGGAGGAGGGAAGAGAAGGAGGAAAAAGACCTTATAGAGATAAATTCCGCTCTACGTGTAGACATGGAAACCGCTACACCATTTCGAAGCAGTGTAGCCAACTGAACTATAAGA
>JYNY01000205.1 GCA_000954095.1 Candidatus Omnitrophus magneticus | reverse complement strand
CAAGTGGGTAATTTTCAATTGAAATTTTTGGGTATTTTTACATTAAAATTGACAGAGGTGCTACAAGGCATTAAAGACTGCGAAACAATTTATATCTGTGAAGGCGAGAAAGACGCAGACAATCTCGCCGCGTTAGGTTTTATCGCGACATCTTGCCCAATGGGTGCCGGTAAATGGCGGACGGCTTACACCGAGGCTTTGCAGGGATGCTGTGAGGCCGTCATCGTAGTAGATAAGGATGACCCGGGCCGGGCGCACGCACGATCAATTGCAGAGGATCTTGTTGAGGCTGGAATTTTCATTAAGGTCATCGAATTGCCTGATATTGACGGCACTCCCGTAAAAGACTTTTCAGATTGGCTGAATGCTGGCGGCACAGGCGCGGCTTTTCTTGAACTCTTAAAAGGATGTCCCCACTGGACGCCGTCACAAAAAGAAACGCCAGTGCCTGCCTCAACGGACCTGCAAAATCTCATCAGTCAATACGGCGATCCGTATTATTTGAGTAAGGACGGCGCAGTCACCGCGATCAATCAATCATTCTGGGCAAGCCTTCATCAAGCAGAACATATTCAGCTATTTGAACCTGATGAGCGGGAGTTCTATCGTTACGATCCGGAAAGCGGTCTTTATAGCGTGATTTCCGAGGACACCATCAAGCAGGAAATAAACGCGCGAATGCTTGACGTATCACGCGAGCAAGGTTTACCGTCGCTTGAACGCAAACGAAACAACAGCAGTCAGAATCATATCGTGGCCCAGCTTAAAGGCATCAGCGAAAAAAAGAACGCCTTTCGCAAGGATAATACGATCGTTCATCTGGCCAATGGAGTGATCGTATTCAAGCCTAATGGCGAGGCGGACTCCTCAAAGTCAATGAAAAATCCATAGTCAAGGCGCAAGAAAATTCCATAGTGTAAATACAAAAAAAACTAGTTAGAATCACCTCCCTTTTTTAAGGATTTAGCTCTATAGCTGTGACCTGATATGTTGATAATAGTAGAGTAATGAACAATCCTGTCAAGAATAGCAGAAGCCAAATTATGGTCATCGAAAATATCAGTCCATTGTTCAAAAGTTTTATTTGTAGTAATAATTAAAGATCCTTTTTCATATCTACGAGAGATTATTTCAAAAAAATCATTAGCGCTATAGCTTGGTATTTTTTTAAAACCCAGTTCATCTAGGACTAATAAGTCAGCAGATAAATAATATTCTAATTTTTTAAAATAAGTATTATCCGCCTTAGAAGCATTTAAGGTATATAACAATTCAGAACAAGAAGAAAACAAAACTTTAAATCCTTTCATTAAGGCTTTAATAGAGATAGCAATCGCGAGATGCGTTTTGCCTGTTCCCGGTTTGCCGATAAAAACGATATTTCTTTTTTCACTAATAAATGAACAAGTAGAACAATCATTGATTAAACGTTTATCAATTGAGGGTTGGAAAGCAAAATCAAAATCTTCAATAGTTTTATAAGAAGACAGTTTACTTTGAGAGAATCTCTTTTTATAACTATTATCTTTACGAGTATTATATTCATCCTCAACTAATAGTTCTAAGAACTCTAAATAACCCATACTTTTTTGTTTTGCTAAAGACAAGCGTTCTTCGAGAGAATTGCAGATTCCAGATAATTTAAAATCTTTTAATCTATTTTTAAGCGAATTCATATTCAAGCGCCTCCTCTTTTGCAAATTCGACAGGTAAAGAATAAGAGCCATTAGAGCAAATCTTTTTAATAATTTTGTAACTGTAAACTTGATAAGCAAGAGCTCTTTTACAAGCAGAATCAACGACACCGCCGGGATATGTATTTAATAAAGATATTATTCCTTGTACTTTCCTTGACCAAAGATTAGGCGAGTCTTTTAAAATAGCAAAAAACATTTGTTCAGCAAAAGGTCCGATATTGTGCATTTTAGCTTGATATTTTTCTTGATATTCTGTTTCGGAATAAAGTTTATATTTTGGATAATGACTGTTGCTTGTAGAGAAAAGACCTTTACCAGATATAGTTGGATGAGTAGCAATTAATTTATTTTCATAATAGATTTTGACAAAAGATTTAGTTTTTTCGATCTCAAGTATTTTACCTACATATTCAAAAGGAGCAGAATAATAATTGTAATCAATAAATACATGGCAATCATGGTAAAGTTTTCTTGTGCCGACTTTAGCGATTTCAAAATTATTTAGAGGAAGCGGCAATAATAAATGTTTTTCTTCGGCATGAAAAACTTCTTTAGGGATTTTCCGAGTAGTGCCGTGAACTCTGCGATTGCAAGTGTTTTCGAGCCAATATAAAATCTGACGGTCTAAATCATCACCATCTTTAAATTGCCGGCCTAATACAAAATTGTTTTTAAAATATTTTATCCCTGATTCTACCTTACCTTTATCGTTGGGGCGATAAATTCTGCACGGAATGGATGTAAATCCATAATGCGCAGAAAAATCTTTATAAAGCTGTTGAAAGATGGGTTCATAAAAATTAGCTTCTAATATTGCTGCCTTTAAATTATCAATTCGAACAGTTTTAGGTATGCCACTAAAATATTTAAAAGCATTTTTATGACAATTTATAAAAGTTTCAACTGTTTGATCGTAAGTTTTTTCATAATAATCTAATCTAGAATAACTCAGTTTCATGTTAAATACCCAAGTTTTACGACGTTTCCCGTTGATATCAGTAGTGAGGCCAATATACCCAAAATCAACTTGAGCTTCTTCTGCTGGTTCTGTATGAATGCGAACAAATATATTTTCTTTCCTTTTAATACCTGCTAAAAAGCGTTTAATAGCTGAATAAGATATTTTTACTTCAATTTCACGCAGTTTTTGATAAATCAAAATCCCGCTTAATCCTTGTTCCATCCACTCAATAATTTGTTCTCGATAGGTATCGAGTTTTGGAGGATGAGGTTTTTTGATTGGAAAACTTTGATTAGATTTAATACGTTTAATTATCTTATCAACAGTTTTCCAATCATGTTTAACATCACGCGCTATTTGAGATTTGTTAAGACCTTTTTCAAGTAAAGATTTAATAGTAATATACATGGCAACTCCTAACATATTAACCACCCCCGTATATAGTTTAACTATAAATAGGGATGGAAGGTTAAAAAAATAAAAATTTTAGAAGGGGGATCCCCCTTCTACCTTCAAATAAACATCATAATAAAGCAAATACTTTTATTGGTTTATCGCTATGGAATTTTCTTGCGCCTTGGGTATGGAATTTATTTTAGCCTTGAGGATCCTCTTTCTTTCAGAGAAGTTGTATTGTTGAGAGCTCCTGAATTATCAACTTTATGCGACACGATAAAAAACACGCCACTCAACACCGAAATTACAAACTACGAAAAATTTCATGGCCGTCTTACAGAATATTTACAAGAATACTTGTTACACGGAGGATACTTACCCGCTATCTCTGAATACCTTATAAAAAAAACTATTTCAAAAGCAATCTTCGATATTTATATTCAGTGGATTATCGGAGACATTTTAAAACATAATAAAAACGAAAACTATTTATATGAAATATTTAAAGGAATAAACACTACTTACGGTTCACAGATTTCTTGGAATAATATATCAAAACATCTATCAATAGAACACCAATCCTGTCCGATAAAACTATTTCACCAAAAAACTAGTTGAAATTCCTTAATTTTAAAATCAGAAATTCTGGCTGGTGTTGCGCTTAACAGATCTATCAATGTCAACCTTGATAATAATGCTTCTTTTATTATCCTATGCAAATAAAATAACGATTTTTCATATTTAGATTGGTATTTTATATATGTCAAAAGTAAATAATATATCATCGCTATCCAGACTTGACTCATCACCGCATTTTTACTTGTTCCCAAAAATGTTTTTATTTGTAAATTCTGTTTTATCCATCTAAAAAATATTTCTATTTGCCATCTTGTTTTATATATTTGTACGATCGTTTTAGCTGACAGTTTAAAATTGTTGGTAACAATACTAACTACTTCGTCACTTTATTCATCTAAACATCTTATCCTTCTTAAATTCTATTCATATTTTTTATTTTCTAGTTTTATTTTTTCATCAGACAATATCCCGTCTTTCATTGCCTCTAGATGCTGTCCGAGAACTGTATATTTTAGATTGTTTTTTAATTTAGTCACAAAATAACTCTTAGAAAAGTCAATATTACTCCATAGTTCAAGGTCTGTATACGCACGGTCAAAACAATATATGCTGTCCGGTTTAATATTTAATTTATCCTTAGCTATTCTTATATCAGAAATATTCCCTTCAGTTATCACTGCAAAATCGGGAATATCTCCTGAATGATCAAATAAGCAGTGTATTTTTACAGCGCCTTTTTTAGTTCTGAATTTCGCCCATGAAAATGTAGCCAGACATACATCAATTGTGGAAGCGTCAATCGTATATAGCGGATTCTTAAAACGAAATTTATGTTTCGGAGTTAAATCTTTGCATTGGGAAAGTATCTTGTAAAATAATGATTCATAAATTTGATAACTTCTTATTTTATTCGCATCTGCTAACGTAGAACGTTTAACAGGCGATAATCCTAAATGGTATAACTTAGAATTATTTATTTCTAGTCCATTTACAATTTCTCTCAAAGATTTTTTCCCGGAGGCTTGCGCGTATAGTAAAGATCCAAGCTGGTTCCAGAATTTAAGAGTCTTAACATAACGGTCGCCATTAAAAGAATTTACAAAACGTTCAAAATGATATCGCGGAATTAATGCTAAAAGTTGATTAAAAACCGTGCTATAATTAGCCATATAGGGAATCCTCCTTGTTTTATGGGCGTTTTAGCGTGTTTCCATTTTACCCATTTTAACATTTTTGGAGTGATTCCCTTTATTTTTTTAGACGTTTACCGGACAGGATTG
>JYNY01000204.1 GCA_000954095.1 Candidatus Omnitrophus magneticus | reverse complement strand
TACGTTTAGGAGGACTTTTCTATTTATATCCTTCTCCAAATGCAGTTTTCCGGTTTAAAAATAAAAAAAAGGAGAGAAAGGAGGTGATATATGTTGATATTAAGATGTCCGCGATGTGGCTCAACTCAGGTGCTTACGAGCAAAACTACAAGGACTTGTCGCAAGTGGGGGTTTAAGTCGGAAGATAAAGTTGTTTGTGAAAAGGTGGATAAGAAAAAATATAAAAAAAGGGG
>JYNY01000203.1 GCA_000954095.1 Candidatus Omnitrophus magneticus | reverse complement strand
TGTTAGCTGAGACACTCATGGATTCACGCTTTCCGAGGGAATGGTAAGATGGGGGCAAAAGGACACATAAAGGTTTATTACTAACCGCTTAGTGATTACAAAAATTTTAGGCAATTATTTGTAAAAATTAGATATGTTAAGTATATTATATTCTGTTGGGAAAGATGTGAATAAAACTTCTGCATAATTCAGATGTAATTACTAAACATACTAAACCGAAAAACTGCATTTGTCCATAGCGAATAATGCGAATCTGTTCGGCTAAAAGGCTTAAAAAAATTTTTGACGCACCTCATCAAATGGTGCGCCTACAAATTTTTTTAAGCCTTTTATCTCAAACATCTTAGCATTCTTCATCTATGTCCAAACGCAGTTTTACGGTTAATTTAGGGAGTAATGATGACTAAAAAATTATCAGTAGCTTTTTTGTGGCATATGCACCAGCCGTTATATAAAGATTTTGTTACGGGTAAATATCATCTGCCTTGGGTGAGGCTTCATTCCACATATTCGTATTATGACATGATTTCTCTTTTAGAAGAGTTTCCCGCGGTTAAGGGGACTTTTAATATAACTCCGGTACTTATGTTTCAGCTTTTAGATATTTCTAACGGCGGCGGAGAAGATGACACATATTTGGAATTGTCTTTGAAACATGCTGGAAGTTTGACAAAAGAAGATAAACTTTTTATGCTCAAATATTTTTTTTCATGTCATCCGCAGACCGCGATATATCCGTTTCATAAATACAAAGAGATTTTATATAAAAGGGGAGACGAGGTCAACCCGTCGAAATTAATTCCAAAATTAAAAGATTTTACAGAGCAGGATTTTCGGGATCTTCAGGTGTTTTTTAATTTGGCGTGGTGCGGTTTTACATTGAGGACAAAAGATGTTTTGGTTAAGACGCTTGTTGCCAAAGCCGGAGATTACACAGAAGAAGAAAAGTTAGCGCTTCTCGCGAAACAAAAAGAAATAGTGCGTGCCATCCTGCCTTTATATAAAAAAATGCAGGATAAAGGCCAGATTGAGGTTTCAACGACGCCGTATTATCATCCGATTCTGCCGTTATTAGCGCGTGGCGATAACGCGCATGAAGGATATCATTTTGAAATTGATGCTGACTGGCATGTTAAGAAAGCGGTTGAACTTTATAAACAGGTTTTTGACTGGGCACCCCGAGGCATGTGGCCTGCGGAAGGTTCTGTAGGTCCTGAAGTTATCCCTATTTTTGAAAAGTACGGCATTAAATGGATTGCTACGGATGAAGCGATATTAATGAAATCTTTTAAAGACAGCGGGAAAGGCAGGGATGATTTATTATTTTCACTTTTTAACGCTTATAATAACAATAGCAAAGTATCAATGGTTTTCAGGGATATACACATATCAAACGCGATAAGTTTCAGATATTCCCATATGCCACCTGAACAGTCTTCCAGATATTTATGCCAAGATATATTAGGCGTTAAACACGCGATGGATAGACGCGACGGGCAGCATATAATTTCTATTATTCTTGATGGAGAAAATCCATGGCCGTATTATCCTGATGGAGGCAAAGAATTTCTTTCGCGTTCGTATAAATTTTTTACTGAAAATAAAGAAGTGGAAGTAGTAAATATCGGCGATTACGCGGTAGAGCATTCAAAAGAGGCTAAACGGATAGACCATTTAGCGAGAGGTTCATGGATAAACGGTGACTTTAGAAAATGGATAGGGCTTTCTGAAAAAAATAAAGCGTGGGAATATCTCAGTAAAGTGCGTGAAGAAATATTCAAGTGGAGATATCTTTCAAAAGAGGCGTTAGAAGAATTATATATTGCCGAAGGTAGCGATTGGTTTTGGTGGTACGATGAATTCGGCACAGAACTTAATTATGTTTTTGATGATTTATTCAGAATGCATCTAGCTAATATTTATAAAATTATGGGTAAAGAAATTCCTGAATTTTTACAGCATCCGATTTGCGGGGCATGCGGAGAGAAAAAAAATGAAAGAAAATTGGAAGGGATAATGGAAGTTCCGCCTGTTATGGACGGGTTGTTAACGGATGAAAGCGAGTGGCTGGAGAGTACTCAGTATACTACCCGCCAATTGTCAATGGAGATGGTCAGAACAGATGCGATTATTGAATCTTTGGGATATGGTTCTGATATGGTGAATTTATATGTTATTGTTAAACCTGCTGAACATTTTTTGAAAGAGATGAATAAACATGGTTTTAAGTTAGGCATTGATATATATATTCCTTCCCGAGTAAACTTGGAACTTTGTTTTGATAAACATTCAGGCAAACTTACCGTATTGGGAAATAACGGAGAAGTATTATCGCAAAAAGATTTTAATATGTATATTTTCAATAAAGTCATGGAAATTAAAATCCCGTTTAATGAAATAAATGTTTCCCATAAAAGTAAAGTAGAATTTAATATTTCTGTTATAAAAGACGGGCAGGAACAAGAAACGTGGCCTAATAACGGAGTATTTCAGTTTTTTGTGCCCGGCGTAGGAAAGCCGTGTTAACCCCAAAAATATTGGCATTATTGGTTGTGCAATTCCCGCTCAGTGGGTAGTAATTACAATGTTTATAATTAAGTTTGTAATTATAAACCGTTTAGTGGTTACAAAGAATGTTTTACAAATGTTATATTTTTAAATTTTTTTAAAAGAGAGTATACATTTTTCGTGTAAATAAGCATGTGGGATTAATATGAACCAATCTTTAAAAATTCTTTTTACCGCAAGCGAAGTCTTTCCTTTTTCAAAAACAGGGGGGCTTAGCGATGTCGCGGGAAGCCTGCCTAAAGCATTAACAGCCTTAGGCCATGATGTGCGCGTGGTTACTCCTTTTTATAAGTCGGTAAAGAATTCATTATTCGCGAAAAATATAAAAAAACGCGGACGTATAAAAAATAAAATTTCCGGGGCCATTTTAGGATTTAATTTATTTGAATATACGGATAATGGTCTTTCTATCTATTTTGTTGAAAAGGATAAATATTTTAACCGTGATGGTTTTTACGGCACAAAATTCGGGGATTATCCTGATAATGCCGCGAGATTCGGATTTTTTGGAAGAGCGTGTTTAGCTATTGCTGAATATCTAGACTTTAAGCCTGATATCATTCACTTAAACGATTGGCATACAGGGCTTATACCATTTTATTTAAAATTTTGTCTTCCATCTTTAGATACTATCGCGCATTTTTCATGCACACGGACCCTTTTTACTATACATAATATGGCGTATCAAGGGATTTTTGACAGGCGCGATTTAAGCCGTCTCGGCATAGGCCCGGAATTTTTTAATATGCAAAATCTCGAGTTTTACGGAAAAATAAATTTTTTAAAATCAGGGATTTTATATTCAGACGCGGTAAGTACCGTAAGCAGGCGTTATGCCGAAGAAATAAAAACTCCTGAATACGGCGCGGGACTCGATGGGCTTATAAAACAAAAACAGGCAAATCTTTACGGTGTTTTAAACGGTGTTGATTATTCGGAATGGAATCCGGCAAATGATAAATTCATAAAAATAAAATATGATGAAAATACTATAGAAAATAAAAATATTTGTAAAAATGATTTGATAGAACAAATGAATCTTACGACTCTTTCTGATGAGCCGATAGTAGGGTGCGTGTCTCGTCTTGTTCATCAAAAGGGAATTGATATTTTGATTGAAGCGATAGATGAAATCATGCAAATGGGATGTTCCTTGGTTTTATTGGGCGCTGGAGACGAATGGTGTAATAAAAAGTTCAAAGAATACATCGAAAAATATCCGGGGAAAATAAATATACATGTTGGATTTAACGAAGGCTTGGCGTATAAAATAGAGGCAGGGAGCGACATATATGTTATGCCGTCAAGATTTGAACCTTGCGGGCTTAATCAAATGTATAGCCTTAAATACGGGACAGTGCCTGTAGTCCGCGCCACAGGCGGGCTTGATGATGTTGTTATCGATGCCGGTATGGATAAAGCGAAAGGCAATGGTTTTAAATTCAGGCAGGCTGAAAAAAGTGAATTTCTTGCCAGCCTAAAAGAAGCGGTTAACTGCTATAAAAAGAAAAAGGCCGAATGGCGCGGTATAATCCTGCGCGGCATGGCGGAAGATCATTCATGGCAGAGGTCAGCGTTAGAATATGTGGGAATATATAAAAAAATTTTAACCAACGGAAATAAAGAAACGTGGATAAATCACAGGAGGTTTAACAATGCGGGCTAGTTTAGCAATGGGAATACATTTCCACCAGCCGGTAGGAAATTTTGATGATGTGATCGCGCGCGCGTGCGATAACTGTTATTGGCCGTTTTTAGAAGTATTTAAAAAATATCCGGAAATAAAAATGAGTTTTCATTTTACCGGATGCCTTCTTGAATGGATTGAAATAAACCGTCCGAAAATTATAGATACTGTGCGCGCTATGGTTAATCAAGGCCAGATAGAAATTATGTCAGGCGGTTTTTATGAGCCGATACTCGCGTCAATACCGAGAAA
The DNA here is from genome assembly GCA_000954095.1 of Candidatus Omnitrophus magneticus. Lineage (GTDB taxonomy): Bacteria > Omnitrophota > Gorgyraeia > Tantalellales > Tantalellaceae > Omnitrophus_A > Omnitrophus_A magneticus. Next base: position 59,510 of record JYNY01000203.1, on the reverse strand, counting down.
CGACAGGATAAGCCAGATAGAACTTTTAAACAAATATATAAAACATAAATTTTCATATGAGGCAAAAGGCGCTTGGGTCGCGGAACGGATATGGGAGCCGGGTCTTCCATCAATTTTTTATGACGCGAATATAAAATATATTATTTTGGATGACACGCATTTTCTTTATTCCGGAATCAATAAAAATAAAACTTACGGGTATTATATGACCGAAGACAACGGGAAAACCGTGGCTGTGTTTCCTTCGGATAAAGTGCTTCGTTATAGTATTCCGTTTAGAATGCCGCATGAAGCCATAGAATATATGCGGAACATCGCGAGAGACAATTCAAATCCAACATTTGTGTACGGCGATGACGGAGAAAAATTCGGCGAATGGCCGGGAACGGCTAAATGGGTTTATGAAGAAAAATGGCTTGTGAAATTTTTGGATGAATTAAAACGAAACAGCGATTGGCTTTCCACAAAAACATTTTCAGAATGTTTAAACGAAAAACCGCCGTTAGGTAAAGTTTATCTGCCAACAAGTTCTTATGAAGAAATGCTTGAATGGGCGCTTCCCGTTGAAACTCAGATTTTATACGAAAAGGTTAAAGAAGAGATAAAAAATATCGGGAAAGAAGAACAGTATAAACCTTTTATGCGTGGCGGGTTTTGGCGGAATTTTCTTACAAAATATCCTGAATCAAACCACATGAATAAAAAAATGATTTATGTCAGCAAAAAAATAGAGGCATTAAATAATATTCATGTCAGGCAGGACAAATTAAGCGAGATAAAACGGTATCTTTTTAGAGGCCAATGCAATTGCGCTTACTGGCACGGCGTGTTCGGAGGGCTTTATTTATTTCATTTAAGAAGCGCGATATATCATAACCTTATTAAGAGCGAAGCCTATATAGACAAGGCACTTTACGGAGATAAAATGTTCGCTACTATCAGAGCGCTGGATTTTGATACAAATGGTTTTGATGAAGTTATAATGGAAAATCCAAAAATAACTCTTTATTTTTCACCGGCTGAAGGAGGGACTCTTAAAGAAATAGATTCAAAAATAGTGTGTCATAATTTAATGAATATTTTAACCAGAAGAAAAGAAGCGTATCATGAAAAAATAATTGAAAAAATAAATAGTGCCACAGCGCATGCTGGCGACGGCTGTAAAACCATTCATGATGCTATAGAGGTTACGGATAAATCAATAGCGGATTACCTAGTGTATGATAAGTATGAAAGATACGGTTTTATAGACCATTTTTTGCCGGCTACGGCGGACATTGAAAATTTTTCAAAATGCGCGGTTAATGAAGAAGGAGATTTTGCTAAAGCCGTGTATAATTTTGAAACAAAAAGAACCAATAAAGCTGTCACGTTATTGATGCATAGAGAAGGCGTTGTGAACGGCATAAAAGTTTTACTCAATAAAAAAGTTGTTTTAGAACAGAAGAATGATTTTTTTACTGTGGAATATGCTATTACAAATAAAGATGATAAAATGCTTTCTACTATTTTTGCTCCTGAAATAAACCTTACAATGCCGGACGCGGATTCGTTCAAGTATTCTATATCAAGTAATGGAAAAGAGTCTAGCGGTGGGATGAAAGATTTCTTGAAACTAGATGAAACATCTAGTATAAATATAGCCGACGCGGATAAAATAACTTCTTGTATTTTAGAGTTTTCAGAAGAGTGTCATTTATGGCATTTCCCGGTAAAAACAGTTTCACAGTCTGAAAAAGCGTATGAACTCAATTATCAGGCATCGTGTTTTGTTCCGAAATGGAAATTAAATTTAGCCGCGGGCGAAACAAAAGAAATAATAGTGACCTTTAAAATAGTAGCGTAGAATTTATTTTTATGAGTTATTGTTAGCATTACGCGCGCCTGTAGCTCAGCGGATAGAGCGACTGCCTCCTAAGCCGTAGGCCGCCGGTTCAATTCCGGCCAGGCGCACCAATGCCCAAAAATTGTTGGACAAATTTATTTACGCGAAAAACTAAAAAAAAGAAAATAGAATAATATGATTTGATAGATATTATCCGCGTGGATTCGCGCTAGCCGTATATCCTCTAACCTGCCTTCTTAAACGTTTCCCCATGCCCAAATTTTACGGAATAAAAATTTTGGCAGAAATTAGAAAGTCGAGTTGAAATAAAATGTAAAACGTATTGGTTCAGTCAAGTCAGAGCTATTCGGGAGAGACTTTATGATTACAATAATAGATTACAAAATGGGTAATATAAAATCTTTAATGAACGCGCTTGATTTTTTAGGGTGCGGGTTTTGTTTTACGAATAGCGCTGAAACTATTTTAAAATCAGAAAAAATTATTCTTCCGGGTGTCGGCGCGTTTGATAAAGCGATGGAAAATTTAATGGAATTCGGGCTTATTGATGTTTTGAATGAGGTTGTTTTAAATAAAAAAATACCGATTCTCGGAATATGTTTAGGGATGCAGATACTCGCTACCAGCGGAGAAGAACATTCCGCGTGTAAAGGGCTTGGCTGGATTCAGGGCGCGGTAAGGCATATTTCGCGCGTGGCGCCAGACGCGCGGACCCCGCATATAGGATTTAACGCGGTATTTAAAAATGAAGGTAAAGAAAATATTTTGTATCAAGGATTAAAAGACGGTACGGATTTTTATTTTGTGCATAGTTATCAAATGATGTGTTCTCGCGCGGAAGATGTTTCAGGCTGGATAGAATACTCAGGCGCGCGCCTTACCGCGAGTGTTCAAAAGGATAATATTTTTGGTGTACAGTTTCATCCTGAAAAAAGCCAAAGTAACGGCCTCGCGTTATTAAAAAATTTTGTGTTAGGAGGAATATGACGCGATTCTCCTTTAGCTTGGCGTAGAATGGCAGGGGCCGCAATATTCGTATCTTTTTCAAAATAAAACATTTGACACGTGTCAAATACTAACATAAAATGTTAAATTATGACAAAATATCTACCCCGTGAAAATTCAAAACTTATTAGTACTGCTTTAAAAACTATGCCGGTGGTTGTTCTTTCCGGTATGAGGCAGACAGGAAAAAGTACGCTTTTGCAAAGATGTGATTTATTTGACAAGAGGCGTTATTTTACATTTGATGATTATAATACACTTGAGATAGCCCAGAGAGAGCCTGAAAGCCTTTTTTCGCAAGACGAAGAGATTACTATTGATGAAGTGCAGAAATATCCTGAAATTTTAAACGCGATTAAAAGAGATGTTGATAAACATCGTAAACCCGGCAGATTTATTTTAAGTGGTTCCGCTAATTTTCTTTTACTTAAAAATATTTCTGAAACATTAGCGGGAAGGGCCGTATATTTGACGCTTTATCCTTTTAGCCGCAGGGAAAGGCTTGGGCATACAAAAAGCTGTCCGGCGCTTGTTCATTTTATTAGTAAAGGCGTATTTCCTAAGGTTTATGGTATTAAACCGATTGGGTTTGATGAAATATTATTAGGCGGAATGCCGTCTGTAGCGTTAAAGCAGGTTAAAGATTCGAATATTTGGTTTAGAGGATATGAACAAACGTATTTAGAGCGGGATATACGTTCTTTAAGTCAAGTGGCGGATATCGTATCGTTTCGTCATTTATTACAGCTTATCGCGTTACGAAACGCCCAAGTTTTAAATCAGAGTGAACTTGCGCGAGATGCTAAGCTTAATGTGATGACAACAACAAGATATATTTCTTTAATGGAGGCATCGTTTGTTATATTCCGTCTTTTTCCGCATCTTTCAAATCGTACTAAGAGATTGATAAAATCGCCAAAAATTTATTTTTCTGACAGCGGGCTTGCCGCGTATCTTGCCGGAGTAAAAAAATTAGATAACCATGAACCTTTGCGGGGGGCATTTCTTGAAAATTATGTTGCCCAGAATTTATTAGAAATTATTTCTGTGTATTATCCTGACGCGAAAATAACATACTGGAATATACAAGGCAGGTTTGAAGTTGACTTTATATTGGAACTAGGACGTGAAACTGTGGCGGTGGAGGTAAAGTACGGCAGTCGTATCCATGAAAATGATATCGCGGGCATTAAGGCGTATATGTCAACGAGTAAGAGTTGCTCGGCCGGAATTCTCGTCTATAATGGAACGGATGTTATTAAATTGTCCGAAAAAATCTGGGGTGTTCCGATTTCATTATTTTTGAGTTGATTGTATTTTCTATGTTTAAGAGATAATTTTTTTAACAGTAAAAGTTGCATTATTAATCAAAGAGAGCAGTAGTGCGGTATGAAAAACAATAACAATGATACTAACAATATTATAGTTTATCAGGCTAAATCAGGGCTATAGGATTTCGAACGGACATAAAAAAAGAAACATTGTGGGCTACGTAAGAAAGATGGCTGATGTTTTTGGAGTTAATCCACAGGCTATAACAAAATATCTAAAAAATATTTATCGAGAAGGCGAATTAACTCGTTCGGCAACTTGTTACAAATTGGAACAAGTTAAAAAAGAGGGCGGTAGGGCTGTAAAACGAAGAGTGGATGTGTATAACCTTGACGCTATTATTTCCGTTGGGTATAGAATAAGTTCAAAAACAGGGACAAAATTCCGTCAATGGGCAACTAGAGTATTAAACCGAAAAACCGTGTTTCACATCGCAAGCGCTAACAGTATTGACTTTGTTAATTGCTGAAAGAAATTGGCAGATAAGAAAAATATGGCAGGTCTTATTTTGATGCTTTTAACTCCATCTAAAACGGCATTAGGAATGAAGAGAAAATGCTAAAAAAACGTCTTATATTCACATTGTTATACGATAGCGGCAATTATATGCTTAGCCGTAATTTTCGTCTGCAGGAAGCCGGGAATCTTGAGTGGCTCCGCGAAAATTATAGTTTTGACGCCATAGCTTTTTCAATAGATGAACTTGTCGTTCTGAATGTTTCCAGAAAAAATGCCGATATGGATGAATTTTGCGCGCATCTTATTGAACTAAGTAAAAAATATTTTTTGCCGGTTTCCGCGGGCGGTTGGATTCGTTCAGTAGAGGATGGATATAAAATTTTAAACGCAAACGCGGATAAATTAGTTTTAAATACAGCGATAATAGAAAATCCGAATCTTGTTTCTTCGTTATCTAAAATTTTTGGAAGGCAGTGCGTTGTTATTTCAATTGACGCGAAAAAAATAGAAAATGATTATTATATTTTTATAAAGCAGGGGTCTTATAATACCGGATTAAAGGTTCAAGAAATAATCCGTCGCGCCGAAGATTTAGGCTCGGGAGAAATATATCTTACTTCAATAGAGAAGGACGGAACAGGGTTTGGGTATGATTTAAATCTTTTGGAACTTGCCGGCAATCAAACGAAACTGCCGATTATAGCCTCAGGCGGTGTAGGGAAATACAGCCATTTTATTGAAGGATTAAAATATAATCATATTCAAGCAGTATCCACTGCGAATATATACAACTTTGTTGTGGACGGCCTTATAAACGCGCGTAGGACTATTGAAAAAAATGGAATAAATCTCGCGAGCTGGGAATATTCGGTTGATAAGTTTTATCACTCTTGTAAGGAGATGCCGTAATATATGCCTATATTAACTTGAGTTTAGAAGCATTATTTTTCAAAGGCCATTTTCCGTTAATATATTTATTAGTTATGACAGCGTTATTTTTTTTATCTAAAGTATTATTTTGGGCAGGCATTATTTTTACATTTTCTTTAATAATTTTTTTATCATGTAAGGCGTTTAAGGATTCAAAAAAAATAGTGCTAAGTTTTATTGTTAAACCTATTTTGGATATCTGTTCGATAATGATAATATATATATTTTTTTGAGGGGAGCTATAGTTTTTGTGATGAACAAAAAGTAAAGCATGTTTCCGGCAAATAGAGTAAAAGAGGTTAAAGGCGATGAAATATAAAATTTTTATTAGTGGAGCGCAAAAAGAGCTTAAGCTAGAGCGGCAGACACTAAGAGACTATATTTACGGAGATCCTCTATTAAGGCAGTTTTTTGATGTATTTTTATTTGAATCTCAACCTGCCAGAGACCGCCGTGCTGAAGATGTTTATTTAGAAGAGGTGAAGGCGAGTGATATATATCTTGGATTATTTGGCAATAATTATGGTTCTGAAGATAGTAAAGGGCAGTCTCCAACTCACAGGGAGTTTCTTTTAGCGACTAAACTTGGGAAGCCTCGGTTGATTTTTATAAAAAGCGAAGATGACTCTAAAAGACATCCTAAAATGCTTGGTTTAATTCGAGCGGTTGGGGAGCAATTAATTCGGCGCCGTTTCAATAACCAACTAGAATTAAACTCGGCTGTTTATGCGAGTTTAGTAGACCATCTTCTTTCAACCGGGAGAATTCTATCAGGGCCTTTTGATTCTACAGTATGTCGTAACGCGGAGTTATCAGATATTTCAGAGGATAAGATTCGTTGGTTTCTTTCTGAAGCGCGTAATTCTCGGGATTACGCGTTATCAGAAAAAACTCGAGTCAGGGATGTTTTAACACACTTGGATTTACTTAATAAAGGAAAACCAAATCATGCGGCGATATTATTATTTGGGGCGAAGCCGCAACGATTTCTTATCGCTTCAGAAATAAAATGTATGCATTTTCATGGCATACGGAAGTTAAAACCAATTCCATCATATCAAATTTATAAAGGAACTGTTTTTGACATGGTAGATCAATCTGTTGATTTTGTAATGTCAAAATTGAACCGTTTTGTCGGTACTCGAAATCGTGGCCCGCAGGCGCCGGTTGAATATGATATTCCAAGGGAAGTAGTTACGGAAGGCATTGTTAATGCTGTTGCCCATAGGGATTACACAAGTAATGCCAGCGTAGAAATAATGCTTTTTTCAGATCGTCTTGAAATATGGAATCCGGGGACATTACCGCCTTCACTTACAACCGAGAGTTTATCAAAACCTCATTCATCTCAACCGGGAAATCCGTTGATTGCTGAACCGTTATTTTTGACGAAGTATATTGAAAAGGCTGGAACCGGTACGGTAGATATTTTTAATAATTGTAGAAAAGCAGGCTTAAAAGCGCCTAAATTCTGCTTGGAAAATGGATTTTTTATTTTGACAGTTTGGCGAAAACGATTTATTGAAAAGAAGGTTGGTCAAGTCGCAGGTCAAGTCGCAGGTCAAGTCGCAGGTCAAGTCGCAGGTCAAGTCGCAGGTCAAGTCAGTTTAGAAGTAGCGCGATTATTGAAAAATTTCAAGGGAGAAATGTCGCGTAAAGAATTACAGGAAAAACTTGAGCTAGTGGGGAGAGCTAATTTTGAAGAACGATATCTAAAGCGAGCGATAGAGAATGGATTAATCGAATATACTATTCCAAGTAAACCTAATAGCCGTTTACAGAGGTATCGGATAACTAAAAAAGGCGTAAAATTTTTAAAGACACAAGGCAAAAAATAAATTGAGTTTTTTTTATCCCGGATTTTGCGATAGACTTCGAGAAAAATTTAGAGACATTTTATCGACGGCCTATTGCAAAATTTGGGTTTATAACTAAAATGAAAATATTAATTATAAATTATGAATATCCGCCGTTAGGCGGCGGAGGCGGAATTTTTACACGTGACTTAGTCGAAGAATTCGTTCGAGAGGGGCATTATGTTGATGTTGTTACTACCCATTTTAAGGGATTAAGTTTATATGAAAAAATTAATGGAGTTAATATCTATAGGGTTAAAGTTCTTTGTAGAAAATCATTAGAAATAGCAACAATATTGTCTCTTTTGACTTTTCCCATTTTAGCTTTTTTAAAGGCGTTAATTTTATGCGCGCGGAATAAATATGATGTAATTAATACTCATTTCGCTGTGCCATCCGGAATCGTTAGTTTAATCCTAGTGAAAATTTTAAGAATACCCAGCGTGTTAAGCATTCTCGGCGGAGATATATTTGACCCTAGTAAAAAATTATCACCGCACCGTCATTTTCTTTTTAGACGCGCGGTTAAGATGGTTTTAAATAACGCGGAGATTGTAATAGCGGAATCAACTGACACGGCAAAAAACGCCCGTAAGTATTATAATTTTAATAAACAAATAAATGTTATTCCTATCGGTATTCCGCGTAAAATTTTTTTTTCTTCGTCGCGCGCGGAGTTAGATATGGATAAAAATAATATTTATTTAATTTCGGTCGGCCGTTTAGTAAAAAGAAAGAGATATGATATTCTTATAAAAGCGTTTAATATCGTCCTTAAAAAAATAAATAATTCACAGCTTATCATTTTAGGAGACGGCCCTGAAAAACAAAATCTTTTTGAACTTGCTGAAACATTGGGTATTTTAAATAAAATAAAATTCGCGGGCAGAGTGACAGATGAACAAAAAAATCAATACCTGCAAAATAGCGATCTTTATATTCTATCTTCAGAACATGAAGGTTTTGGGATAGTCATTCTTGAAGCCATGTCGCACGGCCTTCCTATAATATCCACTAATATCGGCGGGCAAACAGATATTATCACATCTTCAAAAAATGGTATTTTAATAAATCCTAATGATGAAGAAGAAATGGCGCGGGCAATTATTAGTTTAGCGTTAGATGAACGCGCGCGGAAAATAATGGCTGTTAACAATAAACAATATTTCAATAATTATGATATAAAAGTTACAGCTAAAAAGTATATTGATATTTTTGAAAAAGTCATATCAATCGTTTAACCTAAAAATAGCATTTCGTCATAGCGAATAATGCGAATTTCAGCGGCTAAAAGGTTTTTAAAATAGTGTAAGAATTTTTTCTGGAAGATGTTAAAGAAGTTTTTTAGCAGCATTTGTTTCAATTATAACGTGTTCTATGCTAGTAATATATTGCGGTATGTTGAATTTTTCTTTTACTATTTTTATCCCTCGTTTTCCCATTAGTTCAGCCTTTCGTGGATTTTGAAATAAAAAATAGATTTTTTCAGAGAGTATATTTTCATCTCCAATAGGAACAAGGTATCCAGAAAACCCGTCTTCTATTATTTCTTTAATGCCGCCGGTATTTGTTCCTATAGCCGGGATACCTTTAGCCATTGCTTCTATAATAGTTCTGCCGAAAGATTCTACTATAGAGGGGCACAATAAAATCCGGCAGTGATTTAGAATATTAAATATATCTTTTCTAAATCCTGTAAAAAGAACATATTTTTGTAATTGGAAGTCAGATATCAGTTTGTTAAGATGATTTAAATATATTTTTTCTCCGTCCCCAATTATAAGTAATTTTATATTCGGAATTTTGTTTGTGATTAAATTAAGCGCGCGGATTGCTGTTTCTTGCCCTTTAGACGGCTGGATTGTTCCGATAACAGCTACGCACCAATTGTTTTTAAGCAGTGTGTCTATCTTGGTATCCGTGGCAGGTTCATTTATAATTTCAACACCATTATATATTACTTCTATTTTTTTTATTGAGGAATAATTGCTGTAAAATTGTTCCGCAGTTATTTTTGAGTTTGCTATTATTTTTTTAGAAAATAATTTTATAAAATTTATGACAAGTCCTGGTGGCACTATTTTAAAAAATTTATCATTTTTAATAAGTTCGCGGATATGCCAAACATGAGGGACGCGCGCTATTAATGCCGCGAGAGCGCCAATAGGAATAATGGAGGTATTGGTATACACCACATCTATTTTGTGTAATTTTATGAGCTTGATTAAACGCTGTGTGAATATAATTATTTGCCATAAATATCTAAAAAATATATATGCAGTAAGTTTGTATTTTTTAGTTGTTATTTTTAGTTTATACGGCAGGACAATAACGGGAATATTTAAAATTTTTATTTCTTCTTCCAATGGGCCTGTGCAGGGGAGCATAACAATAGGGGAAAAACGGGTTCTATCTATATTTTTTAAGAGAATTAATAAACTTTTTTCTGCTCCGTATAGCCCCGCGCTGTGAGAAATAAATAAAATTTTAATAGTCTTTTTTGTCATATAATTGTTTTAAAGCGATATATTTTTAAAGTAGATGTTTTTTTATTTTTTTTAATATGAAAAATTTGTGATATAAGTTTTCAGGAACATTATAAGAGGAGACCACAATAAAACCTGTGTGTTTGATATCTTTTATAATTCTACTAAGCGGATACATTTTTTTCCCTATCTCCCAATAATGTTTATCTAAATCGCGCGGGATTGCTTTTTTAAAAAATTTATCGGCGTATTTTTGTAAAATATAGGGAACGTGTAATATCTTAGTTATATCGGGGATAGATATGACCGCGTGAAATTCCGCGACACGGTAGATTTCACTAAGGGCTTTACTGAAATTTTCATAAGGCATATGTTCTAAAGTTTCACAGCAGTTTACAGTATGAAACGAATTATTTTTAAAAGGCATTTTTATAACATTTGCTACAACATCCGGTTCAAGATTCGGATTGATATCCACGGTTGTCACATTAAAATTTTTTTGTTTTAAGTATATGGATACAAATTTATTGCCGGCCCCTATTTCTAAAATATTTTTAGGATTAGTTTTGATTATTTCATTTATTTGATGCCAGTAGCTGATAAAACGTTTTTTAGTGTCATATGTATTGCTAAAATAATGTTCATTTATTTTTTCTATCATTATAACCTCATGTTCACGCGGTTTTTTTGTTAACCCATTTTTTGTGTAATAAAAACATACTTATATAAACAATAATTCCAGTTAATAATGTCTTTATAAATCCTATTACGTTATTCCCATATTTTGATGATAAGGGATAAGTTAGAATGACCATAAAAAAGGTGTTTAGTAACGGCCATTTTATCGCGTTTATAAAATCCATAAGATTGGTTTTTATAATTTTAGATAAAATAATGAAAAACATGCCGGCTGTTAAAAAAACACTTATTAATACAGCTAGCGCAATTCCGTTTGTGCCCCATTTATAAGATAATGGGTATATAAAAAGAAGTAAGATTATGAGCCGTAATAGTTGTATTTTTGTTTCAAGCCGAGGAAATCCTAACGCGTAAAAAACTTTAGCCGCTGTGCCTGCAAGGCAACGCAATACGGCGGCAATTGATAAAATTTTAATAAGAGGCACCGTGGAAAGCCACCTTTCTCCTAAAAATAATATTACAAAACTATGGGATAATATAACTATTAAACAGGTTACCGGGCAGGCGATGAAAGATATAAAGTTTAGAGTTTTTAGATACGCGGCTTTCATTTTAGAGATGTCTTTTTGTAGTTTTGAATACGCCGGGAAAGTAACTTGTCCTATAACATTTCCAATTTCTGTAACAGGCAGATTTGCTATTCGTCCCGCGAGTCCATAAAACCCTAGTGAAATCGGGCCCATAACTTTACCGATAAAAAAACTGTCAAATTGTATTGCTAGAAAAGTTAGCGCATTAGACCATAATACCCATCTCCCGAAATTAAAAAGTTGTTTTGCGTGGGCGGTATTAAAATATATTCTCGGTTTTTCTTTTATTATAAAAAATGAAATAATACATTTAAAAAAATTACCGGCAATATTTCCGAAAACAAGCGCCCATACATTACGGAAAATAATAATACCGCTGATAGTTATAAGTCCTTCTATAATTAAAGATATGCTGTTGTAGATAAAGTATTGTTTAAATTTTAATTCTTTTTGCAGGAGAATCACATTTATGTTGGAACAATTCTGAAATAATATGGTTAGACAAATAACTCTTAATATAAGAATTATTTGTGGGAGCTTAAAAAAATCCGCGATAAACGGGGCAGTGGTTAATAAAATAAAAGAAATAATAAATCCTCGAAAAATCCGTATTGTCCAAGCTGTGTCGCAATATTTTCTTTTATGGAAACGTTTTTGAATTATTGCTTGTTCAAAACCAATGCCTGAAAAAACTTCAAGAATAGATAAAATTAAAAGGACTACACCAAATGTCCCGATGTCTTTTGGAGTAAGAAATCTGCTGATAATAATTAGTGATGCCAAAGAAAAAAACAGTTGAATTGTTCGAAGTGAAAAAACCCATACGCCGCTTATTATAACTTCTTTTTTAAAAGACATATTACTAAATCATCCGCCTTTTAGCGAAATCAAGGAAGTTGTTTTTTGAGAGTATTAACTAGCGCAGTTTTATAATTAAAAAGGTTTTAAGATGAGAGCGCCAACATGGTATAACGTTTCATAAGCCATTGGCACGCTCCAAAAAATTGAAAATATTAATATACTGAAAAATAAAACGGTTCCTGTTTTATAGCCCATAAAATTATCTATCCATAAGCGCATTCTATTGCTTACAAAAGCGCTTAGCATGGCAAACGCGGGATACGCGGTAATCATATAACGATGCTCGCCTGTAAAAAATTTTGACGCTAAATAAAACGCTCCTGCCAGCCATAAAACAGGCATACAGTGGGATTTAAATAATTTTTTATTCAGATAAAGCCAAATAGGTGATATGTAAGCAAGTAAAAAAAGAGGATTTTGGTAAGGGATCCCCACTAAGTATAGATATTTAGGGCGGCTTTGAACTATTTTAAACCATCCGATTTTAGCGCTTTCTAATAAATTTTCTTGCCGCGGCCGGTACAATGGTTCTCCGTAGATTTTGATAACTTTGTAGAACCAGTATCCCGCGCTTAGGAAAGTTCCTAAGAAAAATAAAATTAATTTTTTATCAAATATAGTTTTCAAGCAGGTTTCTTTTTTGAAAAGATTATCGGCATTTGAAACAATATGCCACAAAATAATCGCTAGTCCAGCTATAGCGCCGCCGTTTTGTTTTGTGATAGTGCTTATACCGCAGGAAATTCCGGCTAAAAATGCTAATAATGAAATATTTTTTTTAACAGATAAAATATATAAAAAAATAGCGAGTACCGCAAAAAAAAGAGTCTGTTCATCCGCCCAAATTTTTTGAGAAGTAAGTAAATCTATGGGAGATATAGCCATTAAAAACATCGCGGTAAAAGCGACCCATTTATCATTATATAGATTCATAACTATAAAATAAATTAACGCGATAGTAGCTAAACTGAAAAATAGTGGCAGGAAAAGAGCGTAAAATTGTTGGTTAACTATTTCTTTAGGAAATCTGAAATTACGTAATCCTACTCCCGGCGGATTTTGTTTTATTATTTCCATATCATTAGCGGTAAGCATACGATATGGTTCGTTTCTAGCGAATATTTTGTGGGAAATAATTAATGCCGCAGGAAATCCCCACGGCATATGATGTAATGGTTCGTCATAATAAGTAACGCCTATTTGTTCTAATCCTTTTAGTATATGACCTTTATCTTTTGCAGGCACAATGGTTAGGAGTTCGGGGTATCCTTTCGCGGAATATATATCTACTCCGCGTAGATTATATCCGTCAATCCCTTGAGTTTCCAGTTTAAACGCTAAACTTATATAATGATGTTCATCGCCTCTGAAGTGTGGAAGATTAAAGGTCGGGGTTCTCAATAAAAAAGCAAAAATTATTATTCCAAAAAATATTAGTAATGACGCTATTTTTTTAGTTTGATACATATAATGTCCTATAATATTTTATTAGGTGATTATTTGCAGGGTTAAAATAATTCCAAAAAGATTACTAAAAATTAACCATAGCACACATTTTTTTTTAAGTCAAGGCACTGCTATTGTTTTAAAATATTAACAGTCTTGACAAAGAGATTTTTTGGGGGTATATCTAATATGTTTTTTTAGATTATTATAATTTAATGATATTTTTAAAAATATGAATGCCAATCTTACTATTTGTCTAATCACTTATAACAGCGCGCGATACTTACCTGAATTATTTAAAAGTTTTGAATCATCTGTATTGAAAGGATGGGAACTTTTAATAGTAGATAATAATTCTCAAGATAACACGCTTCAATTATTAGAAACTTGCAAATTGCCGAAACAGATTATCAATCTTTCTTTAAATATGGGGCATAGCTATGCCGCTAATATTGCTTTAAAGAGTTGTAAAACTAGATACTTAATATTGCTTGATCATGATACTATTGTTGATAGAGAATTATTTTCATGTCTTTTTGACGCGGCAGAGCAAAATAGAGATCCCTTGGCAGTAGTTTTTACTCCAAAAATAATAGATAAATCCCGCAATGAAGTATATTACGGAGGAGAATTTCATTTTATAGGAAAGACTTATACGAATAGGGAAATGCCACGAAATTTGGAAGTTGGGATGATTCCTTCTACCGCGCCATTACTGGATTTAAAAAATATTCCAAAAAATATTTTATTTGACGAAGATTTTTTTATTTATTGGAATGACGCTGATTTTTTTTATAGGCTGAGAGCCGTAGGTTTTAAAATAGTTTTGGTTCCCTCGGCGGTTGTTTTTCATTTGGAAGGCTCTTCCAGTTATTCGCATCGTGAAGGGGTTAAGTATAGTTCTTTACGCGCTTTTTATGTAATGAGAAATCATAGATTATTTATTATTAAAAATTATAAGTTCAGGACGATATTAATTTTTTTACCATGTTTTTTATTGTATGAAATATTTAATATCGGGTTTTCTATAAAAAAACAAATATTTTTGAAGGGATATATTTTTTCCTTAGTGGCTACTATTAAACTATTTTTTCCAATGCTACTTAAAAGGGAAGAATTTCAAAAACAGAGAAAAATATCCGATATATTTTTAGTTGGCGCGTATAAATTAGATTATAACCCCGGAGTTATAGATAACATTGTATTTCGTTTTTTTGTTGAGAGCTTTGAGAAATTTTTATATATGTACTTCAAATTAGCTAAAATAGTTTTATTAAGATTTCCATAAAAAGTTTATAATTTAATTTTTAATGGTAGTATCACGGTATTACCTGCACATCAAAACATCTCCGGACAAGACGCGTTTCATATCGCCTAGTTCATTTTTTATAATAAGAGCACCTTTATCGTCTATCCCCAGCGCGAGTCCGGATAAAATAGTATTATGCATTTTAATATTCACTTTTTTGCCGATAAGAGTTGACAGTTCCGCGCATTCATTTTTTAATGATTTAAATCCTTCGTTAATGAATTGTGTGTAGTCTGATTCAAATTGTTTTAAAAATTCACGCGCGAAAATAACCCTGTTTGCGATATTTTTAGTCAGGGTTTTTATGCTGGTTGAATTTGGCGGCAAATCATTTATGGCTGTATTAATATTGATGCCTATTCCTAGAATAACAAAATCCACTTTGTCCACATGGCCTTTCATTTCCGCTAGTATTCCGCATATTTTTTGAGAATTAATAAAAATATCATTAGGCCATTTTATTTCGGCTTTTAAATTGTAAAGGCTAGTAATTGTTTTAGAGACACTGAGCGCTGAAACAAGTGTTACAGCCGGAATTTCTTCTATATTAACCACTGGCCTTAAAATAATAGACATATATATACCGCCTAAAGGCGATATCCATTTTCGCTCCAAGCGCGCTTTTCCGCCTGATTGAGTTTCGGCTACAATAATAGTGCCTTCTTTCGCGCCGTTTTCAGCAAGTTCATACGCTTTATCGTTTGTTGAGGTTATATAGTCGTAATAATAGATGTGTTGTCCCATAGTAGATGTTTCCAGTCCATTTTTTATTTCATATCCTTGAAGTTTATCCGGAATCATTAAAAGTTTGTAACCGATATTAGGCACTGCGTCTATCATATAGCCTTCTTGACGAAGCGCGTTTATGTGTTTCCATATATTAGCGCGCGACATTCCTAGGTTATTACTTATTTCTTCTCCTGAAATATAGTTCCCGCGCGATTTTTCAAAAAATCTTAATATATTTTGTTTTATGTTATTTTCTTCCATATTTTTTGCGCTCCTTTGGTTTCAGTTTTGTTTGTAGTTTTATTTTTTCAATTTTGTCTCTAAGTGTTATTGCCCGTTCAAAGTTAAGGTTTCGAGCAGAGTCTTCCATTTCTCTTTCAAGATCCGCGATAAGTTCTGAAATTTCAAATTCTTCCGCGCTTTCTCCCGCGCTTTTCGCGGTGATATTTTTAGCTTGACGGTATAATTCTATTCCATCTTGCACGGCTTTAATTATAGTGCGCGGTTCTATATGGTATGTTTCGTTAAATATTTTTTGTTTTTCTCTACGTATATCTGTTATATCAATAACTTTTTTCATTGAAGCTGTAATAGTATCGGCGTAAAGAATGACAGTGCCGTTCACATTACGCGCGGCTCTTCCCGCTGTTTGAAGGAGGGATGTTCCGCTTCGTAGAAAACCTTCTTTGTCCGCGTCTAAAACAGCAACAAGCGACACTTCTGGTAAATCCAGCCCTTCACGCAATAAATTGATGCCGATTAAACTGTCGAATTTTCCGAGCCGTAAATCTTTTATTATATCAACTCTGTCTAATGTGTTAATTTCAGAATGCATATATCTTACGCGAAGATTCATATCTTTTAAATAATCCGTTAATTCTTCCGCTAATCGCTTAGTAAGAGTTGAAACGAGGACTCTTTCTTTTTTTTCAGCCCGTAGTTTTATTTCTTTTGCTAAATCATATATCTGGCCGTTTGACGGCCGTATTTCTATTTTTGGATCTAATAGCCCTGTGGGCCGTATTATCTGTTCGGTTGTTACATTACTTAAGTTTACCTCATAATCCGAAGGAGTGGCGGAAACAAATAAAATTTGTTTGGTCAGGTCTAAAAATTCTTCATATTTTAACGGTCTATTGTCCAGTGCTGAAGGTAGCCGGAACCCATAATCAACAAGAGTTTTTTTGCGCGCTTGGTCGCCGTTATACATAGCCCTTAGTTGCGGGAGAGTAACATGAGATTCATCTATTATCACTAAAAAATCATCAGTGTAATAATCTAGTAAACACCATGGCCGTGAGCCTTTTGGCCTATCTGTAATATGCCGGGAATAATTTTCTATGCCGTTGCAATATCCTAATTCCTTTAGCATTTCTATATCATAATTTGTGCGGCTTTCAAGTCTAGCGGCTTCCAAAAGTTTATTTTCCGCACTTAGTTTTTGTAAACGTTCTTTTAATTCAAGACTTATAGATTCAACGGCGCGTTTAATTTTGTCTTCTGTTGTCACGAAATGTTTTGCCGGATACACGGCGAGTTTTTCAAGATTTGTTATAACGTCTCCAGTAAGAGGATGTATTTCAGATACGCGGTTCACTTCGCCGTCTGATAATTCTATTCTGACAGCTGTTTCTTTGTAAGCCGGGAAAATATCAATAGTTTCTCCGCGGACTCGAAATTTTCCCCGGGTGAGTTCTATATTATTTCTTTCATATTGTATTTCCACCAATTTTTTTATAATGGTATCACGTTCTATTTTAGCGCCTTTTTCGAGTTGTACAAGCATTGTGGAATAATCGCTTGGGGAACCTAAGCCGTATATACATGAAACACTAGCCACGATAATAACATCTTTACGTGAAAGAAGAGAACTGGTCGCGGATAATCTAAGTCTATCTATATCTTCATTTATTGAAGCGTCTTTTTCTATATAAAGATCGGTTTGAGGCACATACGCTTCAGGCTGGTAATAATCATAGTATGAAACAAAATATTCAATAGCGTTCTTTGGGAAAAACGCTTTAAATTCCGCGTATAATTGCGCGGAAAGTGTTTTATTGTGGGATATCACAAGAACCGGTTTATTGACACGTTCAATAATATTAGCCATTGTAAAAGTTTTTCCGCTTCCGGTGACACCGATAAGAGTTTGGTATTTATTATGGCTTAAGAGGGATTTTGTTATAGTTTCTATAGCGGAAGGCTGATCGCCTTTAGGTTTTAAATCTGTGATTAGTTGAAATTTATCCATGTGTGTGTCGGCGTTAAAATAGTTTATTTGGTAGCGTCGAGTTAATAATTTTTACGGGCAGCATAGGCAAAAGATAAAAAATATTTTCTCCAAGAGTTATCAGAAGATATAAATTGGTTAGCACCTGTAAAGTCGTCTACAAGCGCTTCTCTCACGCGTGCGACTTCTTTTAAGTGGGCATAGTTTTTATCAATATCTAATGTGAGATCAATTAATTCTAGAGTTCTTTCAAACGCTTTTTGAGCATAATCGTAATTTTTTTTTATACGCCAGTTTAGCATTCTTTCAACTTCACTGCCGATATTTGCCATTTGTTCCAAAAATGACAGTTCGCGCCATCTTTTCGCGGCCAAATCTTTATGTTGATAATTCATGCGATAATCCTTTTTGCCACTATCGCGATAATTTTTTTTTGTATTTCTTTATTTTCTACGTTTCTACTTCTATTCCCCTGCGAAGGGCGAAGATTAATCATTGAATCAAATTCAATAAAATCAGCGCCTTGCATATCCGGATAAATATTTATGCCCCAAATATTTTTTTGTTTTGAACCATTTTCAAGTAGTAAAGCTTCTAAATCAGAATGAAGTTCCGCGTCAAGGGCAATGATTTCTCGTTCGATATCAACTACAGCTTTAACAAAATTACCGAAAATAGATAGTGCCATAGATGTAATTTCATTAAGTGTTATATTTTTTTGTATAATTTTCATGTTAAGAGGATTGTATCTTAAATAAAAACACTCCGCAAGTATTTTGCCGCGCGTAATAAGAAATAGCGTTTATTTACGCGCATAAAATTGAGGAGTAATATTGTTAAGTAAAAATTTTATATAATTCCATATTATTTTTAGCGGATATAATTTTTTTTCTTTTTTCCTCGTCCATTAGAAATATCGAGGCTTCAGACATAAATTTTAAATAACCTTCGGGATTACCTCTAGGCGCTAAAACAATAACGAATATATTTGAAAGTTTTTTATCAAGGGAATTAAAGTTTATGCCTTTTTTACTGATTCCCACGGCCGCCGTAAGTTTTTTTACGGCGTTTGTTTTAGCGTGAGGGAAGGCTATCCCTTCCTGCATGCCGGTAGACATTTTAGATTCTCTTTTTAGTAAATCTTTTATTATGGTATCCCGTTCTGACCGGTTAATTTGTCCTGATGATAAAATAATATCTGTTAATTCAAAAAGCACTTCTTCTTTTGTAGTAGCTGTTAAATTAGATTCAACCGCGGAGGGTTTAATAGATTTTAAAAATGTTTTGACCGGATATTTTAGTTGCGCGGAGCGATTGGTAAATGCCGGTGAAATGTTTTTGTTGTTTATAAGTATTTCTATATTTTTTATTACATTTTCTAGTTCAGAAAAAACCTCAAACATAACGGTATTTATGAAAGGAACATATGTTTCTTCGCAGTCAAAAATTATGGATTTAGACGTGCCTGTCATAGTTATAAAAATATCATTTTTTCTTATCTGATACAGCGCGTTATCCTCTGAAGGAATATTGTACACATAGAAACCTTCTTTTTCAAAATCGCCCGCTATTTTTGATAGAATTAATGCCAATGTGTCAGGGTCAGGCATATCATAAACTATTTGATTGGCGATATTTTTATTAGACAAGTCTTTACGCAGTCCGCTTTTATTTTTATCAAGTAAAAAGTTTAATATTGGCGGCGTGATAAATGTCGTAAAGAATGTCATTATTACCGCGACACTAAAAATTTCATCAGGTATAAATCCTCCAGCGAGTCCTATTGTTGTAATAATTAAGGCTACTTCTCCTCTAGGGACCATGCCTACGCCGATACGTATGGCGCCAAGAGTGTTAAAGTTAAGAAGAAGCGCGGGAAGCCCGCAACCTATTATTTTTGTTAAGACTGATATGAAAAAGTAGATTAAGCCGAATGTTATGATTGGCGGGTTTAATAAGTCTTGAATATTGACAAACATTCCCATAACACAAAAAAACATGGGCATGAAAAATTTATATAAAACTGATATTTTTTCTTTAATAACGAGCGCTAAATCTGTCTTAGAAAACGCAAGCCCCGTGGTATACGCGCCTACTATCATCGCGAGTCCGCATTTTTCAAAAATGCCGGCAACTAAAAAACATACCGCGAGGCCTAGAACCGCGATAATTGTATTGTCTTGAAATTTTTTTAATAGCTTGGCCACATGTCTTGATATTGTTATTCCTATAAAAGTAAATACAAGCCAAAAGGCTATAATTCTAAAAGAAATAATGCCTATTGCCTGAAGATCATTATGCCCGCCAGCTTTAACTATCGCCAGCACAATACCTAACATGATAATGCCTAAAATATCATCTATAACAGCCGCGGAAAGAATGGTAACGCCTTCAGGCGAAGAAATTTTTCTTTTTTCAGAAAGCATATTGGCGGATATGCTGACAGAAGTGGCTGTAGTAATAATACCTATAAAGAGCGCGACAGGATGGGTGAAAGAATAACTAGTGTTAAAAAAATATTTTGATAAAAATACCACAGTTAAATCGCCGATAAAAAAAGAAAAAAGAGCTCCGCCCAACCCTACAATTAAACCCGTCACTGAAAATGATAAAAAAGTGTCGAGGTCTGTTTCTAATCCAACGAGGAAAAGTAATAATATTGCCGCCATCGCGGTAAAACCATAAAGTTCTCCGGATACGGGAAGCCATCCTGTTTGAATAGGGAACATACCGGCTGGAAAACCTATAAACGGCAGGTGGCCCAATAAATAAGGCCCTATAATAACCCCGGACAAAAGTTCGCCGAGTATAGAAGACATTTTAAATTTTGTAAAAATATAACTTCCAATGCACGCCGAGAAAAATATAACGCCGAGCTGAAAAACTAATAGAGCCATTCTTGGAGTAATGTCCGGTCCGCCATGAAAGGTATTATTCGCTACCGCGAAAGGAGCAAGCAATGAAATAAATATTGCTAATAAAAAACATCTTAAAAATTTAGGGTTAATTTTACGCATGGTAAGGATATGTCCTTTTATTTTGCACATCTTAGCATTCTTTATTTATGTCGAAACTTAGTTTGTCGGTTTTTATGAGCAATAGATATTTAGGTATGACATATATTAAGTATATCTTATATACATCGATAATACAGAATTTTATAATAAAATTTACGTGCTAGATTTTTGTAATTACTAAGCGGTTGGTAATAAACTTTTCTATAGTCCTTTATAAAATCTTATTCTGTCATTCCCTCGAAAGAGGGAATCCATGGGAGTTACGTCCCGTCTGACATTTTAGCGAAAGAGGCTGTAACGCAATTACAATTTTTTATTTTTAAAAAGTTTTTCGCTGGATTTACTTGTATGGATTCCTGCGTGCGCAGGAATGACAGTGTGGGTCTAGGCTCTGTCATTCCTGCCCCGTGTCACGGCACGGGGTAAACTACAGCGGGAAGCCATATAAGGGTTTTATGATATTTTTGAAATGGTTATAACATATATAGCTTCCTCGTCCTGAGACATCACAACGTTAATAATCAAGCTTGCAATTACCATCCGCTTAGTGATTACAAATTTCGTCAAGTGCTATTATGCTACTTTTAATCCCAAAATTGTTGTAACCACTAAGCAAATAATAAGAAATTTTTGGGTATAATTTTAGCGCGGGAAAATATTGCAATATAAAAAAAATTTAAAAGGAAAAAATATATGAAAATATTAGTTATCGGCGGCGGCGCGTCCGGCGCGGCATTCAGCGCGCGGTTAAGACGTTTAGACGAAAATGCTGAAATAATCATTTTTGAAAAAGGCGTTTATATCTCTTATGCTACTTGCGGCTTGCCGTATTATGCCGGCGATATTATAAAAGAAAAAGAAAATCTTATAATGCGGACACCGCGCGGTTTTCTTGACCGCTTCAATATTCAAACACGGCTCCAAACTCTGGTAGAACATATATACCGCGCTGATAAAAAAATACAAGCGCGTAATCTCATAACAAATGAAACATATTATGAATCTTATGATTATCTTTTTTTTGCAACCGGTGCTAGCGCTGTCATTCCTGACTTTCTGCAAACAAAAAAAGACGTCTTTCCTTTTATCCACGCGATTAGAACTATACCGGACGCTGAAACCATTAAAACAAAAATAAAAACAGGCCAAATAAAAAAAGCCCTGATTATAGGCGCGGGTTTTATTGGCCTAGAAATGGCTGAAAACCTTAAAAATAGCGGCATAGAAACACATATCGCGGAAAAAACAAATCAAGTTCTCCCTAATTTTGATAGAGAAATGATAGAGCCGATAACAAAAGAATTGCTGGACAACGGAATTATTTTACATCTTAACTCTGAAATAAATCTTATAGAAAAAAACCAAAATAATAAAATAAATATTCTAGCTACTGATTACCGTATAGACAACGCGGATTTAATTATTCTCGCGATAGGTATAAAACCTGAAATATCTCTCGCCCAAGAAGCGGGGTTAAATATAGGCAAAAAGGGACTTATTGTGGATTCCCACGCGCGGACAAACGATCATTATATTTTCGCTGGAGGCGATGCCGTGGAAACTAATAATATTCTTGGAGAATCATCTATAATCCCTTTAGCGGGACTCGCGGCAAAAACAGCTCTTATCGCGGCAGAAAATATTTCCGGCATACTGACAGAATTAAAACCCTCCCTAGGAACCGCTATTATAAAAATATTTAACTTAACTGCCGCTATTACCGGGTTAAATGAACACGCGCTAAAACAATTAGACCGTGATGTTGAAAAACTCTATTTACATCCATTTGACCACGCGTCATATTATCCGGGATTTAATAAAATGACTTTAAAAATGCTATTTAATCCTTCAAACGGAAAAATTTACGGCGCCCAAATAATAGGAAAAACAGGCATAGATAAAAGAATTGATATATTTAGTACTGCTATACAAAACAATCTGACATGCGATGATTTAGCTTTTATAGAACTTGCCTATGCCCCGCAATATGGCTCTGTAAAAGATCCTATAAATATAGCCGGCATGGTAGCGAGGAATCATATTTTAGGCATAAGCCCTATTACTCATTGGGATAAAATATCAAAAGAAGAATTTGTTTTAGATGTCAGAACAAAAAATGAATGTTTAAAATGGCCGGTAGAAGGAGCCGTAAACATTCCTTTAGATGAACTACGCGGGCGTCTTAACGAAATTCCAAAAAATAAAAAAATAATTGTTTTCTGCCAACAAGGACTGCGCGGTCATATCGCTGTAAGAATTTTAACGCAAAATAGTTTCACTGCTATGAATATATCAGGCGGATATCTATCGCATCCGCTACAAAAATAAAAAACCGGCGTCTTGTTTTTGGATTAAACAAAACACCGGTTTTTATTAATAAAATTTTACTGGTTTGTAGTATCGGTCGTGTCACTCGTTGTTGAACTCGCCTTACCAAAAGGCAATTTCAAAGCATTAGTAAGGCCGCTAGCTGTGCTTTTTAATGTGTTTGCCATTGTGTTCACGCTAGAACCTGCCCCTCCGCCTAAACCGCTTAACGCGCCTTCGGTACTGCCTAAAATACTTTTAGCGGCTCCTGCTAAAATCTGCCCGTTTGGCAAAGCCCCTGCTAACGTATTTTGCAAACCACCTATATCAAACTGCGTTAACTTTGCTATTCCTGTATTCATAAGCGCCTTAAACACTATTAAACTTACTAATGTGTAAGGATTATCAACGTTCCTGTATTCTTCATTTAAATTAATGTTAAACTCCTGAATAGATGCCGCTCCGCCTGCTGAATAATCTTTATATATAACTTTCCCGACCTTGAGAGTAAGTTTATCTATTTTTATTTCAGGGATTTTCCCTGCTCCCGTTACTTTTTGCTCTCCCTTTTCCTGCACTGGGGCTGATTTTTCAGGAGAACCTTTTGACAAATTCAAGGCATCTAAATTTAACTCTCCCTTATAATTTTTAACAACATAAAATTCATGTAAATCAATACGCATTTCTGTTAAATGAATATTCCCCTTCATAATGCTTGGTAAATCATAGTCTACATAAATCTCTGGCATATCAAGCATAACTTTATCAGGGTATCCGCTGGGATTATAAATCATAAGATTTTTCATGCCCGCGTCAGTACCAATGAGCCCCACCTTTAACGATGACATTTGTACTTTAAGCCCGGTTACAAGCGTTACGCCGTTTTCAATAGCAATTTTTATCAAAAAATCCTTTGAAAGCGCTACTATAACAAAAACTGCTAATAGTACCGTAACAATAGAAAAAAATATTTTTTTCATTAATGCCTCCTTCTTGATAATTCCGACAATATATTATTTGTAATCACTAAGCGGATGGTAATTGCAAGCTTGATTATTAACGTTGTGATTTTCCATGAAGCAGGAATTTATATATGGTATAACCATTTCAAAAACATCATAAAACCCTTATGGATTCCCGCTTTCGCGGGAATAACAGAATGATGTTTTCTAAAGGATATAGAAAAGTTTATTACTAACCGCTTAGTGCTTACTATTATTTTAGAATTATAACGCGTGCGTCTTAATAAATTTTATAACATCCACAATCTTAGCGTCAGCAATAGAAATGCATGTATCCGCGCAACCGTAATAAATCCTAATTTTTCCTTTATCCACGACAGCTGAACTTGGAAACACAACATTCGGGACATCTCCCACTCGTTCATAAATTTCAGTAGGCGCTAATAAATAATCTTTTGTGCGATAAAGAACTTTCCATGGTTTTTCTAAATCTAAAAGAGCTCCGCCCGCGTAATAAATATACCCATTGCAACTTGTCCATACACCGTGATAAATCAATAACCATCCGTCCTCTGTCTCTATCGGCGCTGGGCCCGGGCCGACTTTAGTAGACTGCCAGCTTGACGAAACTGTGTCAAACACTACACGATGTTCACCCCAATGCGTTAAATCAGGGCTGGAAGAATAAAAAATAGAACCGAACGGTGTATGACCACGGTCGCTGGGACGATGTAAAATAGCGTATTTCCCGTTTATTTTACGAGGGAAAATAACACAGTTTCTATTTGCCGGGGGCATTATATTTTCCATCTGAATAAACGATTTAAAATCTTTTGTAGTTGCTAATCCAATACAAGGGCCCTGTGGCGAATCAATGCACCACGTAAAATAATAGGTGTCATCTATCTTTGTCAAACGCGGATCATATGTCCTTGCCTTTATAGGAATTTCCGGATTGATTGGTTTCATATTTATTGGCGCTTCTTCTATTTCCCAATTTATACCGTCTTTACTGCGGCCAACATGCATAGTAAAATTCAAATCAATTTCATCAACTCTGAATATACCCGCGTAACCATCTTTATAATTAACAATGGCGCTATTATGGATGCTATTAGCGCGCCCGACTGCTTTAGCTGTAATAATAGGATTCCCTTTATATCTTTTAAAGACTGTTTCGTTTGCCATACTTCTCTCCTTCTTTTTTTATCTTCCTTTCTTCAAAATTTTATCTAATTCTTTCTGAATTTCTTCATTAGCTTTTTTAAGTTCGTCCGCACTTTTCGCGTCTTTCAATATAACCATCTGTATCGCGTAATTAACAAATCTTGTGCTGCCATCCCAGCCCAAAACAGCGGGCGGCCCTTTGGCTTCCCATGCCTGTTTTTCTAAAACTTCTTTCATGGCTTGATCCATTTCTAAACTTTTCCAAGTATCAATGTTTGGCGGCAAATAAGAATCTTCTGTTTCCATTGAAGCGTTATACAGCTTAACTTGTATGTCCGACTGCGAAAGAAATTTTATAAATTCCACAGATTCTTTTTTCATATTAGATTTTGAAAACACACTCATAATCCTCCCGCCGATAAAAGATGTGCGTTTGCCGGTCGGGCCTTTTGGAAGCATTGCTATTTTCCATTTGCCTTTTATTTCAGGCGCGCCCAATGTAAGGCTGATTATTTTCCAATTTCCGGAAAACGCTATAGGATAATCTCCGATACGAATTCCTTGTTCCAATGGAACCGTTGTTTTAGGCACGCCATTTTTATATAACGACGCGAAAAAATCCATCGCCTTCGCCGCCGAAGGCGTATCTAACGTAACTTTGGTATAATCTTCATTATAAAAATTCCCTCCTGCCTGCCATAAAAACGGCGCGAAACCTATCCAATCTAAAGAACCCCAATCAATAACCATGCCTTTCCCTTGACTCTTTAAATCAGCTAAAAGAACTAATAAATCTTCCCATGTATCGGGAACATTTTTTATCATATCTGTCCGGTAATAAATTAACTGTATTGACATATCAAATGGCACGCCGAATATCTTATCACCCAATTTGCTGGATTCTACAAGCCCGGGAAAATTGGTCTTCTGTATCTCCATTATATCCTCTTTAAAATCTTTATTTAAATCAACAAGCGCGCCAAGCTCTCCGAACTCCATGCCCCATGTAAGCCCCATTGTGCCTATATCCGGAGTAACATCTCCAGCAATAGATGTTAAATATTTACTATGCGCGTTGCCCCAAGATATCGCTTGGCATGAAACTTTTACTCCTGTTTTTTCCGTGAAACTTTTTCCAAGTTCCATGATAGTCCTTGCCTGCGCTTCTGATCCTACAAGCCACATTACAATTTCATTTTTTTTAGTAGAAGACCCGCATCCTGTGGTAGCCGCTAAAAAAGCTATCACCGCAAACAAAGACAATATTTTTTTAAACATACAAAAAACCTCCTAAATATTTTTATTTTTCCATTATGAAATGAAATAATGAATAGACCGAAACAATAATAGCAGTTATATAACATGAAATAAAAATAATGTCTACACGTTTGCGAAAAATTCCTGTGTTACTAACCCCGCGGCTCCGACGCTTACCGCGTCTTCTCCTAAACTAGCAGGCAAAATTTTAACTATTTTTACGGATTCTTCATACGCCCAGCGTCTGACCGCTTTACGAATAGCGCTAAAAAAGATGTCTCCAGCGCGTTCTATTCCGCGGCCCACAACAATTACTTCCGGATTAAAAAGATTAATTAAAAACGCGGCTTTAGCTCCCATGTAATCACCCGCGTCTTCTAAAAATTTTTTAGCGATTTCATCACCTTGCTCGGCAGAATTAACAACTATATCAAAATCAATTTTTTTTATGTCTCCGCCGGCCATCTCTGTCATTATCGTTTTTTTGTCATTATGTTCTTCAAGATATATTTTTATTTTTTGAGGAATTCCCAAATCAAGGCCTCTTGACCGCATACAACATCCGAAATCATAATTAGTCCAGCATTTATCCTTAGAAGTTTCAACATCATATCTAGGCGGGCTTAAATTGAGTTCTCCCGCGCTTTTACTCGCGCCATAATAAAGCTCCCCTTTAATAACAATCCCGCAACTTGAATCCGCGCACATAAAAATTATGTTATTACTGGCGCTTATCGCTTCCCCTCCAGCCCACTTTTCACCAAAAGCGGCAAGAAGCGCGTCATGTTCTATTTTCACAGGTAGATTAAATGTATTTTCCAACTGTTCCAAAAGGCCGGTATAAGACACAATACTTTCTTCTTCTATCGCATATCTTACCATGCCTCGGTATCTATCAATAACTCCCCAAATGCCAACACAAATGCCTTTTATAAGCTGTTGAGAAATTCCAGATTTAGCTATTAACCGTTCAACTAAATTTAAAACCTTCAAAGAAAGTTTTTCAAAAGATTCACTTTCTTTTTTTATTTTTTCTTTCGCTACGATTTTACCATTAATATCAAGAATTACAGCTACAATAAACACATTCATTGATAAATGTTGCGCGCCTAAATCTATTCCTATACTATACGCGCTTTCCGTATTTAATTTTAAAAGTTCCGGTCTCCGTCCTCCCGAAGAAATATCAAGGCCTGTTTCAAATACAATATTATCTTTTATATATTTACTCACATAATTTGAAACTGTTACTATATTTAAATCAGTAAGCCGTGAAATTTCAGCTCTTGAAATTTCTTTTCCCCTGCGGATAGCGTCAAAAATACTGAGATTTCTGCGTTCTTTTTCTGATAATCGCTCTTCTTTAGCGCGTTCCAGAAAATTTTTCATTGCTATTTCCTCCAAATCAATTCCTAATTATTCCGCGATAAATACTGCAGGCCGCGGTATGTTTTTCGAATACCATTCTGTTAACATATTTGCCGCTGGTTTATTTTGCGGTGTAAAACTACGGTTGAACTCCCCTCCCATTTTAGGGTTAGTTCCCCAATACCACCAATACAAACCATAAAACCACTGTTTTTCAAAAAAAATCTCCATCAACACTTTATAAAATCTTTGTTGTAATTCTAAATTAACTTCTCTACGAGCTAAATGTTCCCATGGCCTTGTTGCCGCGCCGTCTGCCGAGTTACATCCGCACTCCGGAAAAATTATAGGCTTTTTAATCTGCGCCTGAAATTCTTCAAGTTCAGTAACCCATTTTGACCAGCCTGCTCTTAATTCATCTTCTGTAGGAAAAAGACTTTCTGTTAAAGGGAAATACGCGTTTATCCCGACAAAATCTACCGCATCCCAAAATCGCACATCCATGTAACTATCCCAATGCGCCGCGTAAAGTACAAACCCTTTATATATTCCCCGAACTTTTTTAATTATCTCCCGCCAAGACTCAGGCTTAACGATTGCCGCAGTTGACAACTCTGTCCCAACACAATACAGCTCAACTTTTTCTTCTTGGGCAATCTTAGCATAATAAAGAATATAGTCCGTATATTTTTCAAACCATTTACTCCAATCTTCCTCTTTTACGCATCCGATCTCGCCTCTCCAACCGCCCTCTGATTCATCCAAAATATCCAAATGAGGTTTTAACATAACCTTCATACCTAATTGATGCGCCTTTTTTATCGCGTGCCGCAAAGACTCATCAGATGCTGTTATGTCAAGACGCTGAATATCTCCAGACCAACAAGTAGTCTGATACCAAATAACAACAATACTAACATATTTTGTTCCAGTAGCGGCTAAGGCCTCCAAAGAAGCGTCTGATTCTTCCGCGCTGTATCTGTCTTTAGCCCACGCAACATATCCCATCCCTTTTTGAAATTCCAAAATATTTTTTTCTTGAGGGTGATAAAAAAACTTAAAAGATATCCATGCTAAAATAAAAATTCCAGCTAATAAAAATATAAATGTTTTATTGCCTTGCCTCATAGCGCTCCTTTTCTTGAAAAAAATATAACCCGAATTTATTTAAAGAGAAAAACACAAAAGAGATTAACATATTTTTAATTATTTTTCGGCACGGATATTATCAATATAAATAGGCCCTTCATAAGAAACTTTTCCATTACATTCTATACGAACGGATATTTTTCTTATATCCTGCGCGAACGCGCTGTCTGTGATAGTCCTTTTCCAATCATAGCTATTCGGCGCGATATTCCCCCCAATTGTTACCCATTCTCCGGGCATAACAGGCAGAACTGTATTCATTTCTACAAATTTCCACTCATTGCCAACAGTCAAAATAAGTTTAACTCTTAAACCTTCCGGCGCATTCTTAGGGATATAAACATCCGCTTTTATGAATTGATATCCCGTCATATCAAAATACCTGAGAACTTCTACTAATGCCCCGCTCCACACGCCTTTTAAAAAATTAGCGTTTATTTTCATGCTTCCAATGCCTTTTGACGCATACTCTTTTGATTGTGCTATCTCTTTCGCGACATAATCCTCTTTTTCCATTGCCCACGCTGGAATTTCCCAACCCTCTAAATCTTGTTCAAAATCAAAACATATTTCTCCAGATATTTTTGAAACAACCGCGGTATTATTTTCTTTTACCGGCTCAGAATTCGCAGAAGAAGATGCTTGTTCCATAACTCTTTCAGTAAGGTCATATACTTTATTCTTTGTTGATTCTATTTGCTTTACTACCGGCTCAATTGTTTCTTTTATTACGTCTGCGCCTTCTATTTTTTTTGTCTCACTAATAGCGGAATCTGTAATTGCTTTAGTAATCTCATCTCCTGTTTCTCCTTGGGCTTGGATTTTTTTATCAATTATTGCAGTATTTGTTTCTTTGCTGTTCTTGCTACCGCATCCCTCTAAAAAAATAAAAAAACCTACACAAATAAAAATAATACCAAAAACCAATCTGCAATACTGTTTTTTATCCATATATAATTCCTTTAACCAAATGTTTTTGCAAAAATACCGACGGCTCAAGCCGTCGGTCTAAACCCCAAAAAAAATATCTCTAAATTTTTCAGAAAGCCTGCGCGATAAAAAAAACACAGAACAATCTAAAAAATTTAGAGATATTTTTAATTACTATAAAATTAAACTTTCGAGACTCCACTATAACTCCCAAAAGTTTACTCTTTTATTATACGAACATTGTCTATATAAATAGCCCCTTTATAAGCAGGCTTATTATTAGAAAACACTCTGATATCCATTTTTCTCACATCTTGTCTAAATGTCTCATCAACTTGGATTCTCCTCCAATCAATACTGCCCGGTTTTATGTCCGCTGTCACAGTAACCCATTTACCGGGTTCTAATGGGAATGCCCTACTCATTTCAACCCATTTCCAAGCGTCTCCAACAGTAAGAATCAATTTAGTCTGTAATCCTTGCGGAGCATCCGCGGGAATATAAATATCATACGCGATTTGTGAAAAACCACTCCAATCAAAATATTGCATAATTTCAATAAGCGCTCCTGCCCATCTCCCGCCCGGGAATTCAGCCATCATAACCATACTCTGCTTGCCTGTACTTGCTACGTCCGTTGCAATAGCTACTGATTTTTGCACATGATCCGGCTTCTCAAACGCCCAATCAGGTATTTCCCATCCTTGAAGGCCATTCTCAAAATCGAAAAGTATTTCTTCCTCAGAAAACGCCCTGCAAGTCAATGCCGTAAAAAATAATACCATTGCTACTAACACCTTTCTCATTTTTTCCCCCCTTCATTTAAATTTTCACTTTCTTTAATTTTTTTAACCCACCCACAAAAAATATTTTCTGCTTTTTTGCCATTCACTGTAAACCCTAAAGGACTCCATCGTTCCTGCGGCATATATTGCCATAAATAATATCCTTTAAACCACGGCTTTTTCGTCAATACTTCGAACGCGGCGTCTAAACAATCACTCTGTTCTTGTTGATCTTCTATACTAGTCAATGCTACCCATGGCTGTCTATTTGTTCCATCAGTAGTAGTATATCCTATTTCTGTAAAAAGTACCGGCTTATCCAAAAGATTATTTTCACGTAGCCACGTTTCTATTTCTCCAGCCTTTTTTTCCCACGCGCTAATAAGTTCTTCCCGCGTTGCGTCATTTTTATCTGTCAACGGGAAATACGCGTCAATACCGAGATAATCCATATCTTTCCAAAACGGAACACCTTGATATTCTGTCCAGTTAGCGGAATAAACCAACTTACCTTTATAAACTTCTCTTACCTTTTTAATAATAATTTCCCATCTTGATGTCCAAGCTTCAAATGTTGTGCCTTCTAATTCTGTTCCTATTGAAAATATCTCAACATTATTAAGAGCGGCTATCTTCGCGTAGCGTAAAATAAATTCTTCGTAAGAATCAAACCATTTTTGATTACCGACAATATCAATACGAGCCTCATTCGTTCTAGGATCAACATGCGGTTTTAAAAGAACTCTCATCCCTAACTTATGACAAGTTTCAATGGCATGTGTAATCGCTATATCCGTGGGAGTATCTCCGCCGGGCCTGTCATTAGTAAAAATAACCTCTGAATTAAGAGCATCCTGATATGCCGGAACCATTATAGAAATAGTATCAATACCTTTTTCTTTTAAACTTATCAATGTAAAATCTGAAACGGGCATTAACAATTCATCAGACATCCATGAAGTATATACAACTCCTTGCTGAAACGGTTTTTGCTCTAAAGATGGAACAGCTTCTGACAATTTAGAGATCGCTTCATCTGCTTCTTTTCTTTTAGCTTCTGTATTGCCCCGAGCTAAATAATCTTTTTTTGAAATTTGCGCGTCAATGTTTTGCCCTTTTGGCCCGTAAATTTCAACTTCCCAAATTGATATACCCCAATCAGCTTCAGCCTTTTCAACACTCATAATTTTTAAATACCGGCATTTAACAGGCGGGAAAAAAGCTTCAGCGTCTCCGCCCTGTCCGTTTTGTTCAAAAAATACTTCCTGCCAATCTTCCGCGTCCATAGAAACAAAAATTTTATATTTTTTAGCGTACGCTCTTTCCCATCTTACAATAATATTGCTTACTATCCTTTCTTGGTCTAAATCAAAATATATCCATTCTTCCTCGTTTTCATAATTGCTGGACCAACGCGTAAGCATGTCCCCATCTACAGGTGCCATTGGATTTGGCGCAGGCGCCCAATCAGGTGTTTCATCAAAACTTGACGCTTTCCCTGCTACAACAGGTAAACAATAAAGTTCTTCGTCGTCTATTTTTGCGCTATCCGCGCTAATCTCCTGCGTATTTACTTTCTCAGCTACTAAAGACTTTTTCAAACTTTCTGAATTAGCGGCAAGAAAAGAATCTTTATCTTTATTTTCAGAACAGCCGATACTGCTCACGGTTACTACTGCTATTATTCCCCAAAAGTATATTATCGCTTTTCTCATACACAAAACTCCTTTTCAAAATTGCATACCTCGGATCTTTTTATCCTTTCAATCCGGTAAGGGCTATTCCTTTTATTATATATTTTTGGAACATTAAATAAACAATCAGCATTGGCAAAGTCGCGACTACCGCTCCCGCCATTACCATAGCGTAATTAGCCCCAAACTGTCCTGTTAAAACCGCGAGCCCCAATGGTATCGTACGCATACTGCTCGTGTGAGTTATAACTAAAGGCCACACAAAATTATTCCATTGTTGTAAAAATGTAAAAATAGAAAGTGGGGCATGCACAGGTTGTAGAAGCGGCAAAATAACAAGATAATAAATTCTAAATTCTCCGCAACCGTCAATTCTAGCGGCATCAATTAAATCGTTAGGGATACTATAAATAAACTGCCTGTTTAAAAAAATTCCAAAAGCGCACCAAGCCATCGCGGGAATAATTAATCCGCTATAAGTATTAAGCCACCCCAATTTTTTTACAATCACAAATCCCGGAATAATATTAACCTGCCACGGAATCATTAACGATGCCAAAAATATAAAAAATATTTTATCCCTTCCCCAAAAATCATGTTTGGCAAACGCGTATCCGGCTAAAGATGTGGCAAAAACATTAAATACAGTTATAACTCCGGCCACAAATAAACTATTAAATAAATATCTGCCCATTGGAACCATTGTAAAAAGATCTTTATACGGTGCCAATGTAGGATGTTTTACAAGTAAACTCGGCGGGAACGATTGAATTTCATCTAAAGGTTTTATAGATGTGACAAACATCCATAAATAAGGAAGAGCCATAGTAACAGCTCCCATAATAAGGAATAGATATATAAACGTTTTAATCAAAAACGCATCTTTTCTTATACTTATCCCGAATTCTTCTGACATTTTATTTTTTCTCCCTCAAAATCTAAACAAATAACAACTATAAATAAGTTACTCGTTTAATATTCCACATGCGAACTTTTCATAATCTGTTTATTTACGATGGTAAGCATAAATACGCAGAGTGCGATTATATAAGCTAACGCTGAGGCGTATCCCATCTGGAACTTCTGGAATCCTTTATCGTAAAGA
This sequence comes from Candidatus Omnitrophus magneticus, assembly GCA_000954095.1. Lineage (GTDB taxonomy): Bacteria > Omnitrophota > Gorgyraeia > Tantalellales > Tantalellaceae > Omnitrophus_A > Omnitrophus_A magneticus. Next base: position 26,051 of record JYNY01000203.1, on the reverse strand, counting down.
TATGCCACTATGGTTAAAGCGCAATTCAAAACACCGCCGATGCCGCCCTGCCCGCCCGTCATAATATAAACCTGTTCAAAAACCTGAAAACTGAATATAAAACTCATTAGTGACACAAAGACTAATGTGGGTTTTAAAAGAGGCAGTGTGACATGAAAAAATTTGCTCCAAAAACCAGCACCGTCTATTTCCGCGGCTTCGTACATTGAATGCGGTATTGTTTGAAGCCCTGCTAAAAATAAAATCATGTTATACCCAACCCCGGCCCATATCGACATGATCATTATTGACGGTAAAGTCCAATTAGTGCTTGCAAGCCAGTCTATCGGCTTACCGCCAAGCTTCATTATAATAAAATTAAACAACCCATATTTTTCTCCGGCATATAACCATTTCCAAATAACAGATACTGCTATAATCGCGGTTACTGTCGGCAAAAAAAATATAGATTTGAAAAAATTCTTAAATTTTATCTGCTGGTCTATCGCGACAGCTAAAATTAAAGAAATACATATACCGATAGGAACTACACCCAAAACATAAAAAACCGTGTTCCTCATTGCTAGCCAAAATAAAGGATCATGAAATAAAATATCTCTATAATTTTGTAAATCTATGATTTTCGGCGCGTGAACAACATCATATTCTTTAAAAGAAAGAAAAAAAGAAGCAAATAATGGGACTAATTGAAAAGTAAAAAATAATAGAAAAGGAACAGCAATAAAAAGATATGAAGTCTTTTGTCTACTTAGCTTCTGCCAGAAAGAAAGTTCTTCTTTCATAATAAATAAAAGCCTTTCTTAACAATCTTATAAACAAATATTCTACTACACAAAAAAGTGTTACTATTCTACATGAATAAATTATGAGTGTCAAATTTCAGCTCAATTTTTATGCTGGAGTAAACGTATCAATAAACTGCACGAACTCTTCTGCTAAAATTTTATACTCAGTATTTACCGCTGGAATTATCAACATTTTCCCATCTGCCGTAGCTTTTGGAATATCATAGATTTGTGAATTAATTAAAATTTTAGCGCTTCCCGTCACTGCCACAAAAATATGGTAACTTGTCGTATTGTTATAAGATAAAGTTTTCCCTTTATCAAGATTCACGCGATGTACTGCCAAGCCTTTTGATTCAAATCCACCCGGCATTCGTTCTATTTTCACACCGTCTTCATTAAATAAAATATCTTCACGGCCTTTATCCCATACTTCGGCGCTCATTTCTCCAACTCTATCTAAATCTAATTTTTTGCTAGCGCCTTCTCTGGGATAAAACGGAAAATAATATCTCACAGGATATGTTTCGCCGTCTTCCAAAGACTGCGTCGGCCCGGGTATCTGCGGCTCTATAATTTCTATTCCCGCGCCTAACGCGTGTAATGTCCCCTTGGGAACAGGGATAACATCTCCCGCTTTAACCTCTAAATAATTATAAAAATTATCAACCATCTTTCTATCTGCCCGTACTTGATGAAAAATCTTTTTTATCTTTTCATTTTTCTCACAAACTATTTTTGCCGCTTTAAAAACATCCTTTGTCTCATTTAAAATATTTTTAAAACAACTTTCCATTTCATCAATCAAAATATTCAAAGATTTCCCATATTTTTCTAAACTTGCCAAATATTTATCTTTTATCTCACCGCCGTATTGTTTTAAAAGTTCAGGATTAAACCCTATGATAAGTTTTGCCCCGGATTTCGCTATGGCCGCATCAATTCCTGTCACTATCCATAATTCATCTTTCGCGTCATGAAATTGAACAGAAAGCCTTGATTTAGGAGTAAGTATTTTTACAAGCGGCAGAAAACATCCGAATTTTTTTATTACCTCTACCCCTAAAATTTCAGAAGGGATTTTCTCAATAAGTTCAGCCATAGGAATAAACTGTCCGTCAATATGAGCCGTAGAACTTTTATTACCCTTTTCAGCGCCATACCAATATTCTCCAATATCTTTCACACCCCATACTTTAGGCTCTTTATAAGGCGTTATGTATATCGGCGAACCTTTTTTTATACTAGCTGTAATGCTATCAATATTTTTATCCATTAAACGTCCTTTCCTTCTTTAGCCATTCGCGGGACTATTTCTTCTAAAACCATTTTTACTATTTCACGCGCCCGATTGGGCGTGCCGGCCAAGGAATAGTTCCTAAATTCAGGCGCGTTTCCAGACGGCCTTAAGTGCGCAACTTCTCCATTAGCAAAATATATTCTCACACCGTCAACATAATTTATTTTAATAATTTCCGCGAATCCTTGGTTAATATTAAAAAATTTTTCAAGTGTCTTTTTTATTTCAAAAAATTCTCCGCTATTAAAATTCTTTTTCACATCTCCATTATAAAACGCTTTAACTAACGCGCCCCCTGTAAATTCTATTTCTACCACTTCCTTTTCTTTTTTTGGCCTTATAAGATTAAGAACTCTAGCGCTATATTCCATAGAAAAATCTTTAATTCTATCGGCATGCGTAAATCGTTTAGGAAGACTGTCAATTATTTGAGAAATCTTTTTCTTTTGTTTCTCTGCCCAAATAATTACTGCTAATAACGGCAAACACGCGTCCCTCGTGGGAAGAGCCGTTAAAATATTATTGTTGATACAAACATTGCTTCCGGTAAGAAAACCTCCGTTTGCCTCCCATGAAAAAACATTCCACTCGTTTCGCGCCTCGTTTCTATATCGCGAGATAGATTCATTCATCGCCGCGATAACATAAGGCGAGCCTATTTTTGTGCGGCTAATCTTAACGCCTTTACCTAACAAAATTTCATCAATCATATCATTCGCGCTTACGGGAACCGCGATAGCATCTATTCTTACGTCCATATTTTCTAAAGACATAATCGTTAAAAGACCTAATACGTCTCCTGTAACATATCGCACTTCTTTTGTCGGCTTATTATTTTCATAAACACGGTATACCAAAAGAGGCCGGTCAGAATCTCCATCCATAGAAATACCTATATCAATATTTTCATCATTCATAACTTTTTCAAAAACAGCCATAGTTTTATTGGAAACGCTTTCCGTGTCCACGGAAATAAAGGCTTTACTCCTTAAAAATTCTTTTTCGCTTTTTCCTTTTTCATTTTCATCCTTATACTGTAAAGTTATCTCGCTGGACGGCGCGTAAACTCCAGCACCCGCGCCTTCAAATATTTCTTTAATAATATCTCTGCCAACAGCGGAATGCTGATATAAAAATATTTTTTTTCCAGTTAAAGGCCTCGCAAAACCAAAAATATCAGTATATCTTTTTATATACTCAACCGCTGATTCTCCGGCATATTCCGGCTCTTTTAAAAAGAATTCAGCCTCAAGCGCTACTTTTTCAGTAAACATTCTTTTCTTATTAAACACTATTTTTATAGACGTACTTTCCGCAATCTCATTCCGCGTGTCCCGCACGCTCTCAAGTATTCCCTGTTCATCACTCTTTAAAACTTCCCCTGATTTTTTTGTGAATTTTATACCGTTTCTATCGCTGGGGATATGGCTCCCTGTTACCATAATGCTGGCAATTCCGCGTTTCATCGCGTAAAAAGCCAAACTAGGGCTAGGGACAAGACCTTGATCATCCGATACCCCCCCCATATCATGAATAGCCATTGCTACTGCTTTTTTTATACGACGCGTACTTGGCCGCCTGTCGCCTGCCAAAGCCACCTTATCTCTTGATTTAAATTCCCCTATTTTTTTTAAATATAAAAGAAACCCTTTTGTATTTATATAACACTCCATATCCGTCATATTTTCTACGGTGTCTCTTAGTCCGCTGGTGCCAAATTTTAATTCCACAAAATGTTCACTCATTGCATTAATCCTTTCTTAAAATCCATCTCCCATTGTTCTATTTCATGGGAACTTACTTTGGACATCATCTCATATAACTCTGAAAAAGAAACCAGATTGCCCAAAACCGGAACACTATAAATATTTTTTCTGTCTCTTAAATTCAAAGATTCTCCCGCGTTTATACTAAAACGCCCGGTAGGAGTAAATATTGTAGAAACTCTCCCATATTCTTCTATGTTAAAAACTTCTGATTTACGACCGAATAGTTTATACGCGCCGCTATTCTTTTTCAAGATAAGTTTACCGGAGTGAAAAGAGCCCACGCAAAAAGCTCTGTCCATCTCAATATCATTAACACATGAATCCCATAACAAAGAGGATTCTATTCTTCCTCTGCCCATAATAACACTATTACAAACAACCGAATTCTCAATTTCCACTTCTCCTGATATTTGTGAATTAAAAATAATATTTCCCCGCGCGTCTTTTGTTTCAGGCAAGCCTGCGATGGCTCTAGAGATTGCCCCATTCATACTGTTTTCGGTTAACGCCAAATACCGTCTTCTCATGGCTAAGTGTTGACCGTAATCTCCCCAATAAATATTTTCGCCAAGATCAATTACTTTTATTTCCAGTTCCCTAGCGTATTTATCTTTAAAAATATTTCTAACCTTATTCATTTTTTCCCAAAAATCAGGAACCATCCCGCTATGCCCCGCGAACTCGCACAATTTTTTATCCTTTAGCAACATTTCCTGCCATTTGACGCTATCTCCCTTTAACGCGAACGCGGATAAAACATAAGGATCAAAATCAATATAAATAGCATTGTTTTTCACGTCGCTATCAAAAACTTCTTCTAAAATATCAAGCACCCGATACGAAACAGCAACAGGCCCTAGGCTTATTCCGAAAAATGCGCCTCTATCGATTTTTTGTTTATCATTTAGGCTTGTAACGCCATATTTATTTAATTCTTTTTCAATAGAATCTATATCCCCGCGCGGAATTTGAAACAACATTACACTATTTTTATCATAGATAACCCAATCCTTTTCTTTCGCCGATTCCTCAGTAATTTTTTCTTGAGAAATAAATTTTATAATATCCGTATCCGCGGTTACGCCTGCTTTCTCAAAATGGATGATATCAATACTCGGTATCTCTGTCTCATCTCCCCATTTATTAACGATACCGCGAAAAGCATTTTTTTCCAACTGCCGCGCTAAAGGCGCAAAATACATAAGCGCTTCTTCTAGTGCCGTCAATGTTTTAATTTGTCCATCATCCGCCCTTACGGTTGAAATTGAAGAAATCGCCGCCTTACAATTAGCTTCCCTTTGAGAAAACGGTGAAATCCTCTCTCCCCTGCCAAAAATCATACCGATAAGTACTACTTTGTTTTTGTAAGAGATGCTTTCATCCGCGGATATTTTTTTTATCTTAGAATACGCCAAAATTGTTCCTAAAAAATTTCCCTGCCTAGTTTCCTCCTGAAAAGATAAAATACGCGTTTCTTTTTTTAGATTAAATATAAATGGCGCTATCGACTCTAGCCTGTTTTGCCATCTTTGCCGATCAATCTCTGTGCCTGTAATTAACGTAATAAGATTTACATTATCGTTTTCTTTTATAATATGCCGCGTATATTCTATGTTGGCTAAAATATTATTTAAAAAAATTTTATCTTTAGACATAAATTAAGAACCTTTTGGGAAAATCATACGAGGAATAAGTTCATTGAGAAAAATCCGCCATGCGGAATAGATTGGGCTTAACATAACGCGGGACATATTGCTATTATCCCTAAAACCTAGAATTTTAGGGATAAGAAATATCATTTCAATACCGGTATATCTTTTCTATCTTTCATCGCTCTTTTATAGAGGAACTGAATATTCCCGTAGTTTAAAGCAATTGCTTTCATTCTGGCAATCATAAGTATTTCTCTAACAGTATATTTTAATTGTTCATTTGTTATAGTATTAAGCTTTTTTGAAAGAAAAGAAGCAAATGATGCATCTTTTTCTAAATAATAAAATTTACTTGTTGAAGAGGCGTTAGAACTTCTCGTGATATCGATCGTCTCAAACATAGCGCGGGATTTTGCTACATATAAGAAAGCCTCACGGACTTGTTCAAAAGGCATTTTTTGCATTTCACGCAACTTAAAATTCGCCTGTTGATATTCTTTTATATTTTGCAAAACCGGCTTTGCGTCAAAACCATCATGCCCTGAATATGACCACACAAGAGTCATGTTGTATCCGCCTTTTTCTAGACGATAAAGATTTTTCACAAAATCGCCATCCGGCGCGATTTCACCTAATCCGGAAAGTTTCCCTTCTTTATTCGCGCCTAAAAATTTCCATAAACTATCTACTGGAAACTCTAACGGCCACAACCCGGGTTCATCAATACAATAAGATTCTAAACTTTTCCAATAATGCGGCATCAAAATATCCACGCCGCCCGCTATTGGGGCCCAATACCTAAGATCCCCATGCCAACTCCTAAACCCTACAGTAACAGGAATCTTCGGCCCAAAAACATCTTTAAATAAATACGCGCCTTCACCTACAAAATTTAACAAATCAATAAAATGTTTTCTAGTTGCTAAACCTGTCGCGTTATCAGGCTCATTCATTACTTCCATAGATCCTGTATACTTATAAAAACGCTCATCCTGTGCTAATGTTTTCATCAATTTCCAAGTTAACGCTTGTACTTTAACCTTTACTAATGGATCCGTCACTGCCTGCGGATATTCTCCTACAATAAAAGAATGTAATGGACCTTCCGCCTTTATTCCGTCACCCAAAAGAAAGTCAAAACAAGACAATATAACAAGAAGCCTTTTCCCTGTTTCTTTTTCTACTTGTTCTACAACATCATATATCGCTTCCATATCTTTTAAAACATATTTACCTACACCCTTAAACGCTCTATCCGCATCTTGCTCAAATAATTCATCTTCATGATCCTTTAAATATTGTGTAAACTTATCTATGCCCATACCCGCAAGTTCCTGAATAAGCGCGTCATTCCCTTCGCAAAAACCTTTTATATCATATCCTCTTTCATCCCAATCAAAGATTCCGCCCAAATGCCCGAATAAAAATACACGAACAACAGACACATCTATATCCGCAAATTTTCTAAACGCTTCCAACGTAGCCGCCCTTGTTATCGGAGCTGATAAACCAAAATGCCCCGGATCAGTGGGTTTTTGCCCAACAGCTGGATAAACCTGCGGAACAGCCAGAATAAACTCAGGAACATTTATTGCTGGAAACGGATAGTTTATACCAACAAGATACCCGCCGCTTTCCTCTACAACTTTTTTAATCTCCCAAAGCTCCGGCTTAACCTCAAATCTGGAATAATCTATCATTTTCAAAGGGCTTGTTCTTGGATATTCCATAGGGCTAACTAAAAGATTTGTAAAAGAAATATCCAAATCCATCGCTTCTAATTTTCCAGCAGAAGCTTCTATATTGATAATTATTGCCTGCACTTTTTCAGGATCAAAATCTGTCATAACAAATCCTTTTGGAATAGGATTTGTTAAAGAAACTTCAAATGTGGCCAAATTTGGCATACCTTCTGAAAGAGAAACATTTGGACCAAACGCTATATTCCCATTTATATCCAATAGCCCCACTCTTGCTCGATGAGGCCTCTGCCAAATATCAGTAGTATCAGTAAAAGGACTTACAAGTGCCTCTAAATGCATATTATTAAGATTGACCGGAGCATTTTCAAGCGGCCTAATAATTTCAACACGATAATACGGCTCATTCCAATTTATACCACCCTTAAGTTTGACTGTCATGCGAAGCTCATTACCGCCGTCCAATTTGCGGACACTTATACCGCTTCCCGGAGACAAAAGCCCGTCCTCTCTTATTTCTAATTTAGGATAGCCGCCAAGCCCTTGAATATCTCTTACCTGCCATTTTGTATCAAATGGAACTAACCAGCCTTGGCTTATTTCCAACTTTGATAAAACTATCGGCATCATACCCGACTCATGCGGCTTAAGTGTTTTTATTCGTAAGGTTATTTCCGTATTTTTTACAATTTCGTTTATATCTTTTTCAACAGTAAAAGCATCTAACGGCAAAGTAAGATGAACCCTGCCTGCCAAATCTGCGGAATGAAAGTTTTCAACGCTTGACCGCACTGCGCCTTTATTATCACGGATGGTCAGCGCGAGCGTACCTTTTTGCTGGCGTAAATCCACGGGGATATAAACAGAAAGCGCTAAAAATAAATTCTCCAATTTCCCGGAAAAAGGTTTACTTAATTGCGCTTCTACTGGTGCTTGATTAAACCTTACATCCACCCCTGTTCCGATAGAACTAATAAACGTATTATCTTCGCCAAAATAGGGCAAATACATATTTTCTACGCTATAACCATCAACGGTTAACTGCCATTTTAATTCCTTGGGGTCAAGCTTTATACCTTCAATATTAAAATTTGAAAATGAATACGTAATAGACGAATGCCTTTTTGCGCCTTCCATAAGATAATAATCAATACAAACAAGAATCGCGTGATCAGGATAAAAAAGTTTGCCGGATTTAGTCATCACAGGCTCTTCCGGTATTTTTATTCTTACATGATAAAGACCCGGCGTCTTAGCTCTAATCCATTCTGTCTCCCCATAATAATCAGCCCATTCGTTCTTTTTTTCTGATTTAATTACAACTTGCAATCTATTAGGAACAACCGCGTAAGAACTAATCGATTCTTCGGGGATAAACACATCCATGCTCACTGTTTTCCCCGGCAAATTTTTTTGCAGATAATCATAAGAAAGGCCTGAAAAAAACTTCATATTAAGAGCGGCGCCATAACTCATCTTTGTATATTTTTTTGGCAAAAGACCTGATTGTATGAAATATGTCCGTGAATAACTCTGATCAATCGAGGGCGGTTTTATCCCGCTAGATTCATCTAATAACGGATAAATACTTCGATCATCTATCACCCATATCCCATTAAGAGCCATATTTTCAAAAAGCCCTTGCGCCCTAAGTGTCTCTATTGTACTTTTCTTTTGCGCAAAAGAAAAATCACTAACATTCATTAAAAATATCAATAACAAAAACACATATATTACTTTAAAATTATTTTTAAACATATCACCCCGTTAAAAAAGTATCTCTATTTTTTCTTCATATTATTATGATTTTCACTCAATTTAAATCATTTTAATAAAATATTGTGCTAATAGTAAAGATAAATCCTTATAATAAAAAATATCTTTTTTCTAAAACTATAATTTTGTTTTTTGCTATATGTATTAATTTGCCGAAAAAATTAAAAATTGACAAAACCTTTTAAATGTGCTAACATAAGTTATATTTTTGGCCCCATCGTCTAGTCTGGCCTAGGACGTCAGATTCTCATTCTGGGAACAGGGGTTCGAATCCCCTTGGGGCTACCAATGCCAAAATTTTTGTAGAACAAAAATTTTGGCAGAGCAACAAAAAATTTCCAAATCACTCCAAAAAAATGAACACAGAAATCAGTATAATTGTCCCCGTTTATAATGAAGAAACAAATGTACCGATTCTCTACAACGAAATAACCTCCATTCTAAAAATTATAAATAAATCATACGAAATTTTATTTATCAATGATGGCAGTACTGACGGCACTCTCAATCAATTACAAGCTTTAAAGAAAGAATCTACTACATTAAAAATTATTAATTTTACACGCAACTTTGGGCAAACTCCCGCGCTTATGGCCGGGTTCAACAATGCCTCCGGAAAAATTTTAATAACACTCGACGGGGATTTACAAAATGACCCTAAAGATATACCTATCCTTCTAAACAAAATAAATGAAGGTTATGATTTAGTTACCGGCTGGCGAAAAAACAGAAAAGACAATTTATTCGTCAGAACAATTCCATCTAAAATCGCAAATAAACTTATAAATAAAATGTTAAAAACGACCCTACACGACTATGGATGCACGCTAAAAGCCTATAAACAAGAAATAACAAAAGACCTCGCGCTTTACGGAGAAATGCACCGTTTTATTCCTGCCATAGCCGTAGCCCGAGGAGCAAAAATTGCTGAAATCATTGTTAATCACCGGCCAAGAATTCATGGCAAAACAAAATACAATCTATCTAGAACAGGAAAAGTTCTTCTTGATTTACTCTTTTTGTCATTCTTAAATACCTATGGCACTAAGCCTATAAGATTTTTCGGGAGCTTGAGCATCCTGAGTTTTTTTGGAGGGATTGTTTCAACCTTAGTGCTAATCTACATGAAAATAATGCTAAAAAACGACATGACCGGAAACCCTTTATTAATCCTAAGCGCTTTATGCTTTCTTATGAGCCTACAATTAATTTCAATAGGTTTTTTAGGGGAAATAGAAATCCGCACATATTACGAATCTCAAGACAAAAAAACTTATTACATAAAAGAAATTATATAACCTCGCCAAACATTATTCCTCGTTATTTTCTGAGTTTATTTTTTTTGAAATGATTTTATATATTCGTAACGGTGGGCCCATCTCTACACGATTATAAACATCAAGGTCATTCACAGGAAGACAGGTGAGCTCGACCTCGTCAAACACTCTTCTATATACCCTGTCTAGATATGGGCTAAATTCTTTGATTGCTTCTTCTCGCTCATCGATATCCTCCAAAAATTTTTCTTTTCCCGGAGTAAAAGACGCCGTATTTATAACAATATATTCTATTCCTTCTTTTTTTAGAACGTTAACATCCAAGGGGAGCGCTGGCAATGTCTCAAGAAACTGCCCCTGTCCCTCCGGCGTATCAAACAAAAAATAAAAAGGATATTTTCTATTCTCTTCCTTTGCCGCTTTAATCATTAACTCTAGTTTTCGTCTCTTTAAATTTTTCATGCCCGGCTGGTTTTTTAAAAATTCTTTTTTCCTTTCAATTTGCTGATACGGCTGTTTAAGCGCCGGACGAAAAAAAGTGCTGTCAAACGCTATTTTACTTCCGGGCTCTAAATTATTTTTAATCCATTCAGCTGACTCCACGCGCGTATCAACCCCGCAAAACAATATATCCGCTTTTATTGATTTTGAAACCGTGGGCACTAAAAAAAGAATAGCTATAACAATATTTAAAATACGAGTAATTTTATTCGAGCCGAGTTTTTCATTTATTTTGAAAATGCTAAATAAAAAATATGCGCCGCCAATAGATAAAAATGGGACAAGCAATAAAACATATCGAGGAAACGGCTGACTGGAAAACACTAAAATCATATAAAAAACAATAGGAAAAATACAAAAAATCATCCCTCTAAATTTATCTTTAATAACCATCAAAATTAATCCAATAATCCCGAAAGCTGTTATGGTATGCGAAATGCCTTCATACAAAGAATAAGAAATGTGGTGGGTAAAACCCATATACCAAAACGCTTGCGCCTGTTTTAAAAAAGAATCTTTAAATTCCGCCGGCGTTATTACTGAAAATGGATTTGTAAAAATAATTACCGCGAAAGCCGAAAATATTCCGCTCCATAAAAACCGGGAAAAAAATATTTTCTTAGGAACTGTTTTGTTTTTAATCTCTGTAAATATATGTGTTAACAAATACGGGAAAACGAGCATTATTCCGTTATATTTCACACTAGCCGCGAATCCGACAAGAACTCCGGATATAACATAATTTTTTAAAAAAGGTTTTTTATATATCCTAAAAAAAGATTCATACGCGATTACGGCAAATAAAACAAGAAACATATCTGTGTAAATATAATGCGCGTTAATAACATTCAAAAAGCTCACAGACATAATTGCCGCGGAGTATATGCTGACACTTCGCGACAAAAATCTTCTTGCTAGGCGATATGTCCACGCTACTGATAAAGTTCCCGGTAAAACTCCGATAAAAAATCTGCCGATTAAATAAAAAATTGATGGGTCTTTAAAATAAAAACATATAAAATCTTCCGCGCCGCGCCATATCCCAAAAAATTTCCCGGCAATAAACAACCCTGCATATATAAAAAATAAAACATAAGAAACAAACGGAGGAATAGCAAAAAAATGAGGATTAAAATCACCGCTACCAAACCCTAGCGCGTGATTTACAACTATAGGTTCATCTTGATGAAATTGAAACGGCAGGCCGAAATGAATACCTGTCACTCGCAAAATAAATCCGATAAAAATTATACAAAAAAGCAAGGATCGAGAAGAATGTCTAGGCATTATCTATGTATCCATTTAATTCTGAAAAGGTCAACAAACATAGAAAAAGGGCTTCTAACAATACTGACTTTGCTCTCCGGAGAATTATTCCAAAGAACCCCGATTTCCTTAACGCGATACCCTCGTTTCTTCGCGATGTAAAGCATCTCGGCGTCAAAAGAAAATCCATATATCTTTAATGCCCGCGCTAAATCTTTTGCCGACGCGTTTGTAAATAATTTAAACCCGCACTGTGTGTCTAAATATTTTATTCCAAGAATAACACGCACAAAAAGATTAAATAATTTCCCCATACATTGCCGATACCAAGGTTGCCGGACATTCACAATGGCTTCTTCTATAGCACGGGAGCCGATGATAATATCATAACCCTCGGAAATCGCTACGAAAAATTTTTCTATTTCTTCTATGGGAGTGGATAAATCCGCATCTGTAAAAAGTACGTATTTCCCTTTCGCGATTCTTATACCTTTTTTTACAGAATACCCTTTGCCTCTAGTAAGAACGTTTGTTAAAATTCTTATTTTTCTATCACGCGCTATTAAACTTCTATTAGCTACATCTATAGTTCCATCGCTACTTCCGTCTGATACCACAATGACTTCATATCCATAATTTTTGGATTTAAAAAAATCATGAATTCGACAAAGTGTGGCACCTATACGTTTTTCTTCATTAAACGCTGGTATTACAATAGAAATAATAAGTTCATTCATAATAAAAATTTTAAATAACGCTAATAGCTAATAACGGCTATCTATTACTCAACAAAGATTTTTCTTAAAAATATTTTTTACCCCATCTATAACAAATGCTATATCTTCCGCTGTAAGTTCAGAATAAACCGGCAAAGAAAGGACTTCTTTCGACGCCTTCTCCGCAACAGGAAAATCACCCTCACGATAACCCAAACTGCTATAACAAGGCTGTAAATGTAACGGCACAGGATAGTACACTCTCGCGGCAATCCCCGCCGCGTTTAAAGAATCCATCATTTTATCTCTATTCTCCACAGCGATAGTATATTGGTGATACGTATGAACATTATATTCCGCGGCTCTTGGAATACATATATCAGAATCAAGAAAAGCTCTATTATACTCATTAGCTATAGCGCGTCTTCTCTCTAACCACGCGTCTAATTTTTTCAATTTAACCCTTAAAATCGCGGCCTGCAAACTATCAAGCCTTGAATTATAGCCTATATCCTGATGTATATACTGCTTGATACTGCCGTGCACCCTTAATCTTTTAACCTTTTCAATCAATTCCGGATTACTTGAAACTATCATGCCGCCATCGCCGAATCCGCCTAAATTTTTACTTGGGAAAAAGCTAAAACATCCCGCGTCTCCAAATGTTCCGGCGTTAACGCCTTTATATTTAGCGCCTATCGCTTGCGCGCAATCTTCCACAACTTTTAAATTATATTTTTTAGCTAATGCCATAATTGGGTCCATATCCGCGCACTGCCCATATAAATGCACAGGAATAATAGCCTTTAATTTTGACCTTTGACTTTTAGACATTTTTTTTATAACTTTTTCTATTTTCTCCGCGTCAATATTGTAGGTATACGGCTCTATATCAACAAACACCGGCGTTGCGCCAAGTATTGAAACAGATTCACTTGTAGCAAAAAAAGTAAAAGGAGTCGTTATTACGATATCTCCTTCACCTATTTCTAAAGCACGTAACGCGAGTATAATCGCGTCTGTCCCCGAAGCAACGCCCACACCATATGGAGCACACACATAATGCGCCACTTCTTTTTCAAAATGACTGACTTCTTCCGAAAGTATAAAATTCTGGCTTGATACAACCCTAGCAATGCTCTCATCAATTTCTTGTTTTATTGATTCATACTGAGCCTTAAGATTTAAAAGCGGTATCCGCATATGTTTTGCCCCCCTAAAATTAATTATGTTTCTTAAAAAAATCATAATCACTTTTTACCATTTCTATAACCAGCTCTTGAAAAGTTACTTTGTAATCCCATCCTAATTCTTTTTTAGCTTTTGTAGTGTCCGCGACCAAAAGATCAACCTCCGCGGGCCTAAAAAGCTTTGAATCAATCTCCACATATTTACGATAATCAAGATCCATTTCGCTAAAGGCAAGCTCAACAAATTCTCTAACAGAATGTGTCTCGCCCGTGCCAATAACATAATCCTCAGGAGAACTTGTGTTAAGCATAGTCCTCATAATCTTCACATATTCCCGCGAATGCCCCCAGTCGCGTTTTGCGTCAAGATTACCAAGAAATAATTTATCCGCTAAACCAAGTTTAATCTTAGCGGCGCTGGAAGTAATTTTTCTAGTAACAAATTCAAACCCTCTTCTGGGAGATTCATGATTAAAAAGTATTCCGCTTACCGCGAAACTATTATACGCTTCCCGATAATTTCTTGTAAGGTCAAATCCAGCGACTTTAGAAATACCATAAGGAGAGCGTGGATGAAACCTAGTAATTTCTCTTTGAGGGACCTCTTCGGCCCTGCCGAACATTTCACTTGAAGCGGCAAAATAAAATCTGCATTCCGGACAAAGGTTTTTAATCGCGGCTAAAAGATAATGTGTGCCATTTATATTGATATTAAAAGTAGAAAACTCATCTTCAAATGAATACGTGACGAAACTCTGAGCTGCTAAATGATAACATTCGTCAGGCTTTATCTCACATATAATATTAAAAATACTAGGATAACTTTCAAGCGCTCCGCAATGCAGAATAAGTTTATCCTGAACATCGCGTATCCGCCACATCCTATGCGCCTGATCTTCCAGCGCAACCCGCCTTATTATCCCATGGACTTCATATCCCAATTCCAAAAGATATTCGGCTAAATAGCTTCCATCCTGCCCTGTAATTCCCGTAATTAAAGCTTTTTTCTTTTTGCTCATACTAATAATCCTCTATGAATCCTCAAAAACAATTGTAATTACTAAACGACTATCAATAACCTTTTTCTGTATAATTTAGAAAACCCCATTCTGCCATTCCAAAATTTGCCATGAACAAAAATCATTTTCGGATTTATAAAAGACACGATTATACAATTTATATTAAATCTTCTCAAACTAAATAATCAATTCCTCGTGTTACCTCATTGAAAAATAGGGCTTAGTGGACGCCATGATATCGGTCTACCAAAAATATCAAAAAAAACAAAAAATTTTCAAAAAATTCACATAATAAATTATTGACACGCAAAAATTCGAATGTTATATTTAACGGACATTTGTCAAATTTTTTTTAGTTTTTTAATCATAAAAAAATTATTTTTGGGGCTGTAGCTCAGCTGGAAGAGCGCGTGCATGGCATGCATGAGGTCAGGGGTTCGAGCCCCCTCAGCTCCACCATTTAAAAAAAAATAAAAAAAATTGAAACCCATAAAAATTTTAAAAATTTTTTATTGACATTGCTTTTTCTATAACTTATACTTTAGCGCAATCTGTTGTGTGCCCGGCGGTGGACACACACAAGTGTTAAACAGAAGAGTCAGTTTTTTGACTTTGTTTTTTTTAAAAATGGAGCCGAAAAATGTTCGAAATAAAAAAAGAATCATTTGGTCCCCATCTTATGATGGATCTTACTAATTGTAATCCTGATAAACTAAAGGATTATGAATTTATTTTTAACGTCCTTAACGATTTACCTGAAAAAATAGGGATGACAAAAATAACTCAGCCTTATGTTTTCCCTTATAGCGGGCTTGTGCCTGAAGATAAAGGGATTACAGGAACAGTCATTATAGCGGAAAGTCATATTTCCATTCATACCTTTCAGGAAAAAGATTATTGTTTTGTGGATGTTTTTTCATGTAAAGATTTTGATGTGGAATTCGCCGCGGAATACATAATAAACGCGTTTGAATGCAAAAAACATGAAAAATATATAGTCCATAGAGGAAAGGATTTTACAAGATACCACATTCCTGAAATGGCGGAATTCAATAGATAAATCCTTATTCATCCGCGAAAGTAATTTCACCAATCTAACTCTCAACACATCTTCATTCTAATTATCTGCTATATAAAATGTACTGTGTAGGCGGAGATTCCAAAAAATATCACACTAATATCGTTAAAAAATAACGCGAGCGTGAGATCATCCGCCGATCGCAAAAGAGCTTTTATGAAAAATGTTAAAAGTTTTGGCGACTTTGACAAAAAATTCACACTAAAAACAAATTCTAAAATAGTCCTGCTCCCTGTTTGTTATGACAAAACCAGCACTTGGATTAAAGGAGCTGGAAAAGGGCCTATCGCGCTATTAGAAGCCAGCCCCGCATTAGAATTTTATGATATTGATACTGATTCCGAGGTTTATTTAAACGGTATTTATACCGCCCCTCCGATAAAATTTAACGGCTCACCTGAACTATTATCCAAAATAGTAGAAAAAAAAATCCTGAATTTCATAGATGAAAACAAATTCACTGTTCTTCTAGGCGGAGAACATTCTGTCAGCATCGGCGCGATAAAGGCGTATGCCTCGAGATTTAAGGATTTATCTATACTTCAGCTTGACGCGCATTCTGATTTAAGGGACGAATATGAATCTTCAAAATATAATCACGCCTGCGTAATGGCCCGCGCTAAAGAAGTAGCGCCAATTGTTCAGGCCGGTATTCGTAGCGCTTCTTCTGAGGAAAAAAATAATATGGATTACAATAATATTTTTTTTGCTAAAGATATCGCGGGAAAAACAGGCTGGGAAAAAAAAATCATAAAAAAATTAAAAAAAAATGTTTATGTTACTATTGACCTCGATGTGTTCGATCCTTCGATAATGAAAGCTACCGGAACACCTGAACCGGGCGGACTTTTGTGGTATGAAGTTATTAATCTTTTAAAAGCTGTAAGTAAAAACCGAAATATCGTAGGATTTGATGTTGTTGAACTTTGCCCGCCGGCCGGAAGTAAGTCTGATATTTTCACAGCGGCTAAATTAGTGTATACTTTTTTAAGTTATATATTCATAAAAGGTGCGAAATGAACTCATATAATCCTTTAGAAATAGAAAATAAATGGCAGAAAGAATGGCGAAAAGGCCGCCTCTTCAACACAAAAATATCTGATAGTAAAAATAAATATTACTGCCTAATGATGTTTCCATACCCTTCCGCGGCTCTACATGTCGGACACGGCAGAAATTATATAATAGGCGATGTCGCTGTAAGATACAAAATGATGAAAGGGCTTAATGTTCTTACTCCTATGGGATGGGACGCGTTCGGGCTTCCGGCTGAAAATGCGGCAATTAAAGGTGGCGCGCATCCAAAAGATTCAACTCTTCACAATATACAAAGGATGAAGGAACAACTTAAATCATGGGGGGTTGAATTTGACTGGGAAAGAGAAGTCACATCATGCCTGCCTGATTATTATAAATGGACCCAGTGGATATTCCTTAAAATGTATGAACACAACCTAGCCTATAAAAAAAAAGCGTTTGTTAATTGGTGTCCTTCCTGCAACACGGTTTTAGCGAATGAACAAGTTATAGATGAATCCTGCGAACGATGCGACAGCAAAGTCGAGCAACGAGACCTTGAACAATGGTTTTTTAAAATCACAGATTACGCGGATACGCTTCTTAATGACATAGAAAAATTAAATGCTTGGCCGGACAGAGTTAAAACAATGCAAAAAAATTGGATAGGACGGTCTCGCGGAGTCAATATTGATTTCCCGGTAGAAGGAAGCAATCTTAAACTTACGTGTTTCACAACGCGCGTTGACACAATTTTTGGATGTACTTATATGGTACTCGCGCCTGAACATCCTCTCCTTGAAACACTTATCGCGGATAATCCCGGCAAAGAAAAAATAATGAAATTTGTTCAAGCGACACGCAATGAATCGCATATTGAACGCTCAGGCCTAAACACAGAAAAAAAAGGCGTCTTTACCGGAAGATATGTAATAAACCAAATGACCGGCAAAAAAATTCCTTTATGGATAGCTGATTATGTTCTTATGGAATACGGCACCGGCGCGGTAATGGCTGTTCCGGCTCATGACCAAAGAGATTTTGCTTTTGCGAAAAAATATGGCCTAGATGTAGAAATTGTAATAAATAATCCAACTGAAAAATTAAACGCGTCTACTTTACAACAAGCGTTTGAAGATACAGGCATACTTATAAATTCAGGACATTTTACAGGCTTAGATAATGAAACCGCTAAAGAAAAAATAGCCGACTACATGGAAAAGAATAATATCGGGAAAAGTGCGGTACATTTTAAATTAAGAGACTGGCTTATTTCACGCCAAAGATATTGGGGCGCGCCAATACCTATAATTTACTGCGAAAAATGCGGGACTATCCCTGTGCCTGAAAAAGACTTACCGGTGCTTCTTCCTGACTGTGTTGAATTTTTACCTACAGGAGAATCACCTCTTAAAAATTCTCAAGAATTCGTAAACACATCATGTCCCAAATGCGGCAGAAAAGCGCGTAGAGAAATAGACACAATGGATACTTTTGTTGATTCCAGCTGGTACTTTTTAAGATATATCTCGCCTAAAGAAAACAATAAACCGTTTATTACGGATGATGTAAATAAATGGCTACCGGTTGACCTTTATATCGGCGGAGTTGAACACGCAATCCTTCATTTGTTATATTCTCGTTTTATAACTAAAACCCTTTACAATATGGGCCATATCGGATTTAACGAGCCGTTTAAACGGCTTTTCACGCAGGGAATGATTATTAAAGACGGAATGAAAATGTCAAAATCAAAAGGGAATACTGTGAGCCCCGATGATTTAATAAAAAAATACGGCGCTGACACGGTGCGTCTCTATACTCTTTTTATCGGCCCTCCAGAAAAAGACGCGGAATGGTCGGATAAAGGCGTAGAAGGCGCGTACCGTTTCTTAAAAAGAGTTTGGACTATTCAAGAAACAACCGTCAATGAAAACAAAAATACGGAAGAAACAGATAAACAGCTATTACGAAAAATGCATCAAACTATAAAAAAAGTAACAATGGATATGGAAGGAGATTTTCACTTCAATACTGCTATAAGTTCTATTATGGAACTTGTAAATGAAATTTACTCTTTTAAAAAAAATGATGAAACTTATGCTTGTTCCAAAGAATGCCTAAATGAAGTCTTTAAAAATCTCATTCTTCTTTTAGCGCCGTTTGTTCCTCATTTAGCGGAAGAATTATGGGAAAATCTCGGGTACAAAAATACTGTGTTCAAAGAATCATGGCCTATATACAATGAAAAAATGACATTAACTGATACAATAATAATGCCTGTACAAATTAATGGGAAACTACGCGGAAAAATCGAAGCAATGCGCGGCATGAAAGAAGAAGAAATAAAAACAATGGTTCTTGATGATGAAAAATTAAAACCATATTTTACTGGTGCTATAAAAAAATTTATAGTTATTCCAGATAAATTGATAAATATTGTTATGTAACCGTACAACTTGCAGAGAATATTGCTAAATTTTTAGGAATTCTCTCGGCTGAGAAGAGCATGTCGCTCGAATTCCGCCATCTATAAGAATAGATGGCTCTGGCAATTCATAAAAAAGCAATTGCCAGTGTATGGTCTGCGAGGGGGCGCCGCTAAAAAAAGAAACAAAATGGAATTTAAAAAAGCAGTAAATTTATTAGATATTTTTTGTATCACCGTGGGAGTAATGATTAGTTGCGGGCTTTTAGTCTTACCCGCGCTCGCTTACGCCAGAACAGGCGCCGCGCTGATATTTTCATATTTTTTTGCCGGGTTATTCGCGATCGCAGGCGCGCTTAGCCAAGCGGAACTCATCTCTTCCACGCTAAAATCACCCGGAACATATTTTTACGTTGTGCGAAGCATGGGACCGGCAATCGGAACGATTGACGGCATTTTAACATGGTTTTCGCTATGCCTAAGAAGCGCGTTTCTTTTAATGAGCATATCTTTTTTTATATCGCCTATTTTTAATAATCTCAATTTTCATTTAATCGCGATAGGCTTTTGTATTCTCTTTTCAATTCTCAGTCTTATCGGCATAAAAGATATTATAAGATTTCAAGTTATTCTTATTTTGGGGTTTATTATATTTTTAACAATTTATCTCATTATGGGAATACCTCGTGTCAATCTAGATAATTTTTGGCCGTTTATGCCTCACGGAATAACACCCGTCATTACAACAGCCGGTTTTGTTTTCATATCTTATGGAGAACTTTTAAAAATAGCTTCTGTAGCGGAAGACATGAAAAATCCTGATAAAATCATACCTACCGGCTTAATACTTTCTCTAGCGATAGGCGGAATATTATACACTTTAATTATATTTGTAACTTTAGGAATATTAGGGCCGTCAAACTTTTACTCCTCTCCAACTCCGATTGTCCAGAGCGTGTACCTAGTAACCGGCCTTTACGGCAAATGGATTCTAAGCATGTGGGCAATATTAGTATTAATTTCAACAACAAAAAGGGGTATTGCTCTGGCTACTAGATATCCCGCGGCGTTAAGTAAAGACCGTCTGCTTCCAAAGTTTCTATCTATCACTCATCCTGTTTTTAAAACACCATTTATTTCTATCATACTGACCGGAAGTCTTATAGCAATATTTACTTTTTTCGATTTAAATATTTTGATTGAAGTCGGATCTACCGTACTTATCCTTACTTTTATATTTTCATGTTTATGCGTTATTATCATGCGCGAAAGCGGCATAAAAACTTATACTCCAAAATTTTATACTCCATTTTATCCGTGGCTTCAAATTTTCGGTATTATCTCCTGCTGGTTTTTAGTAATAAACATGAGTAAAATAGCCCTATTTGTAAGTTCATTTTTATGCGCCGCGGGTATCGCGATATACTGGTTTTATGGACGGATTCGATGTCAAAAAGATTTCGCGTTACTCCATCTTATGGCAAAAATTATAGATAAAGACGGCATGAATATCACAAAAGAAGAGGAATTAAAAGAAATAATACAAGAACGTGACGATATCATAAAAGATAGGTTTGACCAAATTATGGGAGAATGTATAGTCCTTGATATTGACCAGCCCATGAAAAGACAAGATTTTTTTAAACTCGCCGCGAAAAAACTCGCGTCACGCACCGGAGTTAACACAGATGAAATATATAGACTCCTTGAAGAACGTGAAAGTAAAGGCTGTACTGCTATAAGCCCGGGAATCGCTATCCCCCACATAATAACAGGCGAGGGCCACAGTTTTGAAATCCTTCTAGCGCGCTCTAAAAAAGGAATTATATTTTGCGATTCTGAAAATCCAGTAAAGACGGTATTTGTCATAGTAGGAACTAAAGATGAACGGCCTTTTCACTTAATAGCGCTTTCCGCGATAGCCCAAATTGTTCAAGACACTTCCTTCCCTGAAAAATGGATGAAAGCTAAAAATGAAGATGATTTGAGAAATATTATTCTTTTATGCCAAAGAAAACGTAACCACTAAGCGGTTAGTAATTATCTAATATTTCGGGACCAAAAATATTCACCATCAAAACTAAAAAATATTACATTTCCACAATAGTAATATTTTTATTCTGATAAGAAACATCTTCCCATTTAACACGAGTTTCCCATGGAATAATACTGGAAGGTTTTATTTCAAATAAAATCAGATACCCTTTTGTCATGCCGAGCGTGTCAAGGTAGCGTGAGATTTGGTCTAAGCCTTTTTGTCTCGCGGAAGGAAGTCTCTTTAACTTTAATTCTAAAACAAATTTATCTCCGTTAAATTCTATAAGTAAATCAGTTCGCCCTGTTCCAACTGCCATTTCACGATTTATCCTGCCACCACCGTTTATTACTCTTTGCAGAAACGCCATTAAAAGTAAATGCGGTCCTGCTTCTTTATAATCAAATTTTTCAAGCCACATTTCAGAATTTTCACGATAAAACGCTTGAAACGCTTTTAATAATTTATCCATATCGAGTTTACCATTGGGTTTTATGTACCAAGAAGTAGTGCCTTCTTCTCTAATGTTTTCTTGCATAGAAAAGTTTAAAACTCTCGGAATTATTTCCCGGTATATTTCATTTGAAAAAATTATGTCATATTTTTCTTTGCGGATAATGCCTAAATCCATAACATACAAAAGATCATCATTGAAGTTGTCATATACAAGAGAATCGCCGTTAATAATAGCACTGACAATATTTTTTACTCTGGGCTCTTTCAGTTTATCTAATAAACTATCTAAATGCGTATCACGCCTCTTTATAAGATTTTCTTTCGCCTCTTCCGCGTGAGCGAGTGTTATTTTTTTCGTGAAATCACTTTTTAATATTTTCTCCACTATTTCATTAGCTACCGCGTTTACCAGCCACGGCTGGCCTCCGGTTAATTCATAAATTCTATTTATCATTTCTTTAGAAAATACTTGCCCTGTATCTTTTGTGTGCTGGCTGTATAATTCTGTTATTTCTTCTTTTGTCCATGTCCCTAAAAGAATTGATTCAGCTTTGATATTAAAGGGCGAGCCTGAGCCTAATGACGCTTCACTCGGACGGACTTTTGTTTTGTATTCACGAACATCTCTTAATCCCACAAGCGC
Organism: Candidatus Omnitrophus magneticus; assembly: GCA_000954095.1. Taxonomy (GTDB): domain Bacteria; phylum Omnitrophota; class Gorgyraeia; order Tantalellales; family Tantalellaceae; genus Omnitrophus_A; species Omnitrophus_A magneticus. The sequence continues at coordinate 3,443 of JYNY01000203.1, read as the reverse complement.
TATGGTTGATGGAAAATGTTTGGGCCTGCCTTGAAATCCGTTTCGTAATTGTCTAAGTACAGATACTAATACGTCATCATATAATGAGTCTATTTCATCTAATAATAAAATGATAGGTTTAGTTTGCGTTGTTGCCCATTTATTCAAATAATCTTGTAATGAATATTTTTTAGTTATGACTGGTTTGGGTGCCCATAATTTTTTATGTAAAAATAATTCACATGCTTGGTAAAGCGAATTTATTATTTTAAAATTCGCGGTTTCTTCAGTTATAGACCGATACCCCGCGGACTCTACGGAAAACACTACTGAAATATAATTTCCTTCTTTATTTAATCTATGCGCCAATTCATGAAGAAGTGTAGTCTTTCCAGTCTGCCTCGGCGCGTGGATTGTGAAGTATTGTTCTTTTTCAATAAGGTCAAAGATTACACTCTGATTTCTTAATGGATCCAACATATAATGTTTTTCAGGACGGCAAAAACCGGTTGTATTAAAATATCGTTTACTTTTCATTGTAAAATTTCCTCCAAATAAATTTATAAATAAATTTTTTTAGATTATAACAGATATCGCTAAGAAACAGAAACATGAAACACTGCTCGGGATTCGCGCGGCATGAAAAAAATTTCATTTTTTTTATTTTTTACGCGCACCCAACATGTTCAAAAAAAGGCTTTTTTAGCCGTATACAATTATAGCGCGCCGGCTAAAAAAGCCCATGCCGCGCGCGGGCCCTTTTTTTTTAGCCAAATTCCCATCGCGCCCCCTAAAAAAGTCATAAAAACTCGCCCTGCCACCACGCACCGTAAGTTAAGAAGAAAATATTTAGTTTTTTGTCTATTGTTTTTCAAAATTTTTTATGCTACAATATAAAAATATTATTTTGTTAGGTCTTTAAATTGCTATTTTATATTATTTTTTTAAATTTTTTTAACACTGGAGGTTTAAAATGGAAACGCGAAAAGAAATGTTTTTGGTTAGGTTAGGGAAATTTGTTTGGGTTAAAGTAGTAGCAGTTATTGTTGCGGGATTATTTCTATATCAGGATATAGTCTGGGCAGGAGGAGAAGAAGTTTTATCTAAAGCATTTTCTCCGCAGGCCGCGGGGCTGGGCGCGCCGCTCGCGCAAGTTGAGAGGGCGAATAGAAATATTGATATTCCTTATAACATGGCTACAAAAGGAGAAGTTTTTTCAGGGAAAGACGACAGAATGATTTTTCATATTCAAGACGCGCACGCGTCTCTTTCAGCGCAATATTCAATAGTTGAGTTATTAGATAATTTATCTAAAAATTACAATTTAGATTTAATCGCGTTAGAAGGCGCTAGTGGATATATTGATACTTCAATTTTAAAAACATTTCCTGATGAAAAAATCAAAAAAGGAACAGCGGAATATTTAATGAAAGAGGGACGGTTAGGCGCGACAGAATTTTTTTCAGTCACGCGCGAAAAAAATATTCCACTTTACGGCATAGAAAATAATGAACTTTATCAAAAGAACGTCCAAGATTTTTGCGTGGTAGTAGAAAATCGGACAAAATTGATTGAAATGTTGGATAAACTTTTAAGTCAGTTAAAAAGAATGGAGAAAAAGATTTATTCTGTGGAGCTTAATATTTTCAATAATATAGCATGGGAACATAAAGAAAAAAAAATAACATTTTCTAAATATTGGGAAAGTGTCAGAGCGTTTGTTAAAAAATATAACGTTGATATAACCAAATATCAGGAAGCCGATCGGTTAATAGGTTTAATAGAGGATGAAAAAGCAATAGATTTTAATAAAGCTAATGCCGAACGCCATGAATTAGTACGGGTTCTGAATGAAAAAATAACTAAAAAAGATTTAGAGGTGCTTGTTCAGAAATCAGTGGAGTTTAAGGAAGAGAAAATTTCAGCTTTCGCGTTTCATCTGTATTTGGCTGTTTTGGCGGAAACGTATTCTGTGGATATAAATAATTATAAAAATCTCGCGCGATTTATTAAATATATTTCAGGATATGACAGATTGAATATTTTCGCGCTTTATAACGAGCTGGAATTATTGGAGAACACTTTAAGAGTGAAACTTTATAGGACAAAGGATGAGGAAGCTTTGTATGAAACTATGGTTTTGATATATATGTTGAAAAAGTTATACAGTATGGAACTTACTAATAATGATTACAGCGTAATAGACAGGAATATGGTGTTTTATAACGCGGAAAATATAAGCGGATTTATAAAAAGTTCATGTGAAAAATATGGCATAATTATTACCGTCGGATATGACATAAACGAAATATTGTCAGGAATGAAAGGCGCTTTAGAATTTTATAAGACAGCTGAAAGCCGTGACAGGGTGATGATAGAAAATACTGTTAACAAAATGTCGCGTGAAAATAAAAAAGTAGCGGCACTTGTGACAGGCGGATATCACACAGAGGGTTTGACAAAACTTATGAAAGAAAACGGTTTGTCGTATTTGGTAATAGTCCCTAAATTCGAAGCGGGAAAAGAAAGGCCGTATGTGGCGGTTCTTACAAATAAAGTGAGGCCCTATGAAAAACTTTTGGAAAGCGGTAAATACAATATTGCGGTAGGCGCGTATTTCGCGCATGGAGATATGGAAAAATTTAGGGAAGTAGCGGCGTTGACTTTAGGAGGAGCGCGGTATGATGGTAAATCTCATAAAAGTATTATACCTTTATGGGTAAGCGCGTATGAATCGGTATATTGCGGCGGAACGGAAGAGCAGAAAAAAAATAGATTTTCTTCTCAAAAATTTAAAGAGATGCTTGAAAGCATAGAGATAGTGAAAAGAGAAAAAAATATATCAGTTATATTTTATGACGAAAATGGTGAAAAAATAGAAATGCAAGTTATAAAAAATCAAAATGGCGGAGTGAAGTTAAAGGGATTACAAAATGAAGAAGAGCAGAAAAAAATTGTTTCCTCCATAGATTTGTCAGAAATCTTAACGGAAGAATTATTATACAAAATAATACATGAAAAAAATGCTATGGGTTTAACGTCCCGCGTGTTGCTGGATATCTTGAAAGCTGAAGGGTTGTTACCGCAAGACTGGAAAGGTGCCGAAAATGATTACAAGTTACTGGATAGTTTTACTGATAAAATAACTGAAAAATATATATGGTTACAATTTACGATAAATAAAATTTATATGCGTGTAAGCATAGAGAAGTATTTGATGGGTTCAGGAGATATAACTGAATTAATGAAAATAGTGGCTCAAGATATAGCTGAATATAAAACAATTATGGGATATGGTGTATCGATCAATGCACCTTTTGAAAGAATTTGGACAGATACGTATGAAGAATTTTATTCAGGGCGGTCACAGCAAATGGATGCGTCAAGTCGTTTTACTCCGGACGAATTTCAATCCTGTCCGGTAAACGTCTAAAAAAATAAAGGGAATCACTCCAAAAATGTTA